>DASXYS010000138.1:0-41605 GCA_036502365.1 Amycolatopsis sp.
CGGGAGCCCAGCAGGTCGAGGGCGAGCAGCCCGGCACCGAGCCGTCCGGCCTCGTCGCCGAGCTTGGCCAGGCGCAGCTCCGGCATCCGCTGGAAGGTCAGCGCCGAAGAGAGCCAGTCGCGCACCGGATCCAGCACGTAGTCGGCCGCGGTGAACAGGCCGCCGCCGAGCACCACGACCTCCGGGGCCAGCAGCGTGAGCAGGGTCCGGATGCCGTGGCCCAGCCCGTCGAGGGCGTCGGAGACGACGGCGACGGCCGCTTCGTCACCGTGCCGGGCCGCGTCGACCACGGGCTGCGCGCCGTCCACCGGACGGCCGGTGTGCTCGGTGTAGCGCCGGGCGATGGCCGCCGCCGAGGAGATCGCCTCGAGACAGCCGGTGGCGCCGCAGCCGCAGAGGATGCGGTGCCCGACGTCGATGTGCCCGACCTCGCCGGCCAGCCCGTGCGCCCGGTACAGCCGCCCGTCCAGCATCAGCGCGGCCGCGATCCCGGTGCCGACGGCGATGAACGCCGCGTCCGTGCAGCCCTGCCCGGCGCCGACGCGGAACTCGGCCAGCCCGCCCGCGCTCACGTCGTGCCCGAACGCCACCGGCAGCCCGAGCCGGCTCTCCAGCAGGTCGCCGAAGGGCACGTCGCGCCAGTCCAGGTTCGCGGAGAACCGCGCGACCCGCGCCTGCTCGTCGACGATCCCCGGCACGACCACGCCGACCGCGGCCGGCGCGCCCGTCCCGGCCTGCTCGGCGAGCGCCGAGACGACCTCGGCCACCTGCTCGGCCAGCGCCGTGCCGTCCGCGCTGCGGGCCGTCGTGACCCGCTGCGTCGCGAGCACGTTCAGGTCACAGTCGAGCAGGGCCGCCTTCACGGTCGTGCCGCCCACGTCCAATGCCGCCACCAAATCAGCCATGCCGGGATTCTCACACCACCGGCCTCACATCGAGGTGACGTTGACTGCCGGTATACGACCAGACTACGGACAGTGGCCGGATCAGGCCTTCCAGTCCGGGTGCCCGGGCATCGCGGGGGTTTTCGCGGTCAACAGCCAGTTGTGGAAGAACGCGCCGAGGTCCCGTCCGGAGAGCCGCTGGGCGACGTCGATGTAGGCCTGCGTCGAGGCCGAACGGCCGCGGTAGGTGTCGTAGAAGGTCCGCTCGATCCGGTCGAACATCGGCTGCCCTACCAGGTTCCGCAAGGCAAACAGCGTGAGCGCGGCACCGTTGTCGGTACCGGAGAGCACGCCCGCGGGCGAGTTCAGGTGCGCGACCGGGCCCTCCTGCTCGAGTTGCTGGTTGTTGATCGTGTAGCGGCCGCGCATCTGCTCGCCGAACGGCTGCCCGCCGTGGGCGGCGACGTAGAGGTCCTGGTAGTAGATGGCGTGGCCCTCGCTCAGCCACATGTCGTCCCAGTCGTGCAAGGCCACCGCGTCACCGAAGAACTGGTGGGTCAGCTCGTGGACCTGGGTCGGCGTCTCCCGCGGGTCGGCCAGGAACACCGCGCCGTACGTGGGGATCGCGGCCGTCTCGAGCGCGACACCGCCGTAGACCGTGTCGACGCCGAGCGCGCCGGCGCTCGCGTACGGGAACGGGCGGCCGATCGTCCGCTCCAGCCAGGCGACCTGGGCCGGGGTGTCGCGGACGCGGTCGAGCGCGGCGGGCTTGGCGGCCTTCGTGACGTAGCTGCGCACCGGGAGCCCGTGCGGGCCGGTCTGGTCGACCTCGGTGAAGTGCCCGGTGGCGATCTGCACCACGTCGGTGGCAGCGGGCCGGTCCAACCGGAACACCGAAGTCTGCCGGTCACCGTCGCGCTGCTTGCCCACCAGCGTCCCGCTCCCGACGGCGTCGACGTCGGCCGGCGTGGTGATCCGGAGGGTGTAGGTGGCCGGGTCGGCGGGCACGTCGTTCGACGGGAACACGGCGTGCTCGCGACCGGGCTGGCCGAGCACCGCGAACCCGTCCGGAGTGTTTTCCCAGACCGGCAGCGGGTTCTCCAGCCCGGGCGGCAGCGGCATTGCCGGGGAGACCGGGCTCTTCGCACGGTCCACGACGTAATCCACCTTGACGCTGAACGCGCGGCCTCGCGCCAGCGCGCGCCGGCGTGACGATCAGCTTCTCCCCCTTGACTTCGAACTGCGCCGCGCGGCCGTCGACCGTCACCGAGCGGACCTGCGGCACGGCCGAGTCGAGGCCGAAGGACGAGAGCGCCTGCGTCGAAACCGCCCGCATGGTCACTGAGGCGTTCATCGTCGTGACGCCGGGCCGGTAGTCGACCGCGACGTCGTAGTCACGCGCGTCGTAGCCTCCGTTTCCCAATCGGGGGAAGAGCCGCTCGCCCGCGCTGAGCGCGCCGGGGGTCCCGGGTTCGGCGTTCGCGGCCGCGGCCGTGCCGGTGGCCAGCACCACGGCGAGCCCGGCCACGGCGGCGTTCCTCAGCATCCGTTTCGTCATGTGTCCACAATGCACTCCGGCGCCGGCGGGCCGCATCGGCTGACCAGCCGGAGCCACGTAACCGGAAAGTCGTACCCGCGGATGCGCGACACGGGCGACGCGTGGGAAACCGCCGGGGCTTACGGTGATCAGCGTGCGGAACCGGCTGATCGACCTGGCGGTGGCTCTCCTGGTCACCGCCGCCCTCGTGCTGGACGGGCTCCACCGGGTCCGCACGCCGCCGTTCTGGCAGCTCGCGACGGCGGCGCTCTTCGTGGTGTTCCTGCTGCGGCGCCGGTATCCGCTGACCGCCGCGCTGGCCGGCGACGCGCTGTCGTGGTTCGTGCCGACCGCGCTGCTGCCACCCACCGTGTTGCTTTACAACGTCGCCGCGCGCCGTGGTCCGAAGTGGCCCACCGCCGTCGCCTTGGCCGGCAACCTCGTGCTGCTGCTCGTCTTCAACCCGCCGAAGAACCTGGCGGACTGGAAATCCACGGGGATCGTCACCGTGGTCTTTCTGGTGGCGCCGGCGCTGGCCGGGCTGTGGATCCACCAGCGGGCGGTGCTGCTCGACGCCCTGCGCGGGCGCGCCGACCAGGCCGAGCGCGAACGGGACCTGCTTGCCGAGCGCGCGGTGGCGGCCGAGCGCAGCCGGATCGCGCGGGAGATGCACGACGTCGTGGCCCACCGGGTGAGCATCGTCGCGTTGCAGGCGGGCGCGCTGTCGGTGCGGGCGCCGGACGAGGAGACCGGGCAGCTGGCCGAGGTGATCCGCGAATCCAGCGCCGCCGCGCTGACCGAGCTGCGCGACATCCTGCGGGTGCTGCGCGACGAGGCGCCCGACCCGCGGGCCCTGCCCAGCCCGACGCTGGCCGGCGTGGCGCGGCTGGCCGAAGACCTCACCGCCGCGGGGGCCCGGATCGTCGCCGATCTGCCCGACCCGCTGCCGGAGGTGCCGGACCAGGTGGGCCGCGCGGCCTACCGGATCGTGCAGGAATCGCTGACCAACGCGGCAAAACACGCGCCGGGCGCGGCCATCCACCTGCGGCTGGGCCAAGACGACGGGCGGCTGGTCGTCGAAGTGGCCAACCCGCTGGGCGCCTCCGCCGGGCTGCCGGGCGCCGGTTACGGGCTGATCGGCATGCGCGAGCGCGTCACCCTGGCCGGCGGCACCCTGCACACCGGCCCGGACGGCGCGGGCCGTTACGTGGTGCGGGCGGCGTTTCCGCCCGAGGAGGGAACATCGTGATCAAGGTCCTGCTGCTCGACGACGAGGCGCTGGTCCGCAGCGGCATCCGGATGATCCTGGAGTCCGACCCGGAGATCAGTGTGGTCGCCGAGGCCGGTGACGGCGAGGGCGTCGCGGAGCTGGTCGAGCGTTACCGGCCCGACGTGGTGCTCACCGACATCCAGATGCCGCGGGTCGACGGGCTGGAGGTGACCCGCTTGGTGGCCGCCGGGCCGGGTGCGCCGCAGGTGGTGGTGCTCACGACGTTCGACCTCGACGAGTACGTGCACACCGCGCTGCGCCACGGCGCCACCGGCTTCCTGCTGAAGGACACCCCGCCGCGGGACCTGGTCCGCGCCGTCCACCTGGTCGAGCGGGGCGAGGCGATGCTGGCCCCGTCGATCACCCGCCGGCTGCTGGCGCACTTCGCCTCGGGAGAAGCCGTCCAGGGAGCCAAGAATCGGCTCGAAGTGCTGACCCCGCGCGAACGCGAGGTGGCCGTCGCCGTCGCCCATGGCTCCAGCAACGCCGCGATCGCCGCCGCGCTGGGCCTGAGCGAGGCCACGGTGAAGGTGCACGTGGGCCGCATCATGTCCAAAGTGGACGCCACCAACCGCACCCAGGTCGCCATTCTGGTGCACGACGCGGGCCTCGCCTGACCGCCGGGTCAGGGGTGGCCGCCGGGGCGCCGGGCAGGGCAGAATCGGCCCATGGAGTTCAGGGATGTGCTGCGGGGCCGCCGGATGGTGCGGAGCTACCGGCCGGACCCGGTCGACGACGACGTGCTCGGGCGCATCGTGCGGATGGTGCACCGGGCGCCGAGCGGCGGGTTCAGCCAGGGCCACCGGCTGGTGGTGATCACCGCGCCGGACGTGCGGAAGCGGATCGCCGAGGCGTCGGAGGAGCCGTACCTCGAGGCTGGATTCCCGCCGTGGATCTCGCAGGCGCCCGTGCACATCGCCGTCGGCGTGCGCGAGGAGTCCTATCACGAGCGCTACCGCCAGCCGGACAAACTGGAAGCGGACGGCACCGAGACCATCTGGCCGGTGCCGTACTGGTGGTTCGACAGCGGCGCCCTGCTCACCCTGCTCCAGCTCGCCGCGGCCGATGAGGGCCTTTCGACCGGTTTCTTCGGTCCGGACGATCCCGAGGAGATCGCCGCGCTCCGGGCGGCCATCGGATTCCCGGACGACGTCGGGCTGTCCGGCGTGCTCACGCTCGGGTACGAGGCGACCGGGGCGCCGGGCCCGTCCAGCCTGAGCCGGCAGCGGCTGCCGCTCGACGCGCTCGTGCAGTGGGCGCGCTGACCCCCTGGTACGAACGGACACGTTGGCGGGAACGTCCGAGCAGGGTCGTGGCGCCGCCCCCGGCACGCGGTTAGCGTCGAGGGCAGGAGTTCGGCTAGCGGAGGAGACCGTCATGGACCGGCGCACGTTCGGCAAGCTCGCGGCATCCGGCGGGGTCGCTTCGGTGTTCGCCGCGAGCGGCCTCACCGGCGCCGTGGCCTCGGCGGCTTCGTCCGGTTCGGCGGCTTCGTCGGGCTCGGCGACCGGTGGCAAGCCGACCCGCAGTGTGGTGCTGGTCCACGGCGCCTACGCCGACGGTTCCTGCTGGGCGGACGTGATCCGGGGCCTGCAGGCCGCCGGGGTCGCCGTGACCTCGGTGCAGAACCCACTGACCTCGCTGGCCGACGACGCCGCGGCCGTCCGCCGGATCCTGGACCTGCAGCCGGGCCCGACCGTCCTGGTCGGACACTCCTACGCGGGCTCGGTGATCAGCGAGGTCGGCGACCACCCGGCCGTGAGCTCGCTGGTGTACCTGTCGGCCCGCGCGCCGGAAGCCGGTGAGAACTACCCCGCGCTGGCCGCGAAGTTCCCCACTCCGCCGGCGAACGCAGGAATCGTGTACGTCAACGGTTTCGGCGGGCTGACCGAGGAAGCCTTCCTCGACGACTTCGCCAACGGCGTCCCGCGTGACCGGGCGCGGGTGCTGTTCGCCGCGCAGGGCCGGGTCGCGCAGACCTTGTTCGCCACCAAGACCACCGCCGCGGCCTGGCAGCACAAGCCGACCCGGTACGTGATCACCACCGAAGACCGCACCACAACGCCCGAATTGCAGCGGTTCGTCGCGAAGCGGATGAACGCCGAGGTGCTGGAAATCGCCTCGGGTCACCTGTCGCTGATCACGCACCCCCGCGAGGTGACGCGGTTCATCCTGGGCGCAGTACGGGCGTAAAGCCGTTCACAGCAACGGCGGCACCGCCGGGTCGGTCGGAATCTCGAACAGGGCGGGCTTTCGCGCCGCGAGCGCGTCTTTCACCAGCGCGGCCAGCGTCGCGGGATCTTCGACGCGGCGCCCGGGCACGCCGTAACCCTGGGCCAGGCTGACCGCGTCGAGGCCGGGCAGGTCGAGGCCGGGCACCGCACCCGCCACGTGGTTGAACCCGGCGAACGCCTTGAGGATCGCGTACTCCCGGTTCGCCATGACCACCGTCACGATCGGGGCGCCGGCCTGGGCCGCGGTCCACAGCGCGGACGAGCTGTAGTGCAGCGAGCCGTCGCCGATGATGGCCAGCACCGGGCGCGACGGGTCGGCGATCGCCGCGCCGACGCCCGCCGCGAGGCCGTAGCCGAGCCCGCCGCTGGGTGTGGTGAGGAAACTGTCCGGAGTGGACAGCCGGACCCGGTCGTGGAACTCGGCCAGGTTGGACGGCGACTCCTGCGCCACCCGAACCTGCGGGGTGATCACGCCGGCCAGGTGCGCGTACACACTGTCCGAAGTGGGCCGTCCCGTCGCCCCGGACGCAGTCACCGGGCGGACGGGCCGAGGCTCCGGCGGCGTCCGCTTCCGCTCCGCGACCCGGCCGGCCAGATCGGCCAGCGCCCGTCCCGGATCCCCGATCACCGAGGTGCCCAGTGGCGCGCGGGCGGCTTCGTCCGGATCGTCGGTCAGCTGGAACAGCTTCGCGCCCGGTGAAACGAAGCGGCCCGGGGAGTACGGATAACAGGTGAACGCGGGCGCGCCGACGACCAGCACCACGTCGTACCCGGCCAGCCGTTCCCCGATCTGACTGGCCCCGAACGGCAGGAAACCGCGGAACCACGGGGAAGTCTCGTCGAACACGTTCCGGCCGGAGGACGGCGCGGTGAACACTTCCAGCCCGGCCCGCTCGGCCAGGCGGTGGGCGTTGTCCCAGTCCCCTTCGGCGGTCGTCGCCGCGCCCAGCACCAGCGCCGGCCGAGAGGCGCCGTCCACGGCCCGCACCACCTCCGCCACGGCCTCCGCGGCCGGTGCGGCGCGGTGCCGGACCACGCGGGCCGCCAGATCGTCCACTTCGGACTGATCGGCGGCGGCGGACCAGTCGTCCATCGGCAGGCTCACGAACACCGGGCCCGAGGGGGCCGCCTGCGCCGTGTGCACCGCCCGCGCCAGCGCCGCCGGCACGTCCTGCGGCCGCGGCGGCTCGAACGACCACTTCACCGCCGGCCGCGGCACCGTCGTGGCGTCCACGTTCACCAGCCAGTTCTGCTGCGTGATCATCGCCCGGACCTGCTGGCCCGCGGTCACCACCAGCGGCGCCCGGCTCCACGCCGCGGTCAGCAGGCTGCCCACCGCGTTGCCCAGCCCGGGGCCGGTGTGCAGGTTGACCAGCACCGGCCTGCGGGTGACCTGCGCGTACCCGTCGGCCATCAGCACCACAGCCGCCTCCTGCAGGCCCAGGTAGTACCGCAGGTCCGGCGGGAACCCGGCCAGCATGGTCAGCTCGGTCGAACCCGGGTTGCCGAACACCGAGTCCACCCCGAGTGCCCGCAGCATCGCCCAGACCTGCTCCCGCAACGACGCGGCCATGAACGCTCCTCCTGCTTGTCCCGCCTTTCCGTTACTTTCGCACGCAGTCCGGGCCTGTGCTGTTCGGATCAACGCCGGTTCAGTGTGGCGCCCTGGGGACCGGCGGTGTGCGAGAGCAGCTTCGCGAAGCAGTTGTCGGCGTCGATCCCGGCCGCGTCGCACCACGAGTTCGCCGCCGGGCCGGAGCTGTAGCCCAGGGGCAGCACGATGACCCAGTAACCGGCGTTCTTGAACGTCGAGTAGTCGGCCGAGGACAGCAGCAGCGCGCTCGGCTGCAGGATTTTCAGCTGCCGGTAATGGGCCAGGATGGCGGAGTTGTCATAGGTGATCCCGTTGTCCTGGGTGCCGACCGCCTTGGACGACAGCTGCGGCACCCACTGCCCGGTCAGTGCCTCGACCTGCGGGGAGTCCGCGGCCGCCTGCGCCCGTAGCACCGCCCCCGGGTCGGCGTCCGTGGTGGCGGGAACGGTCTCCGTGGTGGTGACGGGCGCGGGGTACGAAGTGCCGGGATCGGGAACGTAGTAGCCGGGGCCGCTTGGGGACGCCCCGGTGCTTTGAGACGTCCCACCGGTCAGCGCCGTGCCGGCCGTCGTGCTGCCGCGGGACACCGTGTACACCACCGCCGCCCCGACCATGACCACGAGCAGGCCCAGCGCGACGACGGCCGCCACGACGTACGAGCTGCGCGCAGCCGGCTGCGTCACCGGCACCATCTGGGGTTGCTGCGGACGGTACTGCGGCGGGTAAAGCGGCTGTTGCATTACCGGCGGGGGTTGCGGTGTTCCGGCCGGAAAGACTTCCCTGAGCGCGTACAGCCACTCCTCGGGCGTCACCCTTCCGTTCCCCGGCAAGGGATTCGAAAGGGTCCGGTGCAGGAGGCCGGTCAGCGACGCGGGGAAGCCGGCCGGGATCTGGGACGGTCTCGGCCACGAACCGTCGGGGTTCTCCGGCACGAGCAGCAGGCCTCGGTACATGATCGAAGCGAGCGCGTACCAGTCGCTGTGACGGTCGTCCGCGGGCTGGAGCCGGTCCGCGCCGATCAGCACGGCCCCCGGCGAAGGAGCCTCGCGCCAGACGATGTCGGCGTCCGAGAAGCCCCCGTGTGCCAGGCCGTTCGCCGACAGCCAGGCGAAAATCTCCGCGACCCGGATCAGCACCGAAACCCGCACCCAGGCCGACGGCGGGTTCGCCCGCGCCGTGATCATGGCGGCGAGGGTGCGGGCGTCGCCCTGCGCCCGGAAGAACTCGCCGGGCACCAGGGGCATGACCACCCCGGTCACAGCGCCGGCCGGGTCGAGTTCGACGTCCGTGGGCCAGCAGATCGAGGCCTGCGGCGAACTGCCGAGGGCCACCGCGCCGCCGGGGAACACGGTCCGGCCGACGTCCACCAGGTTGAGCAGCTTCCGGCGCGGCTCCGTGTCGCGGACAGGGGTGAGGTAGCGCTTGTAGACCAGGTCGCGGTCCCGGCCGCTACCGTGGAAGAAGCGAGCGGCTCCGCCGGTCGCGTAAACCGCGTCGCCGAACTCGTAGGACCCGTGCCTGCCGTCAATCCTGAATTCCGACATGCCGCTACCTGCGATTCCGCTGATGGTTTTACCGACGCCATTCGTCGTCGCATTTCCGCCGGAGGCCGTTACGAAACGGTGCCAAGTTTTGGCCCGGGCCCGGAGTTGGTTGCCGGAAACAGGGCCGGGGTCGGCCAAGCTCGGCGCTCGGGTCGGGGGACGCCACGAGGGGACCCGGATGACCGGCGCCTGGCTGCTGGTGCTAGTGGCGGGCGTTGTGCTGTCACTGCTCGGTTGACTGGTCGGCCCACGCCCGCACCGCGGTCTGCACCCTGGAGAGCGACAAGGTGCTGACGGGCCGTGTCGTGCACTGAGCCGTCACGGTGCGCCGGGCGGGACGAACGGCAACCCGTCCGGCGCGCCGGAATCCAGCAGCGACAAGAGTTTCCCGGTGTCCAATTCGGACTCGACGACATCCGCGAGCCGGTCCAGCATCTCCTCGCGCAGGGCGGCGAAACCGGGCGCACCCGGGACCGGGGACCACGGTACGCCGGCCTGGGCCGCGACCTCCGTGAGCCAGGCCCGCCGGAATCCGTCGTTCTCCAGCGCGCCGTGCCAGGTGGTGCCCCAGACCGCGCCGGCGCGGTGACCGTCCAGAAAGGACTCGGCGTCGGCCGGACCGGCGATACCGTGGTGGATCTCGTAGGCGTCGACACGGTGTCCACGCCAGCTGCCGGACGGGCGGCCGAGCATTTTCTCCGGCGAGAACGTCACGTGGGTCGGCAGCAGGCCCAGCCCCTCGACGCGGCCCGCGCCGGACTCGACATCGTCCTCAATGGACTCCGCCAGCATCTGGTAACCCCCGCAGATCCCCAGCACCGGCCCGCCCGCGGCGGCGCGCGCCACCACGGCGTCGGCCAGTCCCCGTTCGCGTAGCCAGCGCAGATCGTCCACAGTGGCCCGGGAACCGGGCAGCACCACCAGGTCCGCCGCCGCGACCGCGTCCGGATCGGCGGTCAGGCCCACGGTCACGCCGGGCTCGGCCGCGAGGGCGTCGACGTCGGTCGCGTTGGACGCGCGCGGGAACCGCACCACGGCCACGCGCAGGCCGCCGTGCGCACCGTCGCGCGCCTCGTGCCGCCAGCCCGCGGCGGCGAGGGCGTCCTCGGAGTCGATCCACACGCGGTCCAGCCACGGCAGCACACCGAGCACCGGGCGGCCGGTCACCTTCTCCAGGCTGTCGAGGCCCGGGCGCAGCAGGCCGACGTCGCCGCGGAACTTGTTCACCACCCAGCCCGCCACCAGCGCCTGGTCCTCGGGCGAGAGCAGGGCGAGCGTGCCGAACATCGAGGCCAGCACACCACCGCGGTCGATGTCGCCGACCACCAGCACCGGCAGGGAGAACCGCCGCGCCAGGCCCAGGTTCACGTAGTCGCCGGCGCGCAGGTTGATCTCCGCGGGGCTGCCCGCGCCCTCGCAGACGACCACGTCGAACCGCGCGCTCAGCCCGGCGAACGCGTCGAAGGCGATCTGCGCCAGCCCGGCCCGGCCGGTGGCGTACTCGCCGGCCTCCAGCGTCCCGAACGGCCGGCCGAGCGCGATCACGTGGCTGCGCCGGTCGCTGCCCGGTTTGAGCAGCACGGGGTTCATCGCCGCTTCGGGCTCCACCCGCGCCGCGCGCGCCTGGAGCCATTGCGCCCGGCCGATCTCGGCGCCGTCCGCGCACACCATGGAGTTGTTGGACATGTTCTGCGCCTTGAACGGCGCCACCCGCACGCCGCGGCGCGCCAGCCAGCGGCAGATCCCCGCCGTGACCAGGCTCTTGCCGGCGTCGGAGGTGGTGCCGGCGACCAGCAGCCCGGTCATCGCGCCACCACCGCGGCGACGGCGAGCGCCGCGGCCCCGACCGCGCGCGAGAGCCGCACCGCGCGGCGCAGGTCGGCGGGTTCGGGCGCCCGGCCGTCACCCAGCGTGCCGCGCCGCTCGACCTCCCCGCCGTAGCTGTTCGTGCCACCGAGCCGCAGGTCGAGCGCCCCGGCGAAAGCCGCCTCGACCTGTCCGGCGTTCGGGCTCGGATGCCGCGCGCCATCGCGGCGCCACGCCTTCCACGTCGCCCGCGCCCGGCCGCCGGCGAGCGGCGCGCAGGCCGCCGTCAGCACCGCCCCGGCCCGCGACGGCAGCAGGTTGACGACGTCGTCGGCCCGGGCGGAGGCCCAGCCGAAGTTGCGGTGCCGCGGCGAGCGGTAGCCGACCATGGCGTCCAGCGTGTTGAGCGCGCGATAGCCGAGCAGCCCGGGAATCCCCGCGACGGCACCCCACAGCAGCGGCGCGACCACCGCGTCGGAGGTGTTCTCGGCGATCGACTCCGTGGCCGCCCGCGTCAGCTCCGCACTGTCCAGGTCCGTCGCGTCGCGCGCGCAGAGGTGCGAAAGGCGCTGTCGCGCCGCGGTCACGTTGCCGTCTTCGAGCAGCCGAGCCATCTCCTGGCCTTCGGCGGCGAGACCACGACCGCCGAGCACTACCCAGGTCGAGGCGGCCGTCAGCGCGAAGCGAGCGAAGGGGCGTCGCCGCGTCGCAGCCTGCGCGACCAACCCGAGGCCCGTCACAGCGCCCGCGCAGAGGGCCGCGTACGCCGCTCCGCGCGGTTTCGAGTCGGCCCACAGACGACGTTCGACGGCGGTCGAGGCCGCCCCGAACAGGGCGACCGGGTGCCCGCGACGCGGATCGCCGAACAGCGTGTCGGCGGCAAATCCGGTGATCAGCCCGGCCGCGGTGACAGCTTGTCGGAGTGGCACGTGGCGAACGTTAGCGCGTGCACGACAATGCCGGGTATGACTGTGCCCAACGCCGCCTCCCCGGGAAAAAACACGTCGGCGGGGCCCAACGCCGCCTCCCAGGGAAAGAACACGTCGGCGGGGCTGGCCCACCGCCTCGCCGGATATTGCGAGACCCTGGCGCGCGCCCTACGCCGGTACCGCCGCGAGGACGGCAAGGTGCTGGTCCTCGGCGGCGTCCGCTCGGGGAAGTCGCGGCACGCGGAGCGGCTCGTCGCGCACTACCCGCACCTCGTCTACGTCGCGCCCGGCCTGCCGCCGAGCGAGGACGACCCGGACTGGGCCGCCCGCGTCGCCGCGCACCAGGCTCGCCGTCCCGCGCACTGGACCACGGTGGAGACCACTGACCTGGCCACGGTCCTGCGCACGGCCACCGGCCCGCTGCTGATCGACTGCCTCGGCACGTGGCTTTCGCGGGTGCTCGACGAGGTCGGCGCGTGGCGGCAGAAGCCCGGCTGGGAGCGGCGCCTCGACGACCGGCTGGAGGACTTCCTGGCCGCGTGGACCCAGGCGCGGGTGCCGGTGGTCGCGGTCAGCAACGAGGTCGGGAGCGGTGTGGTGCCCGCGACGTCGTCCGGGCGGCTGTTCCGTGATGTGCTGGGCGCACTCAACAACCGGGTGTCCGCCGAGTCCGACCGGGTTTCGCTGGTCGTCGCGGGACGGGTGCTCGACCTGCCGTAAGGAGAACACCGTGCCGCGCTTCGACATCCCCACGCCCGACGCCGCCGCCCGGGCCGCCGCGTACGACCGGCTCGACGGCCTGGTGAAGCCGCTCGGCGCGCTCGGCCGCCTGGAAGAGCTGGCGGCCTGGCTGTGCGCCGCGCACGGCGTGGTCCCGCCGCGCCCGCTGGACGACGTGCGGGTGGTCGTGTTCGCGGGCGACCACGGGGTGTCGGCTTTGTCGGCCTACCCGCGCGAGGTGACCGCGGCGATGGTGCGGGTGTTCCTGGCCGGGCGCAGCGGGGTGAACGTGCTCGCCGCGCAGGTCGGGGCACGGGTCCGGGTGGCGGACATCGCCGTGGACTGGGACGGCTCGGACGTGCCGGCCGCGGTGACCGCGCACAAGATCCGCCGCGGCTCGGGCTCGATCGACGTCGAGGACGCGCTGGCCCCCGGAGAGGCCCTCGCCGCGTTCGCCGCGGGCCGCGAGATCGCGGCCGAGGAGGACGGCGCCGACCTGCTCATCCCCGGCGACATGGGGATCGGCAACACGGCGGTGTGCGCGGCCGTGGTGGCGGCGTCGCTGGGCCTGCCGGCGGCGGAGGTCGTCGGCACCGGCACCGGCGTGTCCGAGGACGCCCTGGCGGTGAAGACCGCCGCGGTGTCGGCCGCCCTGACCCGCTCCGCCGACCACGTCGAGGACCCGTTCGACCGCCTGACCGCGCTGGGCAGCGCCTGCCTGGCCGCCACCGCGGGCTTCCTGGTCGAGGCCTCGACGCGCGGCATCCCGGTCCTGCTGGACGGCGTCTTCTCTGGCGCGGCCGCCCTGGTCGCCAGCGACATCGCCCCGGGCGCTGAGCAGTGGTGGCTCGCCGGTCACCGCTCGACCGAGCCGTCGCAGGCGTACGCGCTCAAGGCGCTGGGCCTCACGCCGATCCTCGACCTGGGCCTGCGCCTCGGCGAGGGCAGCGGCGCCGTCCAGGCCGTCCCGACCCTGCGCGCGGCCCGGGCGATCATCGCGGACATGGGCCTGCTGGCGGATCTGGCGTGAGGCTCGGCCGGTTCGGCGACGCGGTACGCCTCGCCGTCGGCACCCTCACGACCGTGCCTGTGCCGGCGCCACGGGTCATCGACCGGCGAGTGGCCGGGACCGCGATGGCACTGGGCCCGATCGCCGCGGTGCCACTCGCGGTGGTGGCGGGCCTGATCGTGGCGGGCGGCAACGCTCTCGGCCTGCCCGCTCCGGCCGTCGCAGCACTCGCGCTGGGCGCCGTGGCGCTGGGCAGCCGCGGTCTGCACCTCGACGGTCTGGCCGACACCGCCGACGGTCTCGGCGCCTCCTACGACCGCGCGAAGGCCCTCGACGTCATGCGCCGCGGCGACTCCGGCCCCACCGGCGTCGCGACGCTGGTGTTCACCCTGCTGGTCCAGGTCGGCGCGCTGACCGGCGCCGTCGCGGCCGGACACGGTGTGGCGGCGGTGGTGATCGCGGTGCTGGCCGGACGGTGCACGCTGTCGATGTCCTGCGCGCGGGGGGTGCCGTCGGCCCGGCCGGAGGGCTTGGGCGCGACGGTCGCGGGCTCGGTGCCGGTGCTCGCCGCCGTCGCGACCGGGCTGCTCGCGGCGGCGCTCGCCGGGCTGGTGTTGTCCGGCCTGGCCCCGAATGCGGGCCCGGGTCCGGCCTGGTGGCGCGGCCCGGTAGCCGTCGCCGCCGGATATGCCGCGGCGGCCGTCCTGCTCACCCGCTGCGTCCGGCGGCTGGGCGGCATCACGGGCGACGTACTCGGCGCGGGCGTCGAGGTCGCGGTGGCGGCCGCGTTGCTGGCACTGGCCGCCTGACCGGCCGGCGGTTCAGGAACGCGTCCGCCGCAACTCCTCCAGCCAGCCGATCAGCTCCCGGGCCGCGCCGTCGGCGACCGGCTCGACGAACCGGAGGCTGTGCGAGTCGGTCGTCACGTGATAGGTCCGATGGTCCGCGGCGCCCGGGGACGCCGCGGGGACGGGCGCGGCGGCGGCCGCCACGACGAGCCCCTCCAGCCGCGCGGCCGCGGCCGGAGGAAGCTCGGCAGTGTCCAGTTCGAACGGACGGCTCAGCCCGGGAAAAGCGGCGAACCCGCCGTCGGAAGAGAACGTGACGTGCATCGGACGTGCTCCCTCTTCCAGTGGCAGCCAGGTTCACGCATGGGCCGGGCGGCGGGTCCGGTGACCGGGCTCGGTGGCGGAGAACCCATTGCCCGAGGCATCCGCGGTCCCCGGCTCGACCGAGGTCCGGATGCTCTCGGCGATCCCGACCGTACCCTGCTTCGACAGGTACCACGTGCCGTCGAGACCGGCGAACGTCGACATCGCCCCCGAGCCGACCGAGCCGTCGACAGTGCCGGCGTACTTGGCGGGCCCGGTGTCGAAACTCAGCAGGATCGTTCCGTCCTGCTGGTGCCACTTGCCGGTCAGCGGACCGCCGAACGTGCCGTTGCTGTTGAACGAGACCGTCGTCTGCCCGTAATTCGACGTCGCCCCCCAGCTGAAGTGCAGCACCCAGTTCCCGGAGATGTTCGAGTTCGCGAAGGTGACCTGGATACCGACCTGGGCCCAGGCGTCGATGACGTGCTGTGCCTCGGCGGGACCGTAGAGCAGTGCGGCGTTCGCGGCGGTCAGGTTGGCGAAGTCGACGAACTGCGCGGTCGAGGACAGCCTCGGGTCGCACAGCGTGGTGTACCAGATCCGTCCGGCCTGCTCCCAGGAGTTTCCGCCGAGGGCGGTGGCGACCAGGTAGAACGCCTTGTTCGGGATGCCCGAGTTGATGTGCACACCGCCGTTGTCCGAAGCGGTGGTGACGTAGCGGCTCATGTGGTCCGGCTGTGGGTCCTTGCCCAGCTGCGGATCGTCGTAGGCGCTGCCCGGTGCCTTCATCGACCGCAGTGCGACTCCGTTGACCCCCGCGGCCAGCAGCCCCTGCCCGATCAGCCAGTCGGCCTGCGCGGCACTCTGGTGGAGGGCGTACTGCTTGACCAGTGAGCCGAAGACGTCCGAGATCGACTCGTTGAGCGCGCCGGGCTGATCGTGGTAGGCCAGGTTGGCCTGGTGGCCGGTGACCCCGTGGGTCAGCTCGTGCCCGATCACGTCGACCGCGATCGTGAACCGGTTGAAGTAGACGCCGTCGCCGTCACCGAACACCATCTGGGCGCCGTTCCAGAAGGCGTTGTCGTACTTGACTCCGAAGTGGACGGTCGCTTTCAGGTCCAGGCCGGCGTTGTCGATCGAGTTGCGCTGGTAGGCGTTCCAGTACAGGTTGAACGTCGCACCGAGGCCGTCGTAGGCCTCGTCGGTCTCGTTGTCGCCGCTGGGGCCTTGGCCTTCGGAGCGGGCCAGCGTGCCGGGCAGGTTCTGGCTGGTGCCGGTGTTGTAGACGTACCGCTGCAGATGCGCGGTGACCGACGGCGCGACGTCGCCGGCGATCGCACCGGAGAACTGCTCGGTGAGGCGGGTGCTGCGCATGGTGTGGTCGACGGAAAGGACCTCGAGCGCGGCACGGCGGACCTCGGGATCGGGCGCACGTTCGGCGATCGAATCGAAAATATGCGGAGGAATGATGCAGAAGATCGTATGCCGATGGTGCTCGGACACTTTTTCACCTCTCAGTGCACGATTATTACGGAGAAAGCCCCCATGGCCGCCAGGTCAGCCGCGGTTTCCCAGTGCATCGACCGCGATCCGGCCCTTGTCCGCTTTCGCCGAGGCAACGACGCCTTGCTTGAGCATGAACCAGCTGCCGGTCAGGCCGGCGAAGGTCGACATCGCGCCCGACGCGACGTTCGCGTCGACGGTGCCGCCGTATTTGGCCGGGCCGGTGTCGAAGCTCAGCTGGAGGGTGCCGTCCTGCTGGCGCCACGAACCGGCGCCGGGGCCGCTCAACGTCCCGTCGCTCTTGAGGCTGATCGGCGTCTGCGCGAAGTTGCTCGCGTTTCCCCAGCTGTAATGCAAGGTCCAATCCCCAACGGTGGTCATCTTCGACCTTTCTCGATTATTGATCACTCTTCTCGCAAAGTCTCTGTTATCTCCTCATCGACCCGATCATGCGAACTGTGACCAGAATTTATTCAGGCCACCCAGACGTACCAATCCAACAACCGTCTTCTTCGGAGATTTCTGCACTTCACAGCAAGATCTTCGGCACTCGAATACTTGCTGTGCCTACGCATTTTCCGCAGTCAATCGACGCCGGACCGCAAGAATCGTGGGTAATGGTGTGGTTCCGGGACGCCGTGGAGGAGGAATTCCGCGCTCATCACGACGTCGGTCACTACGGAAGCAGGCTCGGTCACTCGTCGCGGACGCTGTCACGCAGCGTCCAGGCGGCGACCGGCCGAGGCGCCAAGGACTAGCCAAGGACTGCCTGTGCGAGCGGCTCGTCCTCGAGGCCAAGCGGCCGCTGGTGCACGATCGCCTGAGCCCGGCTCGATGCGGGGACCGGCTGGGCTGTCCCGATGCCTCGAACTTCTCGGCGTTTTTCCTTCGTGCGGTCGGTCTACGCCCTGGCGCGTGGCAGAAAGGGAACCTGACGAGCCGCGGCCAGCTCAGCGCAGCCGGGCCAGCGCGGCCAGGAACCCGTCCGTCACCTCACGCGAGCGGACGGCCAGCCGGAGGTGTTCCGGGCCAAGGCCGGGGAAGGTGTCACCACGGCGGACCGCGTAACCGGCGTCGCGCAGGCGGGCGCGCAAGGACGGGTCGGGGTGGCGCACCAGGACGAACGGGCCCCGCGGGTCGCCCAGGACAGCCAGGCCCGGTGCAGTGAGAGCCACAGTGGCCAGGCCGGAGACCAGGTACTCCCGGTCGGACTCCGCGGTCACCGCCAGTTTCTCCGCCTCCTCCACCGCGGCCGGGCGGCAGCAGGCCACCGTCGCGACACCGGCCAAAGTGGACACTGACCAAGGCGGTTGGACCGCGCGCAGCCGTGCCACGACGTCCGGCGGGCCGAGCAGGTACCCCGCGCGCAAGCCCGCCAGGCCCCACGTCTTGGTCAGGCTCCGCAGCACGACCACGCCCGGCAGCGGTTCCCCCGCCAGGCTCTCCGCCTCGCCCGGGACAGCGTCGAGGAATGCCTCGTCGACGACCAGCAGCCGGCCCGGCCGGGTCAGCTCGACCAGCGTCGATGCTGGGTGCAGCACGGACGTCGGGTTCGTCGGGTTGCCCACGAACACCAGGTCAGCCGATTCGGGGACCTGCTCGGCGCGCAGCGTGAAACCGTCCGAAGCGGACAGTACGACGCGCGAAACCTCGTGCCCCGCCGCGCGCAGGGCCGCCTCCGGTTCGGTGAACTGCGGGTGGACGACCACCGCGTGCTCCGGCCGCAAAGCGGAAGCCAGCAAGGTGAACGCTTCCGCCGCGCCCGCCGTCACCAGCACCTCCGTGGCCGCGCGCCCGTGCCTCTCGGCCACCGCCTCGGCGGCCGCCGTCGAGTCCGGGTACGCGGCGAGCATGTCCAGCGCCGACGCCAGCTCGCGCCGCAGCCACTCCGGCGGCCGAGGCAGCCGGACGTTCACCGCGAGATCCACCAAACCCGGCCCGACCTCGCGGTCGCCGTGGTGGTGCAGGTCGTACTCATCCATGGGAAGTCACCGGCGCGAACGCGCGCACCTTCGCGGCGAACCGCTGGGCCAGCTCCGGATACCCGGCCCAATGCACATGCAGGTACGAAGCGTGCAGCGAAGCCGACGCGAATCCGTCCCGCACGCGGTCCCAGCCCCACGCCGGGGTGGCGCCGTGGCCGGGGGTCACCTCGGTGCGGTGGAACTCGTGGCCCGTGACCCGTGTGCCCGCCGGGGCCACCACATTGTCCGAAAGGGACACTGCGGTCCGGTAGCCGAGCTTGCCGCGCTTGGTCATCGCGGCCGTCGCGGGCAGGGCGCCGACCATCGGCAGGCCGTCGAGGGACTCGCACAGGTACAACAGCCCCGCGCATTCCGCGCTCACCGGCATCCCGCGCGCGATCGCGGCGGCGACCTGCTCGCGCAGCTCCCGGTTCGCCGAAAGCTCGGCCGCGTGCACTTCCGGAAAGCCGCCGCCGAAGTACAGCCCGGCGCAACCCTCCGGCAAAGCCTTGTCCCGCAACGGGTCCACGTCCACCACATCAACACCCGAGGCAGCGAGCAGCTCGACGTTCTCGGTGTAGCGGAAGGTGAACGCGGGCCCGGCGGCGGCCGCGACCACCGCCCGCGGCCCCGCCACGTCACCCGGCGGAGTCCACATCGGACCGTTCAGCCGAGGTGCGCCGCGCGCGACCCGGACCACAGCCTCCAGGTCCACCCCGCCCGCGACCCAGTCCGCCAGTTCCGGCAGCACCCGCCGGGAGTCCGCCGCGCGCTCGGCGGCCGGGACGAGCCCGAGATGCCGGCTCGGCGCGTGCACGTTCTCATTACGCCGCAAGGCACCCAGCAAGGGGACGCCGGTCGCCTCCAGCGCGGAGGCGATCTCGTCCTCGTGCCGCTGCGAGCCCAGCTTGTTCAGGATCACGCCGGCGAGCCGCACGCGGGTGTCGTAGCTCGCGAAGCCCAACACCGTCGCCGCGACGCTGCGGGAAGCAGCCGAAGCGTCGACGACCAGCACCACCGGCGCGTCCAGCAGCCGCGCGACGTGGGCCGTCGAGGCGTAGCCCTCCGTGCCGAGCGCGCCGTCGAACAGGCCCATCACGCCCTCGATCACCGCGATGTCCGCGCCCGCGGAACCGTGGCGCAGCAAGGGAACCAGTCGCTCGTCACCCTGCAGGAACGGGTCGAGGTTGCGGGCCGGGCGGCCGGTCGCGAGCGCGTGGTAACCCGGGTCGATGAAGTCCGGGCCCACCTTGTGCCCGGACACCCGGTGCCCGGCCGCGCGCAGGGCCGCCATCAGGCCGGCCGCGACGGTGGTCTTGCCGTGCCCGGAGCCGGGCGCGGCGATCACCACCCGCGCTACCACTCGATCCCCCGCTGCCCCTTCTGCCCGGCGTCCATCGGGTGCTTGACCTTGGTCATCTCGGTCACCAGGTCCGCGGCCCCGATCAGCTCTGGCGGAGCGTACCGGCCGGTGATCACCACGTGCTGGTGGCCGGGCCGGGAGACCAAAGTGGACACCACGTCGTCCACCTCCAGCCAGCCCCACTTGAGCAGGTAGCTGAACTCGTCGAGCACGTAGAAGTCGTACTTCTCCGCGGCCAGGCAGCGCTTGATCTCCGCCCAGCCCTCCCGCCCGTTGGCCGCGTGGTCCTCCTCGGTGCCGGACTTACGCGCCCAGCTCCAGCCCTCGCCCATCTTGTGCCACTCGACCGCGCCGCCCTCGCCGGTCTCGTCGTGCAGCTTCCCGAGCGCGCGGAACGCGGCCTCCTCGCCGACGCGCCACTTCGCCGACTTCACGAACTGGAACACCCCGATCGACCAGCCCTGGTTCCACGCCCGCAGCGCCATGCCGAACGCGGCGGTCGACTTGCCCTTCATCTCGCCGGTGTGCACCACGAGCAGCGGCCGGTTGCGGCGCTGGCGCGTGGTGAGCCCGTCCTCCGGGACGACGGCGGGTTTCCCTTGTGGCATCAGGCAGCCCTCCCGGTTCGCGCACGCACCGCCGAGGCGAGCGACTCCGCGGCGACGTCGGCCAGCGGCACGTGTTCGGCTCCGAGGTGCCCGGCCAGCTCCCCGGCGAGCCCGAGGCGCATCCGCCCGCTCTCGCAGTCCATCACGATCGCGGTCACCCCGGCGAGCAGCCCGGCGGCGGCCTGTGAGCGCGCGACGGCGTCCGCCCCGCTCGTCGCCCGCCCGTCGGTGACCACGACCAGCAGCGGACGACGGCGCGGATCGCGGATCGCCTCCACCCGCAGCACCCGCTCGGCCTCCAGCAGGCCTTCGGCGAGCGGCGTGCGGCCACCCGTCGGCAGGCCTTCGAGCCGGGACGCGGCAGCGTCGACGCTGATCGTCGGCGGTAGCGCGAGCTCGGCCGAGTCGCCACGGAACGTCACCAAGCCGACCTTGTCCCGCCGTTGGTAAGCGTCCATCAGCAACGACAACACCGCCGTCTTCACTTCGCGCATCCGCGTCCGCGCGCCCATCGAGCCGGACGCGTCGACGCAGAAGAGCACGAGGTTTCCTTCGCGCCCTTCGCGCAAAGCGAAACGCAAGTCCTGCGTACGCACCTTCAGGCCCGCGCCGCTGCGGCCTCGCGAACGCTGGTGCGGTGCCGCCGCGCGCACGGTCGCCACCAGGTGCGGCCGTCCGTCGCGGACGCTCGGCGGCTGGACGCCAATCGTGCGCCCGCTGTCGGTGATCGCCCGCGACCGGCGGCCGCGCTCGCCCTCGCCGGTGCCTTTGACCCGGAACACCCGGGCCCGGAACGTGTCCCCGGCGCCGACCGTTTTCTGCTTCCCGGACCCGTCCCCGTTTCCGGGCTGGGGCTGGGGTTGCTGAGCGCTGTCGCCGGGCGCCTGGTCCGCCTCCGCGGGCGGCGTCGAACCCGAGCCGGGGCCGTCGTCTTCGGGGCCGGGGCCGTTGTCTTCAGGACCAGCGGGCGGCTGCGCGTCTTCCAGCGCCTGCTCCAGCTGCTCCTCGGAAATCCCCGGCGCGTCGAACGGGTTGCGCCGCCGCCGGTGCGGCAGCGCGAGCCGCGCGGCGACGCGGATGTCGTCGGTGGTCACCTCGTCCCGGCCGGCCCAGGCGGCGTGCGCGACGGCCGTGCGCGCCGTGACGATGTCAGCCCGCATGCCGTCCACCTCGAACGACGCGCACACCTCGGCGATCTGCCGGAGCGCGTCGTCGGGCAGCTTCACGGCGGGCAGAAGCCGTTGTGCCGCTTCGATGTCCGCGGCCAGCGAAGCGTCTTCGTCCGCGTAGCCCGCCGCGAAGCCGTCCGGATCCGCTTCGTAGGCGAGGCGGCGGCGGACGACCTCCACGCGCTGCTCCGGGTCCCGGCTCGACGCGACCTCGACGGTCAGCCCGAACCGGTCCAGCAGCTGCGGCCGCAGCTCGCCCTCTTCCGGGTTCATCGTGCCGATCAGCACGAACCGCGCCGCGTGCGAGACGGACACGCCCTCGCGCTCCACCGTCGCGCGCCCCATCGCGGCGGCGTCGAGCAGGGTGTCCACCAGGTGGTCGTGCAGGAGGTTGACCTCGTCCACATACAGCAGGCCGCGGTGCGCGGAGGCGAGCAGACCTGGCTGGTAGTCCGTGACGCCCTCGGCCAGCGCCTTCTCCAGGTTCAGCGAGCCGACCACCCGGTCCTCGGCCGCGCCGACGGGCAGCTCCACCAGCCGCGCGGGCCGCCGGTGCGCCGCGGCGCCGGCCAGGTGCGGACCGTCCGGGCACAGCGGGTCCGGCGCGGCCGGGTCACAGGAAAAGCGGCAGCCGTCCACGACGTCGACGCCCGGCAGCAGGCCCGCCAGCGCCCGCACCATCGTCGACTTCGCCGTGCCCTTCTCGCCCCGCACGAGCACCCCGCCCACAGCGGGCGAGATCGAGGACAACACCAGCGCCAGGCGCAGGTCCGGCATCCCGACGACGGCGGTGAACGGGTACGGCTTCAACAGCACTCCTCGTGGTCGGCGTCCGGCCGATCATCGCACAGGAAACCGGTCGTCTAGCGTGGTCCGACGTGCATGGAGAAAGGTCACATCAGCCTGCCGAGGCGAGTGCGATCCGAGACGTGACCGACAGGGGGTCCGGGGGCGTACCCCCGGCGCGGGATCCGGGGGCACGCCCCCTGGGCAGCACAGCACGCCTGAACGTGGTCGGCATCGGGGCCGACGGCTGGTCAGGGCTCTCCGGCCCGGCACGTGAGCTGGTGCTCGCGGCCGAGGTCGTGCTGGGCGCGCCGAGGCAGCTGGCGTCGCTCCCGGACGAGGTCCGCACCCGGCCGTGGCCCAGTCCCCTGCTGCCTGCGCTCGACGACGTCCTCGCCGAGCACTCCGGGCAGCGGATCTGCGTCCTGGCCAGCGGTGACCCCCTGCTGTCGGGCATCGGCACCACCCTGCGGGACCGCGGTCACCAGATCGAGGTCGTACCGGCGTTGTCCTCGGTGACGCTGGCCCGCGCCCGGCTCGGCTGGTCGGCGGAGGAGACCGAGGTGGTCACCGTGGTCGGCCGCGCGGTGCCGCGGGTCGCCCGCGCGCTGGCGCCCCGGCGCAAGGTGCTGGTGCTCGGCGCGAACGCCACCGACCTGCGTGAGCTGCTCAAAGCCCGCGGTTACGGCGGCAGCACGCTGACCGCACTGGAAAACCTCGGCGCCGAAAACGAACAAATCACCGACGGCTGGACGCACGAGCCCGGCCCGCTCACCGTGTTCGCCCTCGATTGCGCGGGTCCCGCATTGCCGCTCACCGGCTTGCCCGACGACGCCTTCGAACATGACGGCCAGCTCACCAAACGTGACCTCCGCGCGTCCGCCCTCGCCCACCTCGCGCCGAGCCCCGGCGAGCTGCTCTGGGACGTCGGCGCGGGCGCGGGCAGCATCGGCGTCGAATGGTCACGCGCGCACCCGCTGAACCGCGCGGTCGCGATCGAGCGCGACCCGGCGCGGGCCGAACGCATCACGCGCAACGCGGACACGCTCGGGGTGCCCGAACTCCGGGTGGTCACCGGCCCCGCCCCGGACGTACTCGCCGGACTGCCGAAGCCGGACGCCGTGTTCATCGGCGGCGGCCTCACCGTCCCCGGCCTGCTCGACGCGTGCCTCGCCACCGGCGCGCGGATCGTCGCGCACGGCGTGACGCTCGAGGCCGAGCAGGTGCTGGCCCGCGCGTACGCGGAGCATGGCGGTGAGCTGCAGCGGATCACCGTCGAACACGCGAAACCGCTCGGCGGGTTCACCGGCTGGACCCCTTCGCGGACCGTCACCCAGTGGTCTTGGCAGGAGAGCTTGTGAGTGTTTATGACGGTTAGAACCGTCATAAACACTCACGAGTCCTTCCCGAGGAGGGAGCAAGAAATGACCGTCTACTTCATCGGCGCCGGCCCCGGCGCGGCGGACCTGATCACCGTCCGCGGCCGCGACACGCTCGCGCGCTGCGGCGTCTGTCTCTACCCCGGCAGCATGACGCCGGCCGACCTGCTGGCGTACTGCCCTCCGGAGGCAGAGCGCATTGACACCGCCGGCCTGAGCCTCGACGAAATCGCGGGGAAGCTCGTCGACGCGCACCGCGCGGGCCACGACGTCGCGCGCCTCTGTTCGGGCGATCCTTCGCTCTACAGCGCGGTCGCGGAGCAGATGCGGCGCCTCGACCTGGCCGGTGTGCCCTACGACGTGGTCCCCGGCGTGCCCGCCTTCGCCGCCTCGGCCGCCGTGCTCCGCCGCGAGCTGACCGTGCCGGAAATCGGCCAGAGCCTGGTGATCACCCGGGCGCAGGCGCGGTCCACCGCCATGCCCGGCGGCGAGACGCTGGCCAACTTCGCCCGCAGCGGCGCCACTCTCGCGCTGCACCTGGCGATCAACCACCTCGAACGGGTGACCGCCGAGCTGGCCGGGTCCTACGGCGCGGACTGCCCGGCGGCGATCGTCGCGCTGGCCAGCCAACCGGGCGAGACGGTGGTGCGCGGCACGCTCGCCGACATCGCCGCGCAAGCACGGGAGGCCGGGCTGACGCGGGCGGCCACCATCTTCGTCGGCCGGGTGCTCGCGGCCGAGGGATTCCCCGACAGCTTCCTGTATTCGAGCACCCGTGACCGCGCGAGCCAACCGGAGTCGTTGTGACGAACCTGCGCTGGGGCCTGCTGGCCGCCGGGACCATCGCCGCCGAATTCGCGGCCGGCGTCGAGCAAAGCAGGCACGGTGTCCTCGGCGCTGTGGCCGCGCGCTCGGCCGGGCGGGCGCGCGAGTTCGCGACGCGCTTCGAGATCCCGAAGGCGTACGGCGGTTACGAAGACCTCCTCGCCGACCCGGACATCGAGGCCGTGTACATCGCGACGCCGCATCCGATGCACGCCGAGTGGGCAATCCGCGCCGCCGAGGCCGGGAAGCACGTGCTGTGCGAGAAGCCGCTCACGGTCACCGCCGGCGAGGCCGAGAAGGTCATCGATGCCGCACGCCGCAACGACGTCTTCCTCATGGAGGCGTTCATGTACCGGCTGCACCCGCAGACGCGGCGGCTGGCCGAGCTGATCTCCTGCGGCGCGATCGGCGAGGTCCGGGCCGTCGACGTGACGTTCAGCTACGACTCGGGCGGCACCGTCGCCGAGCGCCTCGGCGATCCCGTGCTGGGCGGCGGCGGGATCCTCGACGTCGGCTGTTACTGCACGTCGCTGGCCCGGCTGGTCGCGCAGGCCGCGACCGGCGAGGCCGTGGTCGAACCCACCACCGTCACCGGCATGGCGCGGCTTTCCGAACGCGGAGTGGACGAGTACGCGATGGGCCTGTTCCGGCTGCCCGGCGGCATCATCGCGCAGCTGTCCTGCGGGTACCGGCTGGCGCAGGACGACCACATCCGCGTTTACGGCAGCGCCGGGCAGCTGTACGTGCCGAAACCCGCGTGGATTCACGAAATGCGCCCGCCGGGCACTTCGTCGATCGTGCTGACCCCCACCGGCGGCGAGCCCGAGGTGATCGAGATCGAGGCGACGCAGGGCCTGTTCACCCGCGAGGCCGACCACGTCGCTGCGCACGTGGCCGACCGGCAGGCGCCCGAGCTGACCTGGGCCGAAACGCTGGCGAACATGCGCACACTCGACCGCTGGCGTTCGGCCGTCGGTTACGGCGGATGAGCGTCCTCGTCCTGGGCGGCACCGCGGAAGCACGCGCTCTCGCGGCCGAGCTGCACGACAGGGACTTTCGCGTCGTCTCGTCTCTGGCCGGCCGCGTCGCGCGGCCGCGGCTGCCGGTCGGCGAAGTGCGTGTCGGCGGCTTCGGCGGTGTCGACGGCCTCGCCGCGTGGCTGCGTGAGCACGAGATAAAGGCCGTTATAGACGCGACGCACCCCTTCGCCGAACGCATCAGCGCCAACGCCTTCGCTGCGGCGGAGCAGACCGGTGTCCCGTTGCTGCGCCTCGAACGGCCCGGCTGGCAGGAAGGCCAAGGCGACCGCTGGCACTGGGCCCGCGATCTGGCCGAGGCCGCCGCGCTGCTGCCCGGCCTCGGCCGCCGGGTGTTCCTGACCAGCGGGCGCCAGGGCCTGGCGGCGTTCGCGAGCCTGGACGAGCTGTGGTTCCTGATCCGCTGCGTCGACCCGCCGGAGCCGCCGCTGCCGCCGCACCACGAGGTGCTGCTCGACCGCGGACCGTACGAAGTGGACAGTGAGCGCGCGCTGATCACGAAGCACCGCGTCAATGTGCTCGTCACCAAGGACAGCGGCGGCGCGATGACCGCCGCAAAACTGACCGCCGCGCGTGAGCTGGGGGTGCCGGTGGTCATCGTGCGCCGTCCGCCCCGGCCGGCCACCACCGTGGCGGCGGACGTCGCCGAAGCCGTCGAATGGGTGTTGCACCGATGATCGAAGAGTTCTACCGCGTCCTGCACAGCCGCCGCGACGTCCGCGGCGAGTTCACCGGCGAGCCGATCGAAGACGCCGTGCTCACGCGCGTGCTCGAAGCCGCGCACGCCGCGCCGAGCGTCGGGCTGAGCCAGCCGTGGGACTTCGTCCTGGTCCGCGATATCGGTACCCGCGAAGCGTTCGCGAAGCACGTCCGCGAAGAGCGCGACGTCTTCGCCGCTTCGCTCGACGGCGAGCGCGCGGACACCTTCTCCCGCATCAAGATCGAAGGCATCCTCGAGTCCAGCGTCGGCATCGTGGTCACCTACGACGCCGGGCGGGGCGCGCCCGCGGTCCTCGGCCGGCACGCGATCGCCGACGCCGGCCTGTACTCGGCCTGCCTGGCAATCCAGAACCTGTGGCTGGCCGCGACGGCGGAGGGCCTCGGCGTCGGCTGGGTCAGCTTCTACCGCGAGCCGTTCCTCGCCGAGCTGCTGGGAATTCCGGCCGGCATCCGCCCGGTGGCCTGGCTGTGCGCCGGGCCGGTCACCGCGTTCGCCGAGGTCCCGGACCTGGAACGACACGGCTGGCGCCGCCGCACCCCGCTGGCCGACGCCGTGCACCAGGAACGCTGGCAAGCCACCCGTCGCGACGCTTCGGCCCCGCGTTCACCAGGGTCTGTGTAAACCCCTCTCGATCACACGCGCTAGCCTCCGCCGATGCGTCCGATTGCCGTAGCGCTGGGGTTGCTTTCGGCTCTTTGCGCCCTGGCATTCCCCTTCCTGCCGGTCGTGCAGGACACCGCGGAGTTCTCGTGGCCCACCGGCACCGACACCCGTTCCCTCAACGCGCCCTTGACCGGTTATTGGGCCCAGGACCTCGAAGCCGAGCTGCCGTGCCCGGCCATCCGCTCCTTGGACGCGCGCACGAACGGCCCGGCGCTGCTGCTCGCGACCGTCCCGGACGGCCGCACGGACCCGCGCGCAGGCAAGGGCGTCGGCCTCCAGCTGCGCGTCGACAACGGTGTCCTGCTCGCGTCCAGCCAGGGCCAGCAGCTCGTGCAGCAACCGCTGCCGCAGGAGGGCTGCGCGGTGAAGCTCAGCTCGGACGCTTCGCAGATGACGCTCTCGGTCGCCGGGACCACGGTGTTCCACACGACCGGCGACGTCCGGCCACGCGTGGTCGGCATCTACTCCTCGATCAGCTCCGCGCGCGACCCGATCTCGGGCCTGCACGTGACGGTCGTGCCGGACACGCGCTACCAGACCTCGCCGACGCCGCTGAAGCTCGGCGTCGGGATCCTCGCCCTGCTGGCGTTCATCGGCTGCCTGATCGTGGTGTGGCGGATGGATTCCGGCTTCGCGCGGCGCGCGCCCCGCTGGGCGCCGGTCGGCTGGTGGCGGCTGACCGGGCGCGACGCGACGGTGATCCTCGCGCTCGGTGCGTGGGTCTTCATCGGGCCGGTGACCTCGGACGACGGCTACATCCTGACCATGGCCAGAGTCACCGAGCAGACCGGTTTCCTGACCAACTACCACCGCTGGTTCGGCGTCGCGGAGGCGCCGTTCGGCTGGTTCTACCACGTGTACGAGCTGATGGCGCACGTCAGCGTGGTGCCGCCGTGGATCCGGCTGCCGTCCTATCTGGTCGGCGTGATCAGCTGGCTGCTGATCAGCCGTGAGGTGATGCCGCGGCTGGGCCCGCAGGTGCGCGGCAGCCGCGCGGCGGGCTGGGCCGCGGCGGCGGTGTTCCTGGTCTGGTGGATGCCGTACAACAACGGCGTCCGGCCGGAACCGGTGGCAGCACTGGGTTCCCTGCTCGCGATCTGCGCGGTGGAGCGAGCCCTGGTCACCCGCCGGCTGCTGCCGTTGTGCCTCGGCCTGACCGCCGCCGCGTTCACCCTGGCCGCGACGCCGACCGGGCTGATCGCCGTGGCCCCGTTCCTGGTCGCCGCGCGCCCGCTGTTCAAGCTGGTCCGCCAGCGCGCGACGAACGGCTGGCTGCCGATCCTCGCGCCGATCGCGGCCGCGGGCCTGCTGGTGCTGGTGGTGGTGTTCGCCGACCAGACGTTCGCCACCGTGCAGGAGGCCACGCGCATCCGGACCGCGGTGGGCCCGAACCTGTCGTGGTTCCAGGAGCTGGTGCGTTACCAGCTGCTGTTCGAAAACCTGCCGGACGGGTCCGCGCCCCGCCGGTTCCCGGTGCTGCTGGTGTTGCTGTGCACCGGAACCTGCCTGGTCGTGCTGCTGCGCCGCGGCCGAATCCCGGGCGCCGCGCTCGGCCCGAGCCGGCGGCTGATCGGCACCGTCGCGCTATTCTTCCTGCTGCTCGCGCTGACGCCGACGAAGTGGACGCACCACTTCGGCGCGTTCGCCGCGGTGGGCGCCGCGATGGCGGCGTTGACCGCGCTGGCCACCAGCTCGACGGTGCTGCGCTCGAACCGCAACCGCGCGGCGTTCCTGGCCGGGCTGCTGGTGGTCGGCGCGCTCGCCGCGACGGGGCCGAACACGTATTGGTTCGTCTCGCGTCTCGGCGTGCCGTGGACGAATGTGGCGCCCTCGCTCGGCGGTATTTCGCTGTCCACCATCCTGCTGGTGGCGGCCGCGGTCGCGGGGGTCTACGCGTTCGTGGAGAACATCCGCGCGAACCGGCCGGGCGCGGCCGCGGCCTCGCAGGAAGGCCGGAGCCGTTCACTGCGGCTGGGTTCGCTGTCGCTGGTGGTGGTGTGCGGGCTGGCGGCCGTCGGCGAGTTCTACACGATGGCGATGGCGATCCACACCCAGTCCGGCAGCTACAGCCTGGGCGCGGCGAACTTCGGCCACCTGTTCGGCAAGAGCTGCAACCTGTCCGACCACGTGATGGTGGAACGCGACCCGGCGAAGAGCATCCTGCACAGCCAAGCCGAGCAGCGGACCGTGCCGGTGAAGCCGGAGGAGACGTCGCCGCTGCCCAACCCGGACCTCGGCAACGGCCGCGTGCAGACCGGTTTCCACACCCGCCCGACCGACGACAAGGACCCGCTGGCCGAGCCGCCGCACGGCTTCACCCCGGCTCAGGTGCCGATGTGGAGCAGCTACCTCGACACGCAGACGCGGGCGGGCCGGCTGCGCAGCGACTGGTACGCGCTCACGGAAAAGCCCGCGGACGGCCAGATCGTCGTCGCCACCGCGGGCCAGGCCCGCCGCCCGACGTCGGTGAGCCTCGACTACGGCCTGAACACCCCGGCCGGGGTGAAGATCCTGCGCAGCCAGTTCGTGCTGCCGCCGGGCGCGGGCACGGGCGGCTGGGGCGACACCCGGATCAACCTGCGCGACCTGCCGCCGGAGACGAACGCGGTGCGGATCAACATCGTCGACAACGACCTGACCGAGGACGGCTGGATCGCCGCGTCCGCCCCGCGCGTGCCGACCTTCACCACGCTCACCGACAAGCTCGCGGGCAAGTCCGTGTACATCGACTGGCCCGCGTCGTTCGTCTACCCGTGCGCGAACCCGGTCACCTCGCACGACGGGGTCTCGTCGGTCCCGGACTACCGCATCACCGCGGGCAGCCTCGCCGACGAGGCCGACTGGGCGTCCAGCACCAACGGCGGCCCGAACGGCTGGCTGGAGGAGCTGGCGGACGAGCCGGAGGTGCCCAGCTACCTGCTCGGCCAGCCCAGCCAGTCGTGGGGCCAGCTGCTGCAGGTGGAGCCCTTCACCGAGGGCATCGCCCCGACCATCCGCCGGGGCAGCAGGACCGTCTGGGGCTGGTGGTCGCCCGGGCCGGGTCCCAAGCAGCCGAACGGCAAGGACCCGACCCGGTGAGCCGTCAGCCGTAGCTGCGCGGCGTCCACACGATCGCCGCGCCGCCGGGCCCGGCTTCGACGCGGGTCTGTGACGAGCCCACGATCAGCAGGCACCGCATGTCCACTGTGGACGGGTCCAGCCCGCCCAGCGTGGTGACGCGGATGTCCTCCTCCGGCCCGCCCACGTCGCGGGCCACCACGAGCGGGGTCGCCGGGGTGCGGTGACGCAGCAGCACGTCACGGGCTGACGCCAGCTGGGTCACGCGCGTGCGCGACGCCGGGTTGTACAGCGCCAGCACCAAATCCGCCGCCCCCGCGGCGTCGAGCCGGCGTTCGATGATCTCCCACGGCTTCAGCCGGTCCGAAAGCGAAAGCACGCAGTAGTCGTGGCCCAGCGGCGCGCCGACGCGGGCGGCAGCGGCCTGCGCGGCCGTCACTCCCGGCACCACGCGCACTCGCACACCCGCGCCGAGGCCGGCCGAAACCTGCTCCAGCACCGCCGAAGCCATCGCGAACACCCCGGGGTCACCGGAGGAAACGACGGCCACCCGCGCGCCCGAGCGGGCCAGTTCCAGCGCGTCGGCCGCCCGATCCGCCTCGACCCGGTTGCCCGACGGGTGCCGTTGCTGGCCCGCGCGCTGCGGCACCCGCGCGACGTACGGCCCATACCCCACCACGTGGTCCGCCGCCGCCAGCTCCGCCGAGGCCTCCGGCGTCAGCCACTCCGGGCCGGCCGGGCCGAGGCCGACGACCACCACCTCGCCGCCCTCAGCTTCCTGGCCGCCGACCGCGGGGGCAGCATCGGCCGCACCGTCCACACGGGACGCATAGGCCGGGCTTGGCAGCAGCGCCAAGGAGAAGTACGGCACCGAGGCCGGATCGACCTCCGCGAGCGGCAGCACTCGCTGCTCACCCCAGGTCGCGCGCTCGACGTACCACGCGTCATCCAGCTTGCCCGCCTCGGCGAACGCCTCGCGCACCGAGCCGAATGTGCGGCCAAGCTTCAGCACAGCCGCGGACTCCGTGTCGGCCAGCCGGCGCGCCAGCTCCGGCGCGGGCAGCGTGCCGGGCAGCACCGTGAACACCTCGTCGCGCTGCACCAGCGGACGGCCGAGGACCGAGGACGCCGCGCTCACCGACGTCACGCCGGGCACCACCTCCGCGGTGTAGCGCCCGGAAAGCCGTTCGTGCATGTACATGTAGGAGCCGTAGAAAAACGGGTCGCCCTCGCACAGCACGACGACGTCACGCCCGGCGTCGAGGTGCTCGGCCAGCTTCTTGGCGCTCAGCTCGTAGAAGTCCGCGATCGCGCCCTCGTAGCCGCCGGGGTGATCGGTGGTCTCCGTGGTGACCGGGTAAATCAGCGGCTCCTCCAGCTGCCCTTCCCTCAGGTACGGGGCGGCCACGGAGCGCGCGATGCTCCGGCCGTGCCGCGCGCTGTGGTAGGCGATCACACCGGCCTCGCCGATCAGCCGGGCCGCCTTGACCGTCATCAGCTCGGGGTCGCCGGGCCCGAGGCCGACGCCGTACAGCTTCCCGGGGGTCATTCGGCCACGCTCGCGAGCGCGTTGACGGCCGCCACGGCCATGGCGCTGCCGCCGCGACGGCCGTGCACCACCAGGTACGGCGCGGGCGAGGCCTTCGCCAGCTCCACTTTGGACTCCGCCGCGCCGACGAAGCCCACCGGCACGCCGATGATCGCGGCCGGCGCGCCGACGCCCTCGTCGAGCAGCTCCAGCAGCCGGAACAGGGCGGTGGGCGCATTGCCGATCGCGACCACCGAGCCGGGCAGCCGGTCGCGCCACAGCTCCAGCGCCGCGGCCGAGCGGGTCGTACCTCTCCGCTCGGCCAAGCCCGGCACGCGCGGATCGTCCAGCGTGCAGACGATCTCGTTCGCCGCGGGCAGCCTCTTACGCGTGATGCCGCTCGCGATCATCTTCGCGTCGCACAGCACCGGCGCGCCCGCCTCGAGCGCCGCGCGGCCGGACTCGACCACGTCGAGGGTGTAGCGCAGATCGTCGACCAGGTCGACCATGCCGCAGGAGTGGATCATCCGCACCGCGACGCCGGCGACGTCGTCGGGCAGGATCGCCAGGTCCGCCTCTTCGCGGATCGTGGCGAACGAGTGCCGGTAGATCTCGGCCCCGTCCCGCAGGTAGTCGATCACGAGTTTTCCTTTCTCACCAAGACTTCCGCCAGGTGGGGAACCGAGGTCCACCGCCCGTCGACACGGTAGCCGCCGTCCTCGGCGACCACGTCCAGGTGGGCCCCGGCCGGCCGGCCGCAGCGGCGTGCACAGCCGGCGACGTGCGCGCGGACGCCGCCGGGCACCAGCAGCGAGGCGTCGGCACGGACGTCGGCGAGCGACTTCGCGCACCCCGGCCGCCCGATGCACGCGGTGATCTCCAGCGCGGCCGGGTCAGTGCTCAGCCCCGCGGCCTTCAGGCGGTCGGCGTCCGTCGCGCCGGGCAGCACCACCGAACGCCACGGCGTCACCACGGCGGACGCGGCGACCTCGGCGAGCACCCGCACCTGTGTGGCCGTGAGCTGCCCGAACCGGGGCGCGACCCCGACCGCGGAGCCGAACCGGCCCACCGTCGGATCCACCCGCACCGGCCGGTCGACCGGGTGCTCGCGCGGTCCGGCGGGCAGCAGTGCCAGCGGATCGGCCAGCTCGGCGATCCGCCACGCCGCCCCGCGTGTCTCGCCGAACGCGGCGGCCACGTCGAGCATCGCGTCAACGGCGTCGGCCAGCGGCACCGGCCAGCCGGTGTCCGCGCCGGCGAGCAGGACCGTGCCGAGCGACGGCGTCACGGCGCGCCAGCAGACATCGGCACCTTCACCGGCGACGTCACCACGGCCGTCGTCGAAGGCGAACAGGAACCGCCCCGGCAGCGAGGCGAGCGCGGGCCGCGCGCACAGCTCGACATCCAGCGCCTGCGCCAGCCCCCGGACGTCGGCGATCCCGCCGTGGATCCCGCTGAGCGGCGACGCCAGGACGTTGCGGACGCGCTCGTGCGAAGGCGAGGGCAGCAATCCGGCCGCTGTCAGTCGCTTCGCCAGCCCGGGACGCGTGACGCCGCGAAGCTGGACGTTGCCGCGAGAGGTGAGGTGGACGTCGCCGTCACCGAAGTCTTCGGCGCACGCGGCGAGCACCCGGAGCCGCTCCGCGGTGATGGCGCCGCCCGGCAGCCGGACGCGGGCCAGCGGGCCGTCCGCCGCGTCGTGCGTGGCGAAAACACCGGGGCACGCGTCGGCGCGCACGCGGGCAGGGCTGGACATGACGCTCACTGTAGCTGGCGAACGATTCAGCAATCCTGTGATCGAATGTAGTAGGTGTGCTACGTTCAGTCGCACAGGTGAGATGGGGGTGGTTCCGATGCGGAATCAGGGCGAAGTAGTCCTGCGCGTCGAAGAACTGCGGATGCGCTACGGGACGAACGACGTGCTGCACGACGTCGCGTTCACCGCGCACCGCGGCGAGGTGCTCTGCCTGCTGGGGCCGAACGGCGCGGGCAAAACAACGACGATCGAGATCCTCGAGGGCTTCCGGATGCGGTCCGCGGGCCAGGTCGAGGTGCTCGGCACGGACCCGGCGAACGGCGGTGAGGACTGGCGGGCACGGCTGGGGGTCGTGCTCCAGTCCTGGCGCGACCACGGCCGCTGGCGCGTGCGCGAACTGCTCGGGCACCTCGGCGAGTACTACGCGCCTTACTCGACCGATCGGATCCGCCGGCCGTGGAACACCGACGAGCTGATCGAGGCCGTCGGGCTGACCCCGCACGCGCACAAGAAGCTCCGGCAGCTCTCCGGCGGCCAGCGGCGCCGGCTCGACGTGGCGATCGGCATCGTCGGACGGCCCGAGCTGCTGTTCCTCGACGAGCCCACGGCGGGCTTCGACCCGGAGGCCCGGCGCGAATTCCACGAGCTGGTGCACCGGCTGACCGACGACGAGGACACCACGATCCTGCTCACCACCCACGACCTCGACGAGGCCGACAAGCTGGCGGACCGGATCCTCATCCTCAGCGGCGGCCGCATCGTCGCCGACGGCTCGGCCGACGAGCTCAGCCGCCAGATCGCCGGTGAGGCCGAGGTGCGCTGGACCGTCGACGGGCAGCGCTTCGTGCACTCCACCACCGAAGCGACGAAGTACGTGTACGAGCTTTTCAAGCAGCACGGTGAAGCCGTCGCGGATCTCGAGGTCCGCCGGGCCTCACTGGAGGACACCTACATGACCCTCGTGCACCGGGCCGAGGCCGGGCTGGCCGAAGCGGGTGCGCGATGAACGCCCGTGCGGCCGCGCTCCGGATCGGGCTGCGCCGCGGCCTGATCGAGTTCCGCCACCAGTGGACCAATCGCGACGACATCGTCGGGCAGCTGTTCTGGACCGTGACGACCTTGGGCGCACTGCTGTTCATGCGGGGCGCCACGCTCCCCGGCACGTCGTTCTCGCTCGGCGCGTCGAGTGTGCCGGGGGTGCTGGGCGCCGGGATCGTGCTCAACGGCCTGACCGGTATGGCGGGTTTCCTGACCGTCGACCGCGAAGACGGCACGCTGCTGCGCGCCAAGGCGACGCCCAACGGCATGCTCGGCTACCTCGTCGGCAAGATGACCTCGGTCTCGCTGATGCAGGTGACCGGGATGGCGGTCACGCTGATCCCGAGCCTGTTCCTGTTCAGCGGACTGGCCACGGGCGGCGTCCGGTCCTGGCTGACCCTGCTGTGGGTGCTTGTGCTGGGGCTGACCGCGACACTGCCGCTCGGCGCCGCGCTCGGGTCGCTGACCACCAGTTCCCGCTCGATGGCGCTGATCATGCTGCCGGTGTTCGGCCTCGGCGCGATCTCCGGGATCTTCTACCCGATCACCGCGCTGCCGGTCTGGGTGCAGGACATCGCGCAGGTGTTCCCGATGTACTGGCTCGGCCTCGGCATGCGCTCGGCGCTGCTGCCGGACTCCGCCGTGGTGGTCGAGATCGGGCAGTCCTGGCGGCCGTGGGCGACCCTCGGCGTGCTGGCCGCGTGGGCCGTGATCGGATTGGTGCTGGCCCCGATCCTGCTGCGCCGGATGGCCCGGCGGGAGTCCGGGTCTTCGGTGGCGGCACGACGGGAAAGGGCGCTGCAGCGTGTGTGAGCACCGTGGGTGAAAACGTCTACAACCGGATCTCGGTGCTGCGCGCCGAGCGCGGCATCTCCCGCCGTCAGCTGGCCGACGCGCTGGGCGTGCACTACCAGACCATCGGCTACCTGGAGCGCGGCGAGTACAGCCCGAGCCTCCACCTGGCGCTGCGGATCGCGGAGTTCTTCGAGGTGGCGGTGGAGGTGCTGTTCTCCACCGCCCCGTTCCCGCGGATCGGCGACCGCGAGCACTCGGGCTGACCGGCGGGGTATCAAGGACGGTGTGATCGTCCCCGAACACCTGCGCGCCGCCGAGCTGCTGATCGACCACGTGCCTGCCGAGCACAACCGGTACAAGGCCTCCGGCGAGCCCGACGTGGTGAGCTGGGCCGAGCCGTGGCGCAACCACACGCAGTGCGCGTCGTTCCAGACGCAGGTGCTCAAGCGCGCCTACGACTGGGCCGACGACGAGTTCTTCACCGCGCACTTCCGCTCGGTCAGCCCGCCCTCGCGCACGTACTGGTGGGTGTTCAGCCGCCGCGCCGTGCCGCACTTCGAGCCCGTGGACACGGTCGCGGGCCTGCGGGCGGGCGACCTGGTGGTGATCGACTACGGCCACCGGCGGCCGGTGAACACCGGGCACATCGCGGCTGTCCGGGGCGCGCCGGTGGCGGACGGGACCGGCGCGTACCGGGTGCCGGTCGCCGACTGCACCGCCGATCCGCACGGCACCTCCGCGGAGTTCCCGGACAGCCGCGGCCCCGGCGGGCAGGGCGCCGGGCGCGGGCACATGGTGTTCCACGCCGACCCGGCGACCGGGGGTTTCGGCGGCTACGCGTGGAGCGTCACGGCCCGGCGCAGCCATCCCGTCCGCCAGCGGCCGATCGTCGCGGTGCGCGTGGTCTGACACGTCACCTTGACGCACGCGCCTGCACCCGGCGAGAGTGAACGTGCACCACGCGTCGGCAGGTGGAGGAACCCGGTGAGAGTCCGGGACGGTCCCGCCACTGTGACCCGGAGTGATCCGGGGAGCCAGGAACTCCCGCCGGCGCGACCGACGACCCGGGGCGCGGACACCCCGAGTGAGGAACACCGTGATCCTGCTGCTGTCCACTTCGGACACCGACCTGCTCAGCGCCCGGGCCGCCGAGGGCGAGTTCCGCCTGGCGAACCCGGCCCGCCTGGACCTCGCCGAGCTGCCGGGCCTGCTGGACGGCGCGGCGATCGTCGTGGTCCGGATCCTGGGCACCCCGCGCAGCTGGCAGGAGGGGCTGGACACGCTGCGCGCGTCCGGTTCGCACGTGGTCGTCCTCGGCGGGGAACAGACGCCGGACGCGGAGCTGATGAAGCTCTCGACGGTGCCGTCGGGCATCGCGGCGGAGGCGCACGCGTACCTCGCGCAGGGCGGGCCCGAGAACCTCACCCAGCTGCACCGTTTCCTGTCCGACACGCTGCTGCTCACCGGCGACGGCTTCGAGCCGCCCGCCGTGCAGCCCGCCTGGGGAGTGCTGGAACGGCCCGCGTCCTCGAACACCGGACCGGTGATCGGGATCCTCTACTACCGCGCGCACCACCTGTCCGGGAATACCGCGTTCGTGCACGCGCTGGCCGACGCGATCGAGGCCGCGGGCGGGCGGGCTCTGCCGATCCACTGCGCGTCACTGCGCACGCGCGAGCCGGAGATGATGGCCGAGCTGGGCCAGGCGGACGCACTGCTGGTCACCGTGCTGGCCGCGGGCGGCACCCGGCCGTCGGAGGCCGGCGCCGGTGGCGACGACGAGGCGTGGGACGTCGCCGAGATGGCCGGCCTGGACGTGCCGATCCTGCAGGCGCTGTGCCTGACCAGCGACCGAGAGACGTGGTCGGCCAGCGACGAGGGCCTGACCCCGCTGGACGCCGGCAACCAGATGGCCGTGCCGGAATTCGACGGCCGGCTGATCACGGTGCCGTTCTCGTTCAAGGAAATCGACGAAGACGGCCTCCCCCGCTACGTGCCCGATGCGGAGCGCGCGTCCCGCGTCGCCGGGATCGCGCTGGCGCACGCACGCCTGCGTCACACGCCGCCGCCGGAGCGCCGGATCGCGCTGATGCTCTCGGCGTACCCGACGAAGCACTCGCGCGTCGGCAACGCCGTCGGGCTGGACACGCCGGCGTCGGCGGTCAAGCTGCTGCGGCAGATGCGCGCCCAGGGTTACGACCTCGGCGCGGACGCGTTCCCCGGCGTCGATCCCACTGGTACGGAACAGCCGGACGGCGACGCACTGATCCACGCGCTGATCGCGGCCGGTGGCCAGGATCCCGAGTGGCTGACCGAAGAGCAGCTGTCGGGCAACCCGATCCGCGTGCCCGCCGCGCGTTACCGCGAGTGGTTCGCGCGGCTGCCCTCGGAGTTGCGCGAGGCGATGGAGGAGCACTGGGGCCCGGCGCCGGGGCAGCTGTATGTCGACACGTCGTCGAATCCCGAAGGCGACATCGTGCTGGCCTCGCTCCAGGCGGGCAACGTCGTGATCATGATCCAGCCACCGCGCGGGTTCGGCGAGAACCCGGTGGCGATCTACCACAACCCGGACCTGCCGCCGAGCCACCACTACCTCGCCGCGTACCGCTGGCTGGAGGAGGAGTTCGGCGCGCACGCCGTGGTGCACCTGGGCAAACACGGTTCGCTGGAGTGGCTGCCGGGCAAAACGGCCGGGCTCTCGGCGGCCTGCGCGCCCGACGCCGTGCTGGGCAACCTGCCGCTGGTCTACCCGTTCCTGATCAACGACCCGGGCGAGGGCGCGCAGGCGAAACGCCGCGCGCACGCCACGATCGTCGACCACCTGATCCCGCCCATGGCACGCGCCGAGTCCTACGGCGACCTGGCGCGGCTCGAGCAGCTGATGGACGAGCACGCGAACATCGCCGCGATGGACCCGGCGAAGCTGCCCGCCGTACGCGCGCAGATCTGGACGCTGATCCAGGCGGCCAAGCTGGACCACGACCTCGGCATCGACGAACGACCGCACGACGCGGAATTCGACGACTTCCTGCTGCACATCGACGGCTGGCTGTGCGAGGTCAAGGACGCCCAGATCCGCGACGGCCTGCACATCCTCGGCGAGGCGCCGGTCGGCGAGGCGCGGGTGAACCTGGTGCTCGCCATGCTCCGCGCCCAGCAGATGTGGGGCGGCAAGCAGGGCGCGGTACCCGGCCTGCGCTCGGCGCTGGGGCTCAAGGAGAACTCCGACACACCACTGTCCGAAGTGGACGCCATCGAGACCACGGCCCGGACGCTGGTCGAGGCGATGGAGGCGGGTTCCTGGGCGCCATCGGCCGTACTTGGTGTCGTGCAGGACGTGCTGGGCAGCCCCGACGAGCAGGTCGCGCACGTGCTGACGTTCGCGGCCACCGAGATCGTGCCCCGGCTCGCGGGCACCGACGCGGAGCTGGACGCCGTGCTGCACGCCCTCGACGGCGGCTACATCCCGGCCGGCCCCAGCGGTTCGCCGTTGCGCGGGCTGGTGAACGTGCTGCCGACGGGCCGGAACTTCTACACCGTCGACCCGAAGGCCATCCCCAGCCGGCTGGCCTGGGAGACGGGCCAGGCGCTGGCCGACTCCCTGCTGCGCCGGTACCGCGAGGACAGTCCGACTTCCGAGTGGCCGCGTTCGGTCGGGCTCTCGGTCTGGGGCACGTCGGCGATGCGGACATCGGGCGACGACGCCGCGGAGGTGCTGGCGCTGCTGGGCGTGCAGCCGGTGTGGGACGAAGCGTCACGGCGGGTCACCGGCATCGAGGCGATCCCGCTGTCGGAGCTGGGGCGCCCGCGCATCGACGTGACCGTGCGGATCAGCGGCTTCTTCCGCGACGCGTTCCCGCACGTGATCACGCTGATGGACGACGCCGTGCACCTGGTCGCCGGCTTGGACGAGCCGCTCTCGGAGAACTTCGTCCGCGCGCACGTTTCGGCGGATCTGGCTGCACACGGCGATTCCCGCCGTGCGACGACGCGGATCTTCGGCTCGAAGCCCGGCGCGTACGGCGCGGGCCTGCTGCCCCTGATGGACTCCGGCAACTGGCGCGACGACAAGGACTTGGCCGAGGTGTACGCGGTCTGGGGCGGCTTCGCCTACGGCCGCGACCTCGACGGCCGCCCGGCGCGCGAGGACATGGAGCAGTCGTACAAGCGCATCGTCGTCGCCGCGAAGAACACCGACACGCGCGAACACGACATCGCCGACTCCGATGATTACTTCCAGTACCACGGCGGCATGATCGCCACCGTCCGCGCGCTGACGGGCACGGCGCCCGCGTCGTACGTCGGCGACTCGACAACGCCGGACGCCGTCCGGACCCGCACCCTGGGCGAGGAGACGGCGCGCGTCTTCCGCGCCCGCGTCGTCAACCCGCGCTGGCTTTCCGCCATGCGCAAACACGGCTACAAGGGCGCCTTCGAACTGGCCGCGACCGTCGACTACCTCTTCGGCTTCGACGCCACCGCCGGCGTCGTGGGCGACTGGATGTACGAGAAGCTGTCGGAGTCCTACGTGCTGGACGCGGTCAACCAGGACTTCCTCCGCCAAGCCAACCCCTGGGCCCTGCGCGGCATCATCGAGCGCCTCACCGAAGCCGCCGACCGGGGCCTGTGGTCCGAACCGGACCCGGACCTGCTGGCCCAGCTCCGCGACGTCTACCTGACCTTGGAAGGCGACCTGGAAAGTGAGTAGCGGCGCCCGTCGTCACCGCTGTGCCAGACCACCGGCCACAGTGGTCCAGTGCAGTGGTCCAGGGCAGTGGTCCGGCGCGGTGATTGGGCCGCCAGGGTGAACGCGACGTCACCAATCCCGGCATATCGCCCGTAGCCGCCCTACTGAGGTCGGAAGGTCGGCCCTGCGCCCTTGACTTCGCAATGGTCTAGTCCAATGCTGTAGCGCACCTCGCCTCGACAGTTGGAGGACAGATGCGACGAAGCAGACTGGCCGCCGTCGGGATCGCCGCCGCCACCGTACTCGGGGCTGCCGCGACCTTGGCCGCGACCGCCAATGCGCAGCCGGACGCCGCGGCCGCCCCCGCCGCGCTCAGCAACAACTGGTACGCGTCGGCCCCGTATCTCATGCCCCAGAGCAACAACCCGCCCGACCCGGTGACCGTGATGAACGCGACCGGGCAGAAGGCGTTCCAGCTGGCTTTCATCCTCGCGCCCAACGGCGGCGGCTGCTCGCCCACCTGGGACGGCACGTCCGCGGTGTCCTCGGACACGGCGGTAGCCGGTGTGATCAGCAAGATCCGCGGCGCCGGTGGTGACGTGTCCGTGTCCGTCGGCGGTTACGGCGGCACGAAGCTCGGCCAGACCTGCGGTTCCGTGTCCGCGACGGCCGACGCGTACCAGCAGGTGATCACCAAGTACGGCCTCAAGGCGATCGACTTCGACCTCGAAGAGCCCGAATACGAAAACACCGCCGCGATCGCGAACGAGCTGGGCGCCGCGAAGACGTTGCAGGCCAACAACCCGGGCCTGTTCGTCTCGGTGACCATGCCGGGCACGGCGGCCGGCACGGGCTGGTTCGGCACGCAGCTGCTCGACCAGGCCAAGTCGATCGGCTTCTCCCCCAACAACTTCTCCATCATGCCCTTCGACGGCGGCTTCAACGGCGGCTCGTCGCAGGTTTCCGCACTGGAGGCGTTCCACGGCCTGCTCGTCAGCCACATGGGCTGGGACAGCGCCACCGCATACTCGCACGAGGGCTTCTCCGGCATGAACGGCAAGTCCGACGCCGCGGAGATCTTCAACGTCTCCGACTTCCAGACGGTGTACGACTACGCGACCAGCCACAAGCTCGGCCGCTTCACCTTCTGGTCGGTCAACCGCGACCGCGCCTGCGTGGGCACGACCGACAACGGCGTCTGCTCGAACGTCCAGCAGAACGACTGGGACTTCACGAAGTTCACCACCCAGTTCGCCGGCGCCACCCCGCCGCAGACGGGCCCGCCGACCACCCCGCCCACCAGCCCGGGCACCTGCGCCGCCGCGGAATGGTCGAAGACCCAGGTCTACACGGGCGGCAACGCCGTCTCCCACAACGGCCACAAGTGGACCGCCAAGTGGTGGACCCAGGGCGAGGAACCCGGTACCACCGGCCCGGACGGCGTCTGGGCCGACAACGGCGCCTGCTGATCCTCGCTGCTCCATCGAACGCCGGGTGGTCCCCGACCCACCCGGCGTTCTCCTTGCCCGGCGTACGGCTTGTCGGGCGTTGGGCTTGCCCGGCGTTCGCCCCACCCGGCGTACGCCCCCCCGGCGTTCTCCTTGCCCGGCGTTCGCCCCGCCCGACGTACGACTTGCCCGGCGTTCGCCCTGCCCGGCGTTCGCCCCACCCGACGTACGACTTGCCCGGCGCTCGCCCTGCCCGGCGCTCGCCCTGCCCGGTGTGCGGATTGCCCGGCGTACGGCTTGCCCGGCGTTGAGCTTGTCGAGGGTTGAGCTTGCCCGGCGTTGCCCGTGCGGCGCTCGGCGTTGTCCCGCGCTCGTCTTGTCCCGCGCTCGTCTTGTCCCGCGTCCAGCCAGTCCTGCGCTCGGGCCTGCCCCACGTTCGCCTTGTCCCGGCTTCGGCCCGCCCGCGTTCGGCCCATCCCGCGTTCGGCCCGCCCCGCGTTCGGCCCGCCCCGGATTCGGCCCCCCGTTACCTTTTTCGTGGTTCCTGATCAAGGAGCTGTGGTCGCCAGGCCCGGCATGACTTTGTCCCCCAGTCGTTCCCATGATCCGGGGGGTGGTGTCACCGGGCCTGGTGGCATCGAGAGACCGCTGATAGGGACA
>DASXYS010000139.1:0-7952 GCA_036502365.1 Amycolatopsis sp.
GCCCGGCTCAGGCGGGCAGCGCGGCCTCGATGGCCTTCACCACGGCCTCGTCCTCCGGCTCGGTCCGGGGGCGGAACCGGCCCACGACCTCGCCGGCCGGGTTGATCAGGAACTTCTCGAAGTTCCACTGCACGTCGCCCGCGGCGCCCTCGGCGTCGGGGGTTTCTGTGAGGGAGGAGTAGAGCGGGTGGCGGCCCTCGCCGTTGACGTTGATCTTCTCGAACAGCGGGAAGGAGACGCCGTAGGTGGTGGAGCAGAACGTCTGGATCTCCTCCGCCGTGCCCGGCTCCTGGCCCGCGAACTGGTTGCACGGGAAGCCGACCACGGAGAAGCCCCGGTCGCCGTACTGCTCCTGCAGCCGCTCCAGCCCGGTGTACTGCGGGGTCAGGCCGCACTTCGACGCGACGTTGACGACCAGCAGCGCCTTGCCGCCGAGTGCGCCGAGGGTGGCGTCCTCACCCGAAAGCGTCTTCAGCGGAATCTCGTTGATACCCATTCCTTTGGTGCCCTTTCACTCATGCGGCGATGTCATTCGTGCGGCAATGCGGCTAAGTCAGCAGTGCCCGCGCGTCCAGATGTCCGAACGGCCCGTCGTCGCGCCGGTATTCCGCCGCCAGCGAGGCCGCGCGGGTCCGGTCGCCCGAGCGCAGCAACCCGGCGAGCGTGTCGAAGCGCTCGGTGTGCACGTGGGCACGGCGGCGCGCGTAGTCGGCGGCGGAGTCCTTCGTGACCATGAACGCCCAGTCACTCGACAGCGCCAGCATCGCCTCCGCGGCGGCCTGGTCGGCCACCGTGTCGCGAGCGGACCGGTCGAGCCCCGAGGCCAGGTCCAGCAGCCGGGTCTGCAGCGCGGTGTTGTCCCGCACCATGTCAGCGACCTGCTCGCCGTCCCAGACGCGCCAGTCCTTGCCCGAACCCCACGACGAGGCGGGCAGATCGATCGGCGCGCCCAGGTGGCCCGCGTCCAGGGCGCCCTTCAACGTCGTCACGCGCACGCCCGCCTCGGGCAGCGCGCGCAGCACGCCCTCCAGCCAGGCCGGACCCTCGTGCCACCAGTGCCCGAACAGCTCCGTGTCGTACGCCGCGACCACCAGCGACTCCCGGCCGTGCTCCGCGCGCAGGGAGCGCAGCCGAGTGACGACCGTGTCCACGAAGTCCTTGACGTGCAGACCGAGCACATCCGCGGCCAGCGCCGGGTCGTACGGCGCCTTGTCCTGCGGCTCCACCTGTTTGCCCGTGACGCGCGACGCCTTCAGCCCCACTTCGTGCGCCCACGTGTGGAAGTCGCGGTACGCCGCGTGACCGGGGTAGCCCGCCTTCGGTGACCAGACGCGGTAGGTCACCTCGAGGTCGCGGCCGAAGCAGACAACGTCGGAGTCACCGACCGGCCGGGCAGCCGAGGTGTCGCCGCGGAGCGACGGGCCGTCGACCAGGAAATGGCGAACGCCGGCGGCGGCGTAGTCCCGCTCCATTCCCGGCGCGTAGCCGCATTCGGGCGCCCAGATGCCTTCCGGCCGGCGCCCGATGCGCAATGCCGTGTCGTCGAGGCCGCCGCGCAACGCGAAGCGGCGTACCCGCTCGTCTAGCAGCGGCTGGAACGGGTGCGCCAGCGGCCCACCCAGCAGCTCGATCGTGTCACTGTCCACAAGGGACCGCAGGATCGGCGAGAACCCGTGCCGCCAGTGGGATTCCAGGTCTTCGGTTGCGCGCACGGCGGTGCGGTACTCCGCGGCGGCCAGCTCGCGCAGCAGCGGGTCGCCGCCCCACAACGTCGACGCGTGCTGCGCGCGCAACTGCCAGTGGCCGAGCCAGTCGTGGCAGGCGCTGATCGCGTACGGGTCGTCGAGCTGGGCCGCGAGCACCGGCGTCATGCCGAGGGTCAGCACGTCGTGTCGCCCCTCGTCGGCGAATCGGCGCAGCAGGTCGATCATCGGCAGGTACGAGTGCGCCCACGCCTGGTAGAGCCATTCCTCGCCGACCGGCCAGCTGCCGTGGTGCGGCAGCCAGGGCAGGTGGCTGTGCAGGACCAGGCAGAACGTGCCCTCGTGTTCGGTCGAGGTCATGCGCGCACCGCCACGGCGACCAGGTCGAGACTGGCGTCGAGGTTGCCGGCGTGGACGCTGAAGTCCTCCGCCCGGATCGCGGCGACGTCCGCGAGCAGCGCCTCGGGCCAGACGGCCTGGCCAGGCAGCTCACCCATCACGACGTCCAGCTGCGCGTTGATGATCGAACCGCCGTGACGCCGTTCCACCGCGCTCAGGCCCGCGCCGTGGTGCAGCCCGAGCAGTTCGACGCCGAAGCCCGCGGCCTGCAGCAGACTGTCCAGTTCGGACGGTGCCAGCTCCCGCGTGTGGTACGGGTTCAGCGGGGTGTCGCTGTCCGGCGTGAACGTGAGCCGGTTGGGGGTGGTGACCAGCAGCTTTCCGCCCGGCCGCAGCACGCGGCGGCATTCGGCGAGAAATCCGGCCTGGTCCCAGAGGTGCTCGATCACCTGGAAGTTCGCGATCACGTCGACCGAGCCGTCGCGCAGCGGCAGGTACGCCAGGTTCGCGCGCGCCACCGTGACGTCCGGGTAGCGGCGGGCGACGTGCTCCGTGGTCGGGACGTCGTAGTCCAGCGCCAGCACCCGGCGCGCCCGCGTGGCGATCAGGCCGGCCCCATAACCCTCGCCGCAGCCCGCCTCCAGCACCGTCGCGCCGGCGCAGTGGGGGAGCAGCGCGGCATAGGCGGCTTCATGGCGGCGGAACCAGTAATTCTCCTCGGGGATGCCGGGGACGGTCCGTTCGCCGGTGAGGTGGAGTGCCTCGGCCCGGGTGGCTGGGGTGGTCACCTGCGCGACCCTAGCGCGTGTCACGTTCCGCGCGGCCGTCTCGTTCCTCGCTCATGCAACGAACCCTCACCCGCGTCCTGCTGCTGGTGCTCGGCGCCGTCGAAGGACTGCTGGGGCTCTGGCCCCTGATCACGCCGATCGGCTTCTACCAGGACTTTCCCGGCTTCCGGGCCGGCTGGGTCTCGATGGACGGCCCGTTCAACGAGCACCTGATCCGCGACTTCGGCGGGCTCAACCTCGCGCTCGCCGCGACACTGATCGGCGCCGCCGTGATCGGCACCACAGCCGTCGCGCGGCTGGCCTCGGTGGCGACCCTGCTGTTCGCCGTGCCGCACCTGATCTACCACGTCGGCCACGTGTCGCACTTCGAGCAGCTCGACCAGATGCTGATCATCGCGACCTTGTCGGCGAGCCTGGTGCTCCCGGTCGTGGCGCTGTTCCTGCCGGGCCGGCGGGTCAGTTCACCGGCGACACCGTGATGCTCATCGCGCCGGGGCCGACGTGGGCCCCGATCACCGTGCTGGCGTCGCCGACGATCACGTCGGCCACGTCCGGGATCTGTTCCTTCAGGCGCCGGACGACCTCTCGCTCGTCGGAGCCGAACCGCGTGATCGCGAGGTCCACTTTCCGGTCGCCGGCGGCTCTCACCGCAAGTTCGACGAGCCGGTTCATGGCTCTTTTGGTGCCCGGGACCCGGGCGAGCGGGCTGATCTCGCCGTTGCGGACAGTGAGCAGTGGCTTGATCGAGAACGCGTTGCCCAGCAGCGACTGGGCGGCTCCGACGCGGCCGGTGCGGCGCAGGTATTCGAGGGTGTCGACGTAGATCAGTTCGGTGGAGCCGCGGACGCGTCGTTCGGCGGCTTCGAGCACACGGTCCAGCTGGCCGCCGGCGCCGGCGACGCGCGCGGCGGACACCGCCGCGAAGCCCAGGCTCATGCTGGCCGTGCCGCTGTCGATGATGTGGACGGGGATCCGGACCTGCTGCGCGGCCTCGCGGGCCGCCTGGACGGTCTCGGAGAGACGGCCGGAGATGTGCATGCTCACGATCGCCGACGCGCCACTGGAGGCGGCGTCCTGGTAAGTCCAGAAGAACGCGCCCGGATCGGGTGGCGACGTGCTGACCGGCCGGCCGGCCTTCATGGCGTCGATGAGCTGACTGCGATCGAACCGGTGCTCGTCGTCCGTGACCTCTCCGGCGTGCAGCTGGACCTGCACGACTCCGATGCCCCAGCGGGCGGCGAGCTGATCGGGCAGGCACGAGGTCGAGTCGGTGACTACGGCGATGTGCGCGGACATGGTGGGGGAGGTTAATGCCTGTCGGCCTACTGCCCGTAGGCCACCGTTGCTCCGATCGGGCGAGCGGTGTGCTGTGCGAGTTAATCGACCGACTACCGGGACTATGGTCCCAATAGATTGCTCATCCAGGTGAATGCCGTCACCTCGGCGGGTCCGGTCGCTCGAATGGCCCTAATCTACCGGCCAGTAGAGCACTGTCCCGCGGCCGAAAGCCGGCCCCTACCGGGAGGTCGAAGAAGACCTATGACGAACATCGTTGTCCTGGTCAAGCAGGTACCGGACACCTACTCGGAGCGGAAGCTCTCCGGTGCCGACAACACCCTTGACCGTGAATCAGCCGACGCCGTGCTCGACGAGATCAACGAGAAGGCCGTCGAAGAGGCCCTGAAGATCAAGGAGGCGGGCGAGGGCGAGGTCACGGTGATCTCCGTCGGCCCCGACCGCGCCACCGACGCGATCCGCAAGGCGCTGTCCATGGGCGCCGACAAGGCCGTCCACGTCACCGACGAGGCCCTGCACGGCTCCGACGCGATCGCCACCGCCAAGGTGCTGGCCGCCGCGATCGGCAAGGTCGAGGGCTACGACCTGATCATCGCCGGCAACGAGGCCTCCGACGGCCGCGGCGGCGCCGTGCCGGCGATCCTCGCGGAGCTGCTCGGCCTGCCGCAGCTGACCTACGTGCGCCAGCTGAGCGTCGAGGGCACCACCGTGAAGGCCGACCGCGAGACCGAGGACGGCATCACCCACCTCGAAGCGAGCTTGCCCGCGCTGGTGAGCGTCGGCGAGAAGATCAACGAGCCGCGCTACCCGTCCTTCAAGGGCATCATGGCCGCGAAGAAGAAGCCGGTCCAGACGCTGACCATCGCCGACCTCGGCATCGACGCGGGGGAGGTCGGTCTCGCCAACGCGTGGTCCGCCGTCGTCGAGTCTTCCCCGAAGCCGCCGCGCACCGCGGGCGAAAAGGTCGAGGACGAGGGTGACGGCGGCACGAAGGTCGCCGAGTACCTGGTCGCGCAGAAGCTCATCTGAGACACGGTTTCGAGGAGGATTCTAGAAATGGCTGAAGTACTCGTCCTCGTCGACCACGTCGACGGTGATGTCAAGAAGGTCACGCTCGAGCTGCTGACCGCGGCCCGCGCGCTGGGCGAGCCCTCCGCCGTGGTGGTGGGCCCGACCGGCACCGCGGCCAAGGCCAAGGCGGCCCTCGCCGGCCACGGCGCCGCGAAGGTGTACGCCGCCGAGGGCGACGCCGCCACCGGCTTCCTGGTGACCCCGAAGGTGGACGTGCTGGCGAAGCTCGCCGAGCAGGTCTCGCCGGCGGCTGTGCTCGTCGCGGCCAGCGCCGAGGGCAAGGAGGTGGCCGCTCGCGTCGCCGTCCGGCTCGGCTCCGGCCTGCTGTACGACGCCGTGGCCGTGAACGCCGACGGTTCCGTGGACCAGTCCATCTTCGGTGGCGCGTTCTCGGTGAAGTCCAAGTCCGCCAAGGGTTCCCCGGTGATCTCGGTGCGCCCGGGCGCCGTCGAGGCCGAGGCGGCCGAGGGCGCGGCGGCGGAGGAGACCGTCGACCTCCCGGCGCAGGACCCGGCGAAGTCCGCCAAGGTGACCGGCGTCGAGCCGATCGTCGGCGGCGACCGGCCGGAGCTCACCGAGGCGTCGATCGTCGTCTCCGGTGGCCGTGGCGTCGGCTCGGCGGAGAAGTTCGACGTCGTTGAGAAGCTGGCCGACTCGCTCGGCGCGGCCGTGGGCGCCTCGCGCGCGGCGGTCGACTCCGGCTACTACCCGGCGCAGTTCCAGGTGGGCCAGACCGGCAAGACCGTGTCGCCGCAGCTGTACATCGCGCTCGGCATCTCCGGCGCGATCCAGCACCGCGCCGGCATGCAGACGTCGAAGACGATCATCGCCGTCAACAAGGACGCCGAGGCCCCGATCTTCGAGATCGCCGACTTCGGCATCGTGGGCGACCTGTTCAACGTCGCGCCGCAGCTGACCGAGGCGGTCGACAAGCGCAAGGGCTGACGTTTTCCCGCTCCGAAGGCCGCCAGGGCCCGCTCTGGCGGCCTTCGGTGTTTCCGGGCCGGGGGAGAAAACCCTCAATTAACTCAACGTGCACTGATCGGTCATCGATTCGCACTCTCCGCGGTTTCCGGGTGGCGGGTACACCTTGACCATGACGTCGTCACAGCTCCTCGTCAGCACTGATCAGGCCGGTGCCGAGCTTCCGGCAGACGCGCCGCGCTACTCCCTCCTCGTCGCTCACGGGAACCAAGAAGTGGTCGCCGCGCAGAAGCTGCGGTACGAGGTCTTCGCCGAGGAAATGGGCGCGCACCTCAATACCCCGGAACCCGGGCTGGACGTCGACCACTTCGACGAGTTCTGCGACCACCTCGTGGTGCGCGACGATCGGACCGGCGAGATCGTCGGCTGCTACCGGATGCTGCCGCCGGAGCGCGCCGTGCAGGCCGGAAGCCTTTACTCCGACAGCGAATTCGACCTGACGGCGCTCACCGGCCTGCGCCCGTCGCTCGTCGAAACCGGCCGCTCGTGCGTGCACCCGGACCACCGCAGCGGCGCGGTCGTCGGCCTGGTGTGGGCCGGCATCGCGCGCTACATGCTGCTTTCGGGCCACCGTTACCTCGCCGGCTGCGCCTCCGTTCCGTTGACGGGCGGCGGCAGCTACGCCGCGGGCGTCTGGGATCTGGTGCGCGCCAAGCACTATTCGGACGAGGCCACCCGCGTGTCGCCGCTGCACCCGTGGCAGGTTGACAGCGTCGACCGTCCGGACCGCGCGGTACTGCCGCCGCTGATCAAGGGCTACCTGCGGCTGGGCGCGAAGGTCTGCGGCCCGCCGGCGCTCGACGCGGACTTCGGCGTCGCGGACTTCTTCGTGCTGCTCGACCTGCACCAGGTGGACGAGCGGTACCTCAAGTTCTTCCTCGGGGTCCAGTCGTGAGCCACGCCTGGATGCCGACGTCGCCGTGCGGCGACGGCTGCCTCACCGAGGACGGCCCGACGGTCGGCCTCCCGCGCCGGGTGGTGCGGTTCAGCTGCGCGATTTCCGTTGTCGTGGTGGCTTTGCTGACGGCACCGTTGCTGCTCGTGCTGCGCGGACGGGGCCGTGAACGGTTGGTGCGCACCATCTTCCGCGCTGTGCTGCGATCCTTCGGGGTGAAGCTGGCGGTGCACGGTGGCGCGGACTTCCTGGCCGCGCCCGCCGGCCGCGGTGCGCTGGTGGTGAACAACCACATTTCGTGGCTGGACATCGTCGCGATCAACGCGCTGCGCCCGATGCGCGCCCTCGCGAAGGTCGAGATCGGCGGCTGGCCGGTCCTGGGCACACTGGTCCGCCGTGGCGGCAGCATCTTCCTGGACCGCACCCGCCTGCGGACGCTGCCCGGCACGATGACGGAACTCGCGGACGCGCTGCGCTCCGGCTCGCTCGTCAACGTCACCCCGGAAGGCACCACGTGGTGCGGCCTGGCCTCCGGCCGCTTCACGACGGCCACCTTCCAGGCCGCCATCGACGGCGGCGTGCCCGTCCGCCCGATCGCGCTGCGCTACCGCCTGGCGGACGGCCGCGAGACCAGCCGCCCGTCGTTCGTCGGGCCGGAGTCGCTGATCGCGTCGCTGCGCCGCGTGGCCGCGCTCCGCGGGCTGGTGCTGGAAGTCCACGTCTGCCCGGAGATCGCCCCGGGCCGCGCGGAGGACCGACGGTCGCTGGCCGCGCTGGCGGAGGCTTCGGTCCACTCGGCACTCGGGACGGTCCGGATCCCGCCGCAACGCCGTCGCCGCGTGGCGGCCACGCCGGTGACCGGTCCCGCGGTTGGTA
>DASXYS010000140.1:0-19510 GCA_036502365.1 Amycolatopsis sp.
CCCCTGGACACCGATCCGGCCGGGACAACCGGCGGGCGGGCGAGTGAGCCGGTGATGGCGGGGCAGAAGACCGCGACCGAGGCGTTCCTCGTCAAGCTGTTCGCCGTCGTGCCGCTGCTGGCGGTCGTCGCGGCGGTGCCACTGGCCTGGGGGTGGGGGCTGAGCTGGCTGGACATCGGGCTGGCGGCCGCGTTCTACTGCCTCACCGGCCTCGGCGTCACGATCGGCTTCCACCGGTACTTCACCCACGGCGCCTTCCGCGCGCGGCGCGGGCTGCGGATCGGGCTGGCCGTGGCGGGCAGCATGGCCATGCAGGGCCCCGTGGTCGACTGGGTGGCCGACCACCGGCGCCACCACGCGTACGCCGACCGCGACGGCGACCCGCACTCCCCGTGGCGCTTCGGCACCACGCCCGCCGCGCTGGCCAAGGGATTCTGGCACGCGCACATGGGCTGGCTCTTCGACCGCGACAAGACCAACCCGCGCCGCTTCGCCCCCGACCTGCTCGACGATCCCGACATCAGCCTGGTCGACCGGCTCTTCCCGGTGTTGACGCTGGTCACCCTGCTGGGCCCGGCGCTGCTCGGCGGCCTGATCACGATGAGCTGGTGGGGCGCGCTGACGGCGTTCTTCTGGGCCGGACTGGTCCGGGTCGCCCTCCTGCACCACGTCACCTGGTCGGTCAACTCGCTGTGCCACATGATCGGCGAACGCCCGTACGAGGCCCGCGACCGCTCCGCCAACTTCTGGCCGCTCGCGATCCTGTCCTTCGGCGAGTCCTGGCACAACTCCCACCACGCCGACCCGACGGGCGCCCGCCACGGCGTCGGCCGCGGCCAGCTGGACATCTCCGCCCGGCTGATCTGGGTGTTCGAGAAGCTGAGCTGGGCCTCGCAGGTCCGCTGGCCCCGGCCGGAGCGCCTGGCCCGCAAGCTCCGCACAACCTGACCCACAACTGCTTGACACAGAAGGAAAAGGACCCGGCTGCGGGCTCGACACGAGCCCGCAGCCGGGTCCTTTTCGCAGTGCTTTCCTACCGCCGCACGAGGTGCTTTCCTACCGCCGCACGAGCCTCACGTCTGCCCGGCGCGGAGCAGCATCCGGGCGGCCAGGTCCTCGTCGTCGGCGGCGACCCGGGCGGGCGGGGCGCCGAGAGGCGTGCCGCCGGTCCGGGAGACCACCTCGGTGACGAACCGGCCGACGGCTTCGGGCGTGGGGACCACGTCGCCGCCGAGGCGCGAGAGCACCAGCGGCACCTCGTTCGGGCGTGTCTCCACCGAGACGGCCCAGCCCTGGCGCGCGCTCCACACCAGCATCAGGTCGCGACCCGGGTACTGCGTCGCACGCCGGCTGAGGCCGAGGTACGCGGTGACAGTGTCAGTGACTTCGAACGACGTTCCTTCAGACGGAACGCCCACTGCGGCGGCCACCGCGCTCACGTAACCCGCGAGAGCGCTGCGCAGAAGCTGGTGGTCGTCACCTTCGGGAAGGTCCGAAGGGAGGTCGGGTCTGGACAGGAGCATCAGATCTCCGTTCCACCGTCCCACCGCGCCGGCGAAAACCGGCGGGAGCGGTGTAGCGGCCGCGGTGCCGTTCGGAGGGACGGCAGCTGACCGCCAACGACTCTACCCGGGTTCGCGGTCAGAGCCAGGGCCTCAGCCGCTCTGACCGCCGCTGTCACCGAGATTTTGGCCGTTTCCGGAGTCGGCGAAACTGGTCGCGATCCACCCCGCGAACAGGGCGGCTTGGACGTACGGCGCGGCCTCGCCGACCGCCCGGCCGACCGAGCGGGTCCATTTTTCAGGGTGCTGCGTCTCTTCAGGACCCTCGGGCGCGGACTCACCGGCGGGCCGGTCGGTGCGCCACGGCGTCTCGTCCGCGCGCACCTCGGCGAGGAAGTCCGCCGTCGGGTCGCCGTCCTGCTCGGTCATGCCTCCACGATCGCACCCCGGGCGATCCGGCGCCACGGCGCGAAAGAAACCCGCAAGGACTTCAGAACAGCAGCGGCAGCAGCGCGTACCGCCGTTTCAGCACCGCCCCGTACCGCGCGTCGAGGCGCAGCCACGAGTCGGTAGCCGTCACCCGCACCACGTCCCCGTCGATCGAGGAGTCCAGGAAACCCATACCGGACAACGCGAACAGGCACCGCAGCTGGACCTTGACCTCCAGCTCGCCGCCGGTCACCGTCAGCACCGCCTGGTCCATCAGCGACGCCGGCGGGGTGCCGTGCGGGCCGGCGTTGTCGCGGGCCAGCGTCACCCCGCGGTCGGCCAGCTCCGAGACGACGGCGACCGGCAGCTCGTCCACCAGCTGCCACCGCCCGGACGCGGGCAGCTCGGCGTGCCACATCAGGTCGCGCGCCGGGCCGGGGTCCATCACCGGGCCGCCCACCACGGTCAGCGCGGCGAGCAGTTCGTTGCCCGACACCGTGATGTCGGACGGCGTGATGGTCCCCGCCACCGCGCGGGTGGCGAGGACCTCGAACGGGGTGGCCGTCCAGGCTTCGACGACGCCGTCTTCTCGCTGGCGCAGCCGCACGGACGTCTGCCCGTCGAGGCGCACCGCCCGGGCGACGAACGCGCCGAGCGTGTCGCGGTCGCCCGCGTCGGGGATGCGCAGCTCAGGCATCGGCGAACACTCGCTTCAGGAACTCGGTTTCCGGTGCTGTCAGCCGACGTGGCCGCAGCTTGGTGGTGTCGTACGGGGCCAGCACCGTCTCGGCGGTGACGGCCACCGGGTCGGTTTCGGCGGGTCCCGTGTGCACGCGGTAGGCCAGCGTGATGCTGGCCGCCCGCATCTCGGTGAGCGTGATCTCCACGCGCACCGGGGTGTCCGGCGCGACGACGATCGGCTGCCGGTAGTGCACGGCCAGCTTGACCACGACCACGCCCTTGGGCAGCTCGGTGAGCCCGGCCTTCACCGCCTCGCCGAACAGCACCGGGATCCGCGCCTCTTCGAGCAGCGTCACCATGTTGGCGTGGTTGACGTGCCCGTACACATCCATGTCCGACCAGCGCGGCCGGACCTGCGAAACATAGGTCACCGCACCGTGCTCCGGATCTGCCGGGCCGCCACCGACAGGGTCGCGAGGTCGAGCCGCCCGGACCGGGTGATGTCGTCGAGGGCCACGCGCGCCCGCGACAGCCGCGAAGCGTTGACCTTCTCCCACTGGGCGATCTTGTCGGCGGTCGGCAGGTCCTCGTCGCTGTGGCGCAAGGCATCCAGCGTGATGGCGCGCAGCGAGCCGTACACGTCGTCTCGCAGCGAAAGCCGTGCGAGGGCGTGCCACCGGTTGCCGCGCTCCAGCGCGCTGATCTCGGTGAGCATCTTGTCGATGGCCAGGTGATCGGACAGCGCGTAGTACAGGTCGGCGGTGTCGCCCGGGCGGTGCACGATGTCCAGGCCCACCTGCTGCTCGGCCAGCTCGGCGACCTCGACCACGTCGAGCAGGCCGTAACTGTGCAGCAGCAAGGCGATCCGCCGGGCCAGGTCCGCCGGCACACCTTCGTCCACCAGATCGGCGGCGCCCGCCTCCACGGACTCGCGCTCACGACCGCGCAGCAGTTCGCCCAGCCGCGGGACCAGCTCGCCGAGCACCGGGCCGAACCGGTTGATCTCGGCCAGCGGCGCGAGCGGCTGCGGCCGGTTGGTCAGGAACCAGCGCGCGGCCCGGTCGAGCAGCCGGCGCGTCTCCAGCACCATGCGGTCGGCCACCTCGGTGGACACCACGTTGTCCAGCGCGTCGATGTCGGCCCACAGCTTCGGCAGGTCGTAGACGTGCGTGACCACGGCGTACGCGCGCACCGCGTCGGTGGCGGTCGCGTTCATCTCCTCCATCAGGCGGAAGACGAACGAGATGCCGCCGCCGTCGACCAGCTCGTTGGTCACCAGCGTGGTGATGATCTGGCGGCGCAACGGGTGCTGGCCGATGGCCTCGGTGAACCGCTCGCGCAGCGGCTTCGGGAAGTACTCCGGCAGCCGGCGCGCGAACACCTCGGAATCGGGCAGCTCGCTGGCCAGCAGCTCGTCCTTCAGGTCCAGCTTCACGTGCGCGAGCAGCGTCGCCAGCTCCGGCGAGCTGAGCCCCTGGCCCGCCTTGTCCAGTGCGCGGAACTCCGAATTGCTGGGCAGCGCCTCGAGCTTCCGGTCGAACGCGCCGGCCGCGACCAGCGACGCGACCTGCCGCGCGTGCACCGAAACCATCGGCCCCGCGTGCGCGCGGCTGACGCCGAGCACCGCGTTCTGCCGGTAGTTGTCGGCCAGCACCAGGTCGGAGACCTCGTCGGTCATCTCCTCCAGCAGCTCGTTGCGCTGCGCCTGCTCCAGGCCGCCGGTGGCGACCAGGTGGTCGAGCAGGATCTTGATGTTGACCTCGTGGTCGGAGCAGTCGACGCCGGCCGAGTTGTCGAGCGCGTCGGTGTTGATCTTGCCGCCGGAGCGGGCGAACTCGATCCGGCCCAGCTGGGTCAGGCCGAGGTTGCCGCCTTCGCCGACCACCTTGGCGCGCAACTGGTTTCCGTTCACGCGCAGCGCGTCGTTGGCCTTGTCGCCGGCCGCCGCCTGCGACTCGGACTCCGCCTTGACGTACGTGCCGATGCCGCCGTTCCAGAGCAGCTCGACCGGGGCCAGCAGGATCGCCTGCATCAGGTCCATCGGGGCCAGCGCGGTGACGTCCTCGCCGAGCCCCAGCGCGGCGCGCACCTGCGGGCTGACCGGGATCGTCTTGGCCGAGCGCGGGTAGATGCCGCCACCCTCGCTGATCAGCGAGCGGTCGTAGTCGTCCCACGAGCTGCGCGGCAGGTCGAACAGCCGGCGCCGCTCGGCGTAGGACGAAGCCGCGTCCGGGTTCGGGTCGAGGAACACGTGCATGTGGTTGAACGCGGCCACCAGGCGGATGTGCTCCGACAGCAGCATGCCGTTGCCGAAGACGTCGCCCATCATGTCGCCGATGCCGACCACGGTGAAGTCCTCGGTCTGGGTGTCCTTGCCCAGCTCGCGGAAGTGCCGCTTCACACTCTCCCACGCGCCCTTGGCGGTGATGCCCATGGCCTTGTGGTCGTAGCCGACGGAGCCGCCGGAGGCGAACGCGTCGCCCAGCCAGAAGTCGTACTGCCCGGACACCTCGTTCGCGATGTCGGAGAACTTGGCCGTGCCCTTGTCCGCCGCGACCACGAGGTAGCTGTCGTCCGCGTCGTGGCGCACCACGTCCGGCGCCGGGACCTCGCGGCCCTCGACCCGGTTGTCGGTCAGGTCGAGCAGGCCGGAGATGAACATCCGGTAGCAGGCGATGCCCTCGGCCAGCTGCGCGTCGCGGTCCAGGCCCGCGTCACCGGTCGACGCCGGGGGCCGCTTCACGACGAAGCCGCCCTTTGCGCCCACCGGCACGATCACGGCGTTCTTCACCGCCTGCGCCTTGACCAGGCCGAGCACCTCCGTGCGGAAGTCCTCGCGGCGGTCGGACCAGCGCAGCCCGCCGCGGGCGACCTCGCCGAAGCGCAGGTGCACACCCTCGACACGCGGCGAGTACACGAAGATCTCGAACTTCGGCCGCGGTTCCGGCAGCTCCGGCACGCCGCTCGGGTCGAGCTTGATCGCGAGGTACGGCCGCGGGACTCCCTCGGCGTCGGTCACGTGGTAGCTCGTGCGCAGCGTCGCGTTGATGACCGCCATCAGCCGGCGCAGGATGCGGTCCTCGTCGAGGCTGGTGACCTCGTCGATCATCGAGGTGATCTCGCCGACCAGCACCTCCTCGCACGTCGCACGGTCCACATCGGACAGTTGCGGGTCGCAGCGGGTCTCGAACAGGCGCAGCAGCCGGGTGGCCACCTCGGTGTGCTTGAGCACGGTGTTCTGGATGTAGGCCTGGGAAAACGGGCTCCGCGCCTGCTGCAGGTACCGCGAGTAGGCCCGCAGCACGGCGGCCTGGCGCCAGGTGAGCCCGGCGCGCAGCACCAGCCCGTTGAAGCCGTCCACCTCGGCGTCGCCCTGCCACGACGCGTGGAAGGCGTCCTGGAACCGCTCGCGCAGCTCGGCGACGGCCGCGTCGTCCGACTCGTCGAGCGCCCGCGGCTCGATGCGCAGGCCGAAGTCGTAGATCCAGCTGGCGCCGCCGTCCTCGCGGAACAGCTCGTACGGGCGCTCGTCGACGACCTCGACGCCCATCGCCTGAAGGACCGGCAGCACCTTCGAGAGCGTGACCCCCGCACCGCGCAGGTAGAGCTTGAAGCGGCGCTCGCCCGGTTCGGCATCGGCCGGCAGGTAGAACGACAGCGCGAGGTCGCCTTCGTCGTTCAGCGTGTCGAGGCGGCGCAGGTCGGCCAGCGCCTCCGCGGCGGTGAAGTCCTCCTTGTAGCCCTCCGGGAACACCGCGGCGAACCGCTGCCCCTGGTCGACCGCGGACTCCTCGCCCATCATGCCGATCGGCTGGCCGTCGCCCGCGCGCTCGCGCCGCTCGGCCAGGATCGCCTCGACCATCCGGTCGTCCCAGCCGCGGACCACGGAGTTCAGCCGCTCCTGGATCCGCGTCGTGTCCGGGTCGACGCGGTGCGCCGGGTCGGTGTGCACGACGAAGTGCACCTGCGCCAGCACGGTCTCGCCGATGCGGGCGCTGTACTCGAGCTGGGTGCCTTCGAGTTCTTCGAGCAGCACCTCCTGCATCGCCAGCCGCGAGCGCGTGGTGTAGCGGTCGAGCGGCAGGTAGACCAGGCAGGAGTAGAAGCGGCCGTACGGGTCGCGGCGCAGGAACAGCCGCAGCCGGCGGCGGTCCGAAAGCGTGATCGCGCCCGTGGTGGTCGCGTACAGCGAATCGGTGTCCGCGGAGAACAGGTCCGCGCGCGGCCAGTTCTGCAGCACCTCCAGCATGCGCTGGCCGGAGAAGGACTCCATCGGGAAGCCGGCGCGGTGGATGGCCGCGCGCACGCGGGTGGACACGACCGGGATGTCGAGCACGTTCTCGTGCAGCGCGGTGGTGGTGAACATGCCGAGGAACCGGTGCTCACCGGTCACGTTGCCGTGTTCGTCGAACGTCTTCACGCCGACGTAGTACGGGTACACCGGCCGGTACACCGTCGAAGGCGCGCTGGCCTGGGTCAGCACCAGCAGCGACGGCGAGAGCGCGTTCACCGAGCTGTCCGGGCCCGCGGTGAGGCCGCGGGCAGCGAGGCTGTCCTGGCGCAGCACGCCGAGGCCCGAGGCCAGCACGGCGCGCAGGGCGGGCTCGTCGGAGTCCGGGCTCGGGTTTTCCACCAGCTCGTAGCGGCGGTAGCCGATGAAGGTGAAGTGGCCGTCGGCGAGCCAGCGCAGCAGCCGGGAGCCCTCTTCGACCTCGCCCGCGGGCAGCTTCGGCGGCGCCTGCTCCAGTGATTCGGCGAGGGCGCAGGCGGTCTGGGCCATCTTGTCGGCGTCTTCGACGACCTCGCGGACGTCGCCCAGCACCGAGGCCAGCCGGTTGTCCAGCTCACGCGCCCGGTTCGGGTCGGTGACCAGGTCGATCTCGACGTACATCCACGACTCGGCGGCCGACATCGCGGGCGGGTCGGCCGGGTCGGCGTCCGGATGCAGGCCGACCAGCTCGCCGGTGAGGTCGCGGCTGACCACGACGATCGGGTGCACGATGCGGTGCACCTGCACGCCGTCGCGCGCGAACTCGGCGGCGATGCTGTCGACGAGGTAAGGCATGTCGTCCGTGACCACCTGGACCACGGTCGCCTCGCGCGTCCAGCCGTCCTCGGCGGTGGACGGGTTGAGCAGCCGCACGGCGGGCCGACCGGGGATGCGCTGCTTCGCGAGCTGCAGGTGCGAGCGCACCGCGCCGACCAGCGCGACCGGATCGTCGCCGACGATCTCCTCCGGCGGGATGTGCCGGTAGTAAAGCCGGATCAGGTCACCGATCTCCGGCGCCAGCGCGGCGGCGGCGGCGATCAGCTCGTCGCGGCTCTGCTCGGGGCTGGTGGCGCGGCGCTGGCCGCCGGACCCGTGGCCGACTTCGGTTCCGGGCTGGGACGAGACTCCCGTCGAGCTCATTGAGGCAACTCTCCACTGTGCGAAAGATCCGCGAGACCAAGACTGCGCGAGATCGAGACCAGTCCGTCACCACATCGTGCCGGACCACCCCACCCTAATCCGCCGCCGCCGGCCGCTTCACCAAGACCGGCGAGTTGGTTTGCCCTTGCCCTGGCTGGGGATAACGCCTGATCGGTCAAGTTACCGGCGAGTCCGTGACACCCGTTCACGCCGCGAACCCCTTGGCACATCCGGTGCCCGCCCTCCGCGGCCGGCGGCCGGGTGGCTTCATGATCGGTTCAGCCGGAACCGGACCGGGCCATCCGGTCACCGGAACGGCAAAAGGTTGCCTCCGTGCAGTGCGAGGATTACCACACCGAATTCGCCCGGACCGGTTGCCGGGCAGCCACGGGCGAGGCGTCAGTCGACGGACCCGTTCCGCTTCCCGTCCCGCCCGGCCGAGTGCCCGTTCATCGGCCGCTGCTGCCCGTGCTCGTCCCGCGAGCCCAGCTTCTTCACCAGCGCCGCGGCACTGGCCGTGCCGGCCTGATGCTCGGCCAGCGCGCGCGCCAGCAGCTCCGCGAGCCCCGCGTCCGGCGGCGGCTCGTCCTCCGCGATCGCCCGGGCGTAGCTCTCCGAGAACGGCTGCGAGGTAGGCGTCCAGCTGTCGAAGTCCTCGAGCGGGTCGAGTGAAGGCGGCATCCGCAGCCGCGGCAGCCACGGCTCCGCGGCGGCTTCCTCTGCGGTCAGCTCGGGCCGGGGCGGCGGGGCGAGGTCGGGGCGCTCCCGCTTCCACGGCGGGCCGGTCTCGACCGGCAGCGCGGCCGCGGCCGGCTGGGTCCCGGGAACGGGTTCGGCCGTGCGCTCGACCTCTTCCCGCGGTCCGGACTCGTCCGCCCGGCGACGGCCGCCGCCACCGGAGCCGCCACCGCCGGAGATGCCGAGCCGGTCGAGCACCGACCGCGCGGCCACCGATCCGTGCTCGGAGTCGTGCCGGGTCTTGCGTCCGCTCCGGACTTCCCGCCGGGCCCGTTCCTCGCGCGCCCACTCGTCGCTCTCCCAGAGCGGCGCGGCGGTCTCGTCGGCGGGCGCCGGGGCCAGCGCCAGTTCCGGCAGGATGTCCGACAAGTCCGGCATCGCCAGCGACAACCGCGCCGGCTCCGGCTTGCGCTCCGGCGGCGGGGCCGGGGCTTCGGCAACCGGGGCTCCGACGGCCGGCGCCGGCGCTTCGGCCGGAGTTTCCACCGGCGGCTCAACGGGTTCGGGCGCGGCCGCCACCTCGGGCCGCCGGAACGGCTTGACCCAGCCCGGCAACGCCGCGGGCTTGGCCACGGCCGCACGCCGGCCGGCCACGTCTTCCTGGCGACGCCGCCCGCCACCGCCCGGCGCGGCCTCACCACTGCGTTCCGCGCTCTCCGGCCGCTGCGAGCTCGCGGACCGCGACCCGGTCTCCGGCCACCGCTCGACCCCGTTCGACGCCCGCCGGTCCGCGTCCTCCTGGCGCCGTTTGCCGCCGGACGCGGCCGCCCGGCTCTCAGCCGCGTCCGATTCCCTTGCCACCGCGGTGTTCTCACGCTGTTCGACGGCCGGCTCCGGCTTCCGCGCGACGGGTTCCGCCTGCCGCGGCGAAACCGGCGCGTCCGGCCGGTCGCGGATCACCGGGATGATCGCGGTCTGCTCGACCTCGCGCTCCCCGCCCGTCCGGCCGAAGGACCAGGACGGTGTCACGCGCTCCGGCTCCGCGGGCGCCGGCGGTTCGACCGGCGCTTCGGGCACCGATCCCGCGGCGGTGAAGTACGCGGTCTCGGCAGCCGGCTCGGGAGCGGGCCGGGACCTTTTCTCGCGCGTCAGCTCGGCCGGCCGCATGAACGTCGTGGTGTCGTCGTCCCGCAGGGGTTCCACCGCGATCGGCACCGGCCGCTGCGGCGGCGCGGCGGCCAGCACGTCGTCGAGGTCGACAGCCGCCAGGGTGTCCGCGCCGAACTCGCCCGCGAGCAGACCGCAGGCCTGTCGCCGCGAGCGTGAGTGCAGGTGCTCCGCGGCGCGCGAACGGTGCAGGCACGCGATGGCCTCCTCCGCCCGGCCGAAGCGTTCCTCGATCTGCGAAAGCTCCAGCCACAACCGCGCGGTGACGGCGTGCAGGCCGTGCCGCTCGGAACTCGCGACGGCCTCGCGCACGAGTTCCGTCGCCGCCTCGCCCGCGCCGGCGGGCAGGTGGATCCGGGTCGCCACGGCCAGCCGGAGCCAGCTCGCGGGCGCGACCCCCGCGGCGCGCACCGGCTCCGCGAGCGTCGGCTGGGCGATCTCCAGCGCCATCTCCGCGTCGCCACGGTCCAGCAGCGTGCTCACCAGTTGCAGCACGAGCCGGACGCGGACCAGGCCGCCGTCGTCCTCGGGCCGGTCCATCTTCTCCAGGAAGCCGAGCCCGGTGCGGGCGGCGTCGGCGGCCGCGGTGAGGTCCCCGTGCCGACGGCGGTGCGCCGCGGTTCCGTTACGCAGCAACGCACGTACGAGCAGCCGGGTGTCGGCGTCGAGCGAATCGTCGTGCTGCACCAGCCGATCGGCTTCGACGAGCACCCGGTCCAGCTCCGCCTTGCGGCCGAACTGCGCCAGGCAGCCCACCAGGTGGCACAGCGCCTCCGCGCGGTGCACCGGCGAAACCACGGGGTCCGACAAAACCGGGCGCAGCGCGGCGATCCCGGCCAGCGGCGTGCCGAGGCTCCGCGCGCACACCGCGAGGTCGATCCGCAGCCGCGCGGCGATGTCGCCGTACCCGGCGTGCTCGGCCGCGCGCAGGGCCGCGACCGCGCGGCCGACCGTCGAAGGCCGTGAGCCGATCCGCACGCGCGCCGAAACCACCAGGCTTTCGGCGCGGATCCACTGCTCGTCCGCCCCGGCGGCCTCGGCGAGCGCGGCGGCGCGCTCGCCGAGCACCAGAGCCAATTCCGGGGCACGCAGGTGCAGCGCGTCCGCCCGTTCGATCAGCCGCCCGACCGCGGAAAGGGTCCCGCCTCCGGCAACGGCGGAGCGCCCGCCCACGGATGCGGGCGAGCTCGACCGGTTGTGCCTGCTGGCTTCCACGCGGGACCCCGCCCCCTTTAGTCGCGGGTCAGCTTGCGGTGGGTGACCCGGTGCGGGCGCGCGGCCTCGGCTCCGAGGCGCTCGACCTTGTTCTTCTCGTAGCCCTCGAAGTTGCCCTCGAACCAGAACCACGCGGCCGGGTTCTCGTCCGTGCCCTCCCAGGCCAGGATGTGCGTCACGACCCGGTCGAGGAACCACCGGTCGTGCGAGATCACCACGGCGCAGCCGGGGAACTGCTCGAGCGCGTTCTCCAGCGAGCCGAGGGTTTCCACGTCCAGGTCATTCGTCGGCTCGTCCAGCAGGATCAGGTTTCCGCCCTGCTTGAGCGTCAGCGCCAGGTTCAGCCGGTTGCGCTCGCCACCGGAGAGCACGCCCGCCGGCTTCTGCTGGTCCGGGCCCTTGAAGCCGAACGCGCTGACGTATGCGCGCGAAGGCATTTCGGTCTGCCCGACGTGGATGTAGTCGAGCTTGTCCGAAACCACCTCCCACACCGTCTTCTTCGGGTCGATCCCGGCGCGGTTCTGGTCCACATAGGACAGCTTGACCGTCTCGCCGATCTTGACCGTGCCGCCGTCCGGCTGCTCGAGCCCGACGATGGTCTTGAACAGCGTGGTCTTGCCGACGCCGTTCGGGCCGATCACGCCGACGATGCCGTTGCGGGGCAGGTCGAACGACAGCCCGTCGATGAGCACCCGGCCGTCGAAGCCCTTGCTCAGCTTGTCGACGTCGACCACGACGCTGCCCAGCCGCGGGCCCGGCGGGATCTGGATCTCCTCGAAGTCGAGCTTGCGGTGCTTGTCGGCCTCCGCCGCCATCTCCTCGTAGCGGTCGAGCCGCGAGCGGGACTTGGTCTGGCGGGCCTTGGCGTTCGACCGCACCCACTCCAGCTCGGTGCGCAGCCGCTTGGCCAGCTTGGCGTCCTTCTTGCCCTGGACTTCGAGGCGCTCGCGCTTCTTCTCCAGGTAGGTGGAGTAGTTGCCCTCGTAGCCGACGACGCGGCCCCGGTCGAGCTCCATGATCCACTCGGCCACGTTGTCCAGGAAGTACCGGTCGTGGGTCACGGCCAGCACGGCGCCGGCGTACTTCATCAGGAACTGCTCCAGCCACAGCACGCTTTCGGCGTCCAGGTGGTTGGTGGGCTCGTCGAGCAGCAGCAGGTCGGGCGCGGACAGGAGCAGCTTGCACAGCGCGACGCGGCGGCGCTCACCACCGGAGAGGTGGGTGACGGCCTCGTCGGCCGGCGGGCAGCGCAGCGCGTCCATGGCCTGCTCGACGGTCGAGTCGAGCTCCCAGGCGTCCGCGTGGTCCAGCTCCTCCTGGAGCTGTCCCATCTCCTCCATCAGCGCGTCGCTGTAGTCGGTCTCCATGATCTTGAGGATCTCGTTGTAGCGGTCGAGCTTGAGCTTGACGTCGCCGAGTCCCTCCTCGACGTTCTGCCGGACCGTCTTCTCCTCGTTCAGCTCCGGCTCCTGCATGAGGATGCCGACGCTGGCGCCCGGCTGGAGGAACGCTTCGCCGTTGCTGGCCTGCTCGATCCCCGCCATGATCTTGAGAACGGTGGACTTACCGGCACCGTTCGGCCCCACCACGCCGATCTTGGCGCCGGGGTAGAACGCGGTGCTGACGTCGTCGAGGATGACCTTGTCCCCGACGGTCTTGCGCACCTTCTTCATGGTGTAGATGAACTCGGCCATGCCAGCGATCGTAGAGTGGCCCGTTCCGCGCCTCGACGGCGGTCACCGTGGTACTACCGACGGTCACGCCCAGATCACGCGGACGGCATCACCGCCCGGCGTGTCTCACTCGACTCGCTTGCCGTCGGCGAGGTTCTTCAGCATCGCGTTGTACGCCGCGAGTTCCTCGCCGCCGGTGTTCTCCTCGCGCCGGTCCTTGCGCTTGGCCTCGCGCTCGTCGGCGCGCGCCCACTGCACCAGCAGCGCGATCAGGACCAACAGCACGGGCACCTCGCCGGCGGCCCAGGCGATGCCGCCGCCGAGGCGCTGGTCGGTGAGCAGGTCGCCGACCCAGGGCAGGCGCAGCTGCGAGTAGAAGAGCTGGCCGATCACGTTCTGCATGTTCATCAGGATCACGCCGAAGAACGCGTGGAACGGCATGGCGGCGAACATCATGCCGAGCCGGCCGATCGGCGGGATCCGCCGCGGCGCCTGGTCGACGCCGATCACCGGCCAGTAGAAGACGTAGCCGGCGAGCAGGAAGTGCGCGTTCATCGCCAGGTGCGCCCAGTGGTAGTTCAGCGCCGAGTCGAACAGGCCGGAGAAGTACAGCGCGTAGAACGATCCGACGAACAGCAGCAGCGCGACGATCGGGTGGGTCAGGAACCGCGAGACGGGCGAGTGCACGGCCGCCAGGAGCCACTCTCGCGGCCCCGGAGGCGCGTCGCGGCCCGCGGCGGGCAGAGCCCGCAGAGCGAGCGTCACGGGGCCGCCCAGCACCAGCAGCACCGGCGCGACCATGGACAGCATCATGTGGCTGCCCATGTGCACGCTGAACATCGCCGGCGAGTAGCGGCCGATGCCCGAGGACGTCGCGAGCAGGATCACCAGGCAGCCGGCCAGCCAGGCGACGAGCCGCCCGACCGGCCAGGCGTCGCCGCGCTTGCGCAGCCGCCACACACCCGCCAGATAGAGCCCGGCCAGCACGATCGCGGCCGTCCCGTAGACGAGGTCGAAGCGCCAGTCGGTGAGCAGGCGCCAGAACGTCGGGGCGCCGTCGAGGTTGTAGCCGATCAGCAGTTCGGTGGTGGAGGGCTGGGTGACCGCGTCGGCCGGCGGCGGCGTCCGCGCCAGGCCGGAGGCGAGGCCGATCGTGACGAACATGATCAGCACCTCGACCGCGGCGAGCCGCAGCAGCTGGCTGCCGCCCTGGCCGTTGACCAGCCCGGCGACGCCGCGGCGGCGCTGCTGGTGGCCGAAGACGCCGAGCAGCAGCAGCGCGACCGTCTTCGCCACGACGAGCAGGCCGTAGTCGGTGGTCAGCAGATCGCCGAGGTTGATCCGCACCAGCGCGTTGATCACGCCGGAGATCGCCATCACGATCCAGCACACCAGCGCCATCCGGGAAAACCGCTTCGCGGCGATCGTCAGGTGGTTGCCGCGGCGCCAGCCGAGGGCGAGCAGGGCGACCAGCCCGCCGACCCACAGCGAGGCGGCGACCAGGTGGAACAGCAGGCTGTTGGTGGCCATGTCGTGCGAGCCGCCGCTCGCGGAATGACCGGTGACGGCGACCGGGATCAGCCCGGCGACCGCGACGAAGAACAGCACCGTCGTCCAGCCCCAGGTCAGCACGAGCCGGCAGCCGAGGGCGAGCAGGACCGCGATCAGCGCCGTCCACAGCCAGGCCTTCGGCTGCTCGATCGCGTCGACCAGGTCCAGGAGTGTCTGGGGCGAAAGGACTTCCCCGAACGGCTTGCCCGCGCCGTCGGCCGCGGTGAACGCCACCGAAAGCAGCGCGGCGGCGAACCAGACCCACGCGGCGATGCCCGCGGTGCGCACCGCGGCGTAACCCTCGGGCCCGAGGGTGCCGGACTTCTGCGGGGGAACCAGGAACGCGGCGAGCAGCAATGCGCCGATGCAGACGACCGACGCGGCCTCCGAGAGCACCCGCACGACCGTGATGCCGTAGCGGGTGACGAGCCCGGGGTCGGGCAGCCCCGCGATGAGGTAGCCGGCCCCGCCGGTGAGGGCGACCAGTCCCACCGCGATGAGGGCGGCGAGGACCACCCCGACCGACAGCAGCGGCAGCGCGCTTGCCCGGCGCTGGGCAGGCACTTCCGGTTTCGTCACGGCATCCGAGGGCACCTCACGAGACTAGGCCGGGCCGCTTTTCCGCGGAACGGGGGCATGATGGGTTCGGTGCGGATCATCCTGCTGCGTCACGCCGAGTCGCTCGGGAACGTGGACGAACTGGCCTATACCCGGATTCCCGACCATGCCATCCCGCTCACCGAAGCCGGCCGCGAACAGGCCCGCGAGGCCGGCCCGGCGATCCGGGAACTGCTGCACGGCGAGCGCCCGGCCGTCTATCTGAGCCCGTACCTGCGTGCCCGCGAAACGTTTGCACTGCTGGGAATCGAGGGCGCGTGCGAGCGCGTGACCCAGGAGCCGCGGCTGCGCGAACAGGACTGGGGCAACCTCCAGGACCCCCGGGAACAAGAGGTGCAACGGCAGCGGCGGCACGACTTCGGGCACTTCTTCTACCGGCTGCCCTACGGCGAGTCGGGCGCGGACGTCGACGACCGCGTCGCCGGGTTCCTGGCAGATCTGTCCCGGCGCGGCGAAGATCACCCCGGGACTGTGCTGATCGTCTCCCACGGGCTCACCATGCGGCTGTTGTGCCGCCGGCTCTTCGACTGGAGCATCGACCTGTTCGAGTCGCTGTCGAACCCGCGCACCTGCGAGTACCGCGTGCTGGAGTCCGACGGCGGCAAGTGGCGGCTGGACCGGCCGTTCGCGCAGTGGCGCGAATCACCCGACGGGGAGACGCAGGGCTAGCGGCGCCCGCAGCCGTACCCGGGTGCCCTCGCCGGGCGCCGAGTCGATCGTGGCGTCGCCGCCGATTTCGGTGAGCCGCCCGACGATCGAGTGCTCGATGCCGAACCCGTGCCGCCGGCTCTCCGGGCGGAAACCCGTGCCGTGGTCCCGAATCGTGACGCTCACGCCGTCGCGTCTCGCCTCGACGGAGACGACCGCGCGTCGCGTGCCCGAGTGCTTCAGCGTGTTACGCAAGGCTTCGCGTGCCGCGCCGTGCAACGTGTCCACGGTGGCTTCGGGCAGATCGCCGAGCGCGGAGAGCTCCACGACCTCCGCGGCCAGGCCGTCCGCCGCGAGTTCCGCCGTCAACGCGCGCAGCCGCTGTACGAGCCCTGCGGGTGAGGTGTCGTCGGCGCTGTCGAGACTGAGGCGCAGGCGAAGCGCGTGCTCACGGGCGGTCCGGCGTACCCGGTCGAGGCTGCCGACGGGGTCGACGACGTCCGCGGGCGCGGGCAGCGCGAGCGACTCCATCACCTGCAGCACGGTGTCGTGGACGGCGCGCCGGTGCCGTTCGCGCTCGGCCGCCCGGCCGCGGCGCTCCCCGACGCCGAGCGCGAACCAGGCGGCACCACCGAGCAGGACGAGCACGGCCGCCGCCGCGATAGCCACCGACACGAGTTCCCTCCCCAAACCAACCTGAAATGGCAGCCTCCGCGCATTCATTTCAGTTTATGGCGAAGTCAGCTTGCCCCGGCGGGCGTGGGGTGTCAACGGGGTCAGGCGGAGGCTGTGACCTCTTCGTGACGCCGGGCGCGCACGGCCGCCAGCGCGGCCGGGACGATCAGCGCGGCGATCAGGGCGACCACCACGAACGAGACCCGGAACGACGTCGCCTGCGCGATCCCGCCGATCAGCGGCGGACCGGCGAGGAAGCCGGAGTAGGCCACCGTGGAGACGAACGCCAGCTCACGCTCGCCCCCGCCGCCGTCGGCCCGTTTCCCCGCACTGCCGGCCAGGCTGAGGGCCAGCGGGAACGCCGCGGCCAGCCCGGCCCCGGCGAGCGCGAAGCCGACGTACGCGAACGCGGCGGGCGTGAAGACCGCGGCGCAAACAAGGCCGAAGGCGGCGACACCGGCTCCGGCCGCGAGAGAACGCGTCGCGCCGAAGCGCTCCTGGCTCCATGCACCGCCCAACCGCGCGAGTGCCATTGCCAGCGAGAAGCCCGAGTACGCCAGCGCGGCCGCGCCCTGGCCGACACCGTGGGCAGTGACCATCAGCAGGGCGGACCAGTCGGAGCTGGCGCCCTCCGCGATCGCCGAGCAGAGCGCGATGGTGGCGAGCAGCCACAGCGCGGCACGGCGGATCGGGGCCTTCGCCGGCGCCGTCGCCTTGGCCTCACGCGGCGGCCGGTCCCCCGGCACGGCTTTGAGCACCACCACGAGCACGACCAGCGCTCCGGCCGCGGCCACGCTCAGGTGCCGCGCGGGCGACCAGTCGTGCCCGGCGGCCAGCCCGGCCAGCAGCGAGCCGGCGAGGGCGCCGAAGCTGAACCCGGCGTGCAACGTCGGCATCACCGCCTTGCCGGTGCGGCGCTCCACGGCCACGCCGGCGATGTTCATGGCGACGTCCAGCGCACCGACGCCCGCGCCCAGCACGAAAAGCGCGCCGGCGAGCAGCACGACCGACGGGGAGAAGCCGACCAGCGCGAGGGCCGCGGCGACGACCAGCGTGCTGCCCGCGACGGCCGCGCGAGCGCCGTAACGTTCGGTCAGCCGGCCGGAAATCGGTGCGCCGCACAGCATTCCGACGCTGGCGCCGAGCAGCGCGAGCCCGAAGATCCCGGGTTGCGCCTGGACGTGCGCGGCGATGGCGGGGGTGCGCGGCGCCCACGAGCCGAGCGCGGCGCCGTTCAGCGCGAACACCGCGAACACCGCCGTCCGGTCGCGCATCTCGCCGTCCTCTCTGCCGGGAGCTGTTGGCCCAGAATGACTTAAGCGCTTCAGAAAGTCCAGGGCGCGCTATGCTCCGCCGATGACGAGCACCCGGCGACGGCGACCGACGCTGGACGACGTCGCGGAGGCGGTCGGGGTGTCGCGCGCGACCGTGTCCAACGCCTACAACCGGCCCGACCAGCTGTCCGCGCAGCTTCGGGAGGAGGTGCTGCGCGCGGCCAAGAACCTGGGCTACCCCGGGCCGAACCCGACCGCGCGCAGCCTGGCCACAAGCCGGACCGGCGCGATCGCGTTCCTGCTGGACTCGTCGCTGTCGGCGGCGTTCTCGGACCCGGCGCTTTCGGTGACCCTGGACGCGCTGGCGAAGGCCGTCGACCCGGCCGGGCACGCCCTGCTGCTCCTGCCCGGCACCGAGGCGCAGGGCGGGCCGCCCGCCGAGCGGGTGCTGGCGGCGCAGGCGGACATCGCCGTGGCGTATTCGCTGGCCGACGGGACGCCCGCGCTGGAGCCCGTGCACGACCGCGGCCTGCCGCTCGTGGTGATCGACCAGCCGCTGCTGCCCGAAACGGCGCGCGTGGGCTGCGACGACCGGGGCGGCGCCGCGCTGGCCGCCCGACACCTGCTGGAGCTGGGGCACCGCCGATTCGGGGTCCTGTCGGCGCCACGGCTTTCGTCCGCCGGGCCCTCGGGCCTGGAGTCCGCGCGGGCCAGCTCGTTCCGCGGCACGCGCGAACGGCTGGCGGGCTACCTGGAGACGCTGGCCGAGGCCGGGGTGACGGACGTGGCCGTGTCGGAGGCACCGTGGCTGTCGGCGGACAACGCGGCGGCCAGCGCCGCTTCGCTGCTACGCGGCTCGCCGCGGCCAACCGCGCTGCTGTGCATGTCGGACCAGCTGGCGCTGGCGGCCGTCGCCGCGGCCCGCCAGCTGGGGCTGCACGTGCCGGAGGACGTCTCGGTGGTGGGCTTCGACGACATCCCGCAGGCCGCCTGGGCGGACCCGCCGCTCACCACCGTCCGCCAGGACCTGGCCGGCAAGGGCCGGATCGCGGGCGAGCTGGTCCTGCACCTGCTCGACGGCGGCGCCCCGCCCCCGCCCGTCCAGCTGCCCGTCTCGCTGATCCGGCGTGACAGCACGGCGCCCGTTTAGCAATACCGCTCGCCGATTTGTGGACAACCGGGCCCTTTCGAGCGACGGAAAACTACTTGTCCACAGACGTAGGAATGCGGGCAGACAAATCCCCCCTTACCCGGCATCGTGGAAACCACACATTCCACGGCGGCCCTCCCGGCCGCCCGAAGAGGGGGAGTTCCATGATGTTCCGCCGAGTGCCGATGCCTGCGTTCCCGGCCCTGCCCGCATTACCTTCACTGGCGCTCCGCCGCCCGCACCTGCCCGCCCGGCTGCCCCGCGTCCTCCTCATGGCCGCGGCCGGCCTTCTGGCCGGCTCGGGCATCGCCCAGGCCGCACCGTCCCCCGCTGCTTCTGCCACACCAGGATCTGCCCCCGCCTTCGCTCCCACACCCGCACCTGCCGGCGCGCACCAAACCGACCCGGCCTGCACCGTCGGCGAATTCTGTCTCTGGTCCCAGGAGTCCTACACCGGCGACGCCCAGCATTTCGACCTCCGCACCAGCAACCCGAGCGACTGCATTCCGCTGCCCGAGGGATTCGAGTCTCATTCTTTCGTGAACCGCATGACACGCGACGTCACCATCTACCAAGGCGAAGACTGTTCGACCGAGGGAGATTTCCACACCTATCCGGGTGGCGGCACTTACGTTCCGCAGTCCCCGTTCGTCGTCCGCGCCATCAAGATCTGGGAATAACCCCCGACCGGGCCCGCCGAACCGGTTAGCTCCAGGCCGAGTCGACTCGCAGCCGATCGCCGGACCCAGGGGCCGCTCCCCCAGCGGCCCCGGCCCGTGGACGCACCCTCCGCCCGGTGCGTCCACGGGCTCCTCCCAGTCCTCCCGGGGCGCCGCCCC
>DASXYS010000141.1:0-2671 GCA_036502365.1 Amycolatopsis sp.
CTCAGTTGTAGAAGTGGATGTAGCGGAAGTCGCCGACGTTCACGTCGTGGCGGAGGTAGTGCCCGTCGCCGGCCCAGTTGTAGTCCTCGACGGTCGCGGTGCCGCCGTGCACACTGTCCACAATGGCCACGTGGCCGTAGGTGCCGTTGTCGGTCTGCGCGATCGAGCCGGGGGTGGGCGAGCTGTCGACGCGGTAGCCGTTCTGGCGCGCGTTGTCGTCCCAGTACTTGGCGTCGCCGTAGTTCGAGGCGCTTTGGCCGTGGCCGGCGACGGTGAACGCCGCCCACGAGACGCACTCGCGGTTGTACATGTTCCAGTCGTCGACGACCGAGTCCTGCGGGATGTCGCGCCACTTCGAAGGGTACGTGTCACCGATGGTGTCCTGCGACGTCGACGCCGCCGCGGTGCCGAACTGGGCCGCCATCGACAGCGGTCTGGCCGGTGCGGCGGTGGCGGTCGCCGTGCCGGTGGCGACGAGCACGGCAGCGGCGGCGAGGGTGGTCACGGCCCGGGTGAGACGGCGCATGGCGGGTGCCTTTCTGCGACGGGGACTGGCGAAGTGCCGCGGAACGTAACCGCGGGCCCACGCCGCGTACCAGGAGGAAGTGGACAGAAGCAAAGACACGGGGTGAATCCGCAGGTCGGCGCGTGCCGTCCACAGAATTGCGTCACCACTCCCACCGGGGCCCGCACAGGCCGGGGCGCACGTCGCGGGCGGCGAACGTGACCGCGTGAGTGGTGCCGATCCGCAGCGGCGCGCCGGGGTGCCGTGGGCCGGACAGCCCGCGTTGCTCGTAGGCGCGCACCCGCCGCGGCACGTTCAGCCCGAACTGCACCTGGCACACGTACTCGGGCACCGGCCGGGTGAACCGCCGGTGGTAGTGGTCGATCCGCTCGCCGGGCGGGAACACGATCTCGTACTCGACGGCCGTCACCTCACCCGCCGCGAGCACGCGGTCGAGGAGCAGCTCGCCGACGGTCATGCCGGTCGCGCGGTCGACGCGCACCCGGCCGGTCCGCGCGAACCGCACGCCCTGGTACCGCGGCTCGCCGGGCAGCGGGTGATCGGACTGGTGATATGTCATCAGCCGCTCGACACCGTCCATCGTGGCCTCGGCGACCAGGTGCACCCGCAGCGCGCGCTCGCTGCCGTCGGTGTCCACGACCACGCGGTCGTGGATCGACCAGAACGCGAGCTGGCCGTCCGGCGGCGGCTTCAGCTCGGCCGAAAACGGGCGCAGCTCGGGCCAGAGCCGGCGGCGCTCGACGCAGTCCGCCGGCCGTCCGAGCCACCGGCCGCGCGGCGCCCGCGGGCCGAGCTGCGAGGTCAGCGTGCCGGGGGACAGGCTGAGCACGGCTTCCAGCTGCGTCACGGCCTCGAGCGAAGTGGACCGTTCCGGCTGCGAGCGGCCGCGGCGCCAGTAGGACAGGGCCGAGCGCGACAGCGTCACCCCGCGCGCGGCGAGGTGGTGCCGGAGCCGGTCGAGCGAGAGCCCGGACTCCTCGATCGCGGCGTCCAGCGTGACCGCGAACGATGCGGGGTGGGACGGGGGCACCGGCCCATCATGATCACTCGCGCGGGCGGGGCGGAACCTCCGAAAGTCCTGCTCCGCGGCGGGCCGTGGCGAGCCGGGGGATCGACGGAATTCAGTGGTCTCAACCTTCCGGGGGCCCGGACCGTCCATGATGGGGACATCCGTCACCGGAGAAACTGGGGAAGTACGTGCCACCGACCGACGCCCGCGAACCGCTGCGCGCGGCGCGCAAGCCGCTCGAGCAGCGAAAACCCGTTCAGCGCAAGGGGTTCCTGACCACTTACGGCTGGCGGGTGTACGCGCTGCCGGTGCTGGCGGTGGTCACGGTCCTGGTCGTGGTCCAGTCCGCGACAGCCCCGGCGCCGTCGGCGGGGTCGGTACAGCCGGCGGAGCCGGGGGCGGCCCCGGCGCAGGCGGGCGGCCCGGCCACGGCGGCGGCCGGGCCCGGCGTCCCGGAGAACCCGGCGGCCCCGATGGACCTGAACGGGGAGACCGCGGTCCTGCCCAACGGCGGCGATTTCACCTCGTCCGGCCGCGGGAACTGGCACGTCGTGCCCGGCTCCGGGGACAAGGTCGGCACCGGGCGGCTCTACCGCTACACGGTCGAGGTCGAGGACGGCATCGACCCGTCGAGCTACGCCGGCGACGACGGCTTCGCGAGCGCTGTGCAGGGCATCCTGTCGGACGCCAAGAGCTGGACTGCCGACGGGAAGCTCGCGCTGCAACGGGTGGACGGCAGCTCGACACGACCGGACTTCCGGGTCAGCCTGACCACGCCGGACACCACGCACCGCCCGGACACCTGCGGGTTCTCCATCACCTACGAGGCGTCCTGCTTCCGCAGCAGCAAGCACCGCGTGCTGATCAACCTGGCCCGCTGGGTCCGCGGCGCGAAGGCCTACGGCCCGAACCTGAGCGGCTACCGGGTGTACGCGATCAACCACGAGGTCGGCCACGTGCTGGGCCACTCGCACGTCGGCTGCGGCGGCAACGGGCAGCCCGCGCCGGTGATGATGCAGCAGTCGTTCGGCGTCTCGGACGACTACGTGGCCCGGCTCAACAACGTGCCCGGCGGCGACCAGGGCGCGGTGCCCGCCGACCACCTGACCTGCGTGACGAACGAGTGGCCGTTCCCG
>DASXYS010000142.1:0-23172 GCA_036502365.1 Amycolatopsis sp.
ACGGCCCCAGCTACCGACCCAACAAGCGGCCCCGGGGTGTCGCCGACGACAAGAAGAAGACCACCGGGTAGAACATCACCAGGACCCACCACCTGCGGAATTACATGAGCGCAGGCCCCGGGAATAACGTGAGCGTTCACACAGCGTGTATCTCGAGTGTCGTGTATCCCGAGTCACGATTGCACGCAGACAAGCCCGTCCAGTCCGGGGAGTCGGCCGGGGTCTTCGACCGAATCACCGGCGTCCGCACTATCGAGGCTCACGCGCGAGGCCGGCCAGCAGCCCTCACCCCGGCGACCAGGTATCCAGGCCGTTCAGGCCGAGCCTCAGAACGCTGGACACACATCGAATCGCCTCAAAGTCGGGGCCAGCACGGCTACCCGCCGCAAGGCTGGTGATTGCTCTGGTGATCGTCCTGCGCCGACCGAGCCAATCAAGCCACTTCGCTCGCCGGCCTGGATCCAGCCGCTTGAGCACAGCCCGGCGCTCCTGCCGTCGCCTGACCTGCTCGTTCTGGTCCAGGAGAACCCACCAGCGCAGATGTGCAACGGCCGCCCTGACTTCAGCTGCTTCCGGTTGGCCTGCCCACCGCTGTAGCGCGTGAGCTCTCGCCAAAGCCATCTTCCGCATCAAGAACAGCTTCCATCGTTCCCGCTCGTCGTTGTGCCTGACCACGAGCTGGGTGACGTTTGCCCTGCCGACAGATTTCCGATAGGGGGCGTACCGCCCAGTGGGGGATTTTTGCATCCGGATGAACTTCGCCGTCAATTCGGTCGGCAACCAAGCGTCGCTGTCATCGCGATCCCCGGCGTACGCGCGCCTCCGATGGATGAGCCCCAACTCGGCTGCAGCGTCGCGAGCCCGCCTCACTGTCTTCGTATCCAGCCTGGAACGTTCAGACCATGCCCGGACTGAGATAGACCCGCAACGAGCAACGACCGGACTTGCAAGAGCGCGCAGTGCGGCACATAGCGACGACAACCTCACTCCATTGGGCAACCGAGACATGTTCCGCGTTGCCCAGCAGGCCGCCGCGACCATCCCGTCGGCAACTATCTGAATGTCACTGGCATCCGGCGGCCCAGCATGATCGCCCGGCCCCGCTTTCCCGGGCGATCTGTGCGGTGGGGACGTCCGCGTCCTACGCGGGCGCTCCCTTCCGGCCTCCTGGCGCGCAGGTTCCCACCGGGTTTCGTACCAGCGTGCGTGGCCGAGGAAAGTTGCCTGCTCAGGGGACGCTGTGCGGAAGTTTTCCCAGGCCTCCCTGGGTGTACGACCGTACTCGGCGTCGACAATCGTTACCGCCGCAGACCAGACCCATCGTCCCCATCTGGTCCAGCCCAGCTCGGCGGCTTTGGTTCCGAACTGGCAGGCCGCCTTCCAGGCTTCATGTTTGCTCCAGGCAGCACGGACTCGGGCCAACGTGTCGCCAAACTCGGATTCGGATCGGCTCCGGATCGGCGCCGGCGACGCGACGTGGCGCGGCGCTCGTCCCGCGAGCCCAGCTTGGCGAACGCCTTCCGGCGATCCTGTGTCTGGCGACGACAGGTCGTTCTGCTCCCGATCCAGGAGGGTGCCGTGAAGTACGGGTGCTGGCAGGCCGTGCCGATGCGGAGCGTTCAGAGGCCTCAGACTCGACCGTACAGTGACCGACGCACGATGCCTTAATGCCACGACGTGAGCCAGGGAACGGAGTTCTGCGCCGAGAGATTCCGGGATCAGGACGATCAGATGTCGATGTCCCGGCCTTCCCGATGCGCGGCTGATCCAACCAAGGCCTCGTTGACTGCACCAAGCTGTCAGGTCGTCGCAGGCCGCGACGCCGGCTGCTGGTTCAGATCCCGCATCGGCAGGGTCGATGTCCACCGCGAGAGCTTCCGGTCCCAGACTGCCGACGAAGGTCCTACCGCGTCCGGCATTAACTTCCCGCCGCGCGTCATCCAAGCTTTCGACCAGCCCGGCCTTGCGATTTTCGGCATCGAGGATAATGAAAGGAGAGCAGAATAGAAGTTCGTCCAACTGTTTCAGCACGTGAGATGGCCAATCCGGGTTGGCAAATGCCACGTGTCAAGCGTTGCCATACAGCTCCCGTGACAATTGGTTGCGAAACAGAACTCGACCAGACGCCCAATATCAGCGTTCAAGCGACGCGCGACCAGAGAAGGAATTCAAGTCGCCTTGCCGAACGATGTGTCCGCCCGCCTTCGAGCGAATCGCGCCGCAGAGCAGTCAGGATGCTCCGTAGCACCGGCCGCCAGGACCAGTGGCCTCCGGCGCGGCTGGCTGTTTCCTGGTTGCACCTCGACCTCCTCGCTTGACATTGGAACTGCCACGCGGCGCGCTGACGCCACAACGCAACCCGCTCGCATCCCGAAGCATCATGGAGCTGAAGTGGACAGTATTGGACACCTACGCGACGCACAACAGCATCACTCAGCAGATGGCCGCAGCCAGAACAAGTTGATGACTACCTCGAAGTGGACTACAGTGGACTCAAGTGGACACTTCACACCCGAGGAGGCGAGATCAGACTGGACACAGGCGCGCTGCAAAGCCAGGATGCGAAGGTGGTTACAGGACACGGTCGGCACGAACTGGACCGGGTCCGACTTGCAGCGTTCGTCACCAATCAACGCCAGGTGCGCGGCTACCCCACCGTTCGGGCGCTCGCCAGCGTTACACCCCTTCACGAGAAGACCCTCTACCGGATCGAGCGAGGTGAACCCGTCAGCCCGAACACACTTGCGACGCTTGAACGTGCTCTCGGCCTGAGCCCAGGTGACGCCGCCGCAATCCTTAACGGAGGCGAGCCCCGAGTGCCGGCCGGTGCCGAACGAGCAGCGTCAGTAGCAGAGGCGCAGGCCGAGGTCTTGAGCATGACAGCCGAAGAGTTGACTCATGTTTACAACTTGGTTCGCGCGGTGTCCGGGCAAGCACTCGGTGACAGCTGGCTGCGGGACGCCCTGGAGCTACGACAAGCGGCTCCCGGCATGTCCACAGGCGACGTTGGCGCTGACGCGTCCTAGCTACCGGTTCATTCCGATAGCTAGGACGGGGATGGCTCATCGAGATGCGTGACTGCCGTCCAAGTAATTGTTGATAAGTATGCTTCTGCTCTTTAGTAGGAATGTTCTTGACAGATAGATCATGATCTCATATATCGACGTTCAGAGTCGGCTCTGCAAAACGTCTGCAGGATGCGACGGGAAGGGAAGACGGGCGACGTGGGCCGACGAGATCGCATCGTGACGGTCCCGTGGCCTCCCGTGCACCGTTGAGGACGGACCAGCCCGCCCGGCCCCCAGTTTCCCGTGGCGCTGACGCTCGTGCGCGACGAAGAATCCGTCCGCCGAACCCCGATTCCTGGATCGCCGAGGAGCGGCGCCGGCCACATCCGGTGCCCGGCCCGCTGCTCGCTGAGGACGCAGGCTCACCAGCGGCCTGCTGCGGAGGATTCCATGCAACCTCGTGACTACGAGGATCGTCTTCCTGTCGCTGCGTTGAACCTCGACGAGACGAAATCCAGTACAGCACCTCTGGCCGATCCTGCCGGTGAGGCAGTGGAAGGCATCATCGAGGCGTTGATCCCGAATGCACGGGCGGCCGTCGCGGACTCACCCCCGCCGCCCCTGCCTATTGCGAAGCTGATCACGCCCCGGCGCGAGGGATCGCTGGTGTATGCCATGGTGCGCGTCGATCGTTCCGGCCGGTTGGTCGACAAGGCTGTCCTTGACGCGGTGTCCTGGCGAGCAGAGGAGCGAATCAGTGTCCGTCTCGCTCCCGGGGTCATCGTCTTCCAGCCTCAGCCCACTGGACTGCTTGCGGTCAACAAGCATCAGTGCGTAACGATTCCAGCGGCCGCGCGGCATCATTTCGAGATTCGCCCGGGTCACAGGGTGCTGATGGCGGGTATCCCCGAGCACCGGGTGATCCTCGTGTATCCGCTGTCGACTGTCGACGTGCTCATCTCGCAGTTTCATGCTTCCGTTGGCGACGGCGCATGAGTGTCCTCGCACTTGCGGATCCACCGACGGCATCCGTTGCCGATCTCGGTGCGGCCCGGTTCCTATTGGACAGATTGGGCGTGTCGCCGTCTGATCTGCTGGCTGCGGAGTCGTTGCGTGAGGATGTGCCGACGTTCGCCGGGTACGTGCCGGTGGTGGCCGCGGCGACGCCGCCAAGTTCGGCGTCCACCTGGATGCCGTATTGGAGGGTCCTGGTAGAGCAGTGGGGTGATCGCCGGATCACCGAGCCGACCGCGTCGGAACTGCGGACGCTCGCCAACTGGGTGCAACAGCGCGCAGCAACCCGCCCCGGCAACCGTGGCGGCGTCGGCGCGAAATCCACCTTCATCGCCGCAGTCAGGACCCTCTACAGGTACGCAGCCGACGACAAGTACCTCGCTGCGGCCCAGAACCCTGCCGCAGCGTTGAGGAAGCCCCGTCAGCCCAGAAGTCCCCGTCGGGCGCTGTCTCCCAGCCAGCTGATCCAGATCAATCACGTCGCGGCCACGACCGGGACCGATCCAGCTCTGGACACGCTCTTGTTGCGCCTGCACACCGAGACCGCCTGCCGTCGCGCCGGCGCTCTGGCGCTGCGCCCGTGCGACCTCGATCACGAGGACTGCACGGTCCGCCTACGGGAGAAGAGCGGGAATACCCGCGAGCAGCCGGTGTCGCGCACCCTGTTGAATGGGTTGGTCGCGCACTCCGTGCACCGCAACCCGAGCGGCGGTGACCACGACCAGCTGCTGCGTTACCGTGACGGCAGACCTGTGACCAGCACCCACTACACCGCTCTCTGGCGGCGGCTGGGCCGGCATCTGCCGTGGCTCAAGCATCTCGGGGTCACCGCCCATTGGATTCGTTACACGACATTGACGTGGGTGGAACGAAATTTCGGCTACGGCCTGGCCGCTGGTTACGCCGGGCATACGGTTGGGGGCAACACCGGAAGCACCCTCACCTACGTGCCGGCCACCCTCGGAGAGATCGCCACGGCGCTCTCTGCGCTCGTCGGCGAGCCACATCCTCTGGCGTCGCACGATTCGTGAGCACACTAGCCTGGCATCGCCGTGCGGCGGGCCGGATATCCCTCCGCGCGGCGAGCTCTGCGGGCACGTGTGGACGTGGACGCCGGGCCGTGGATCGATGTTTCCCTACGTGAGCGGGTGGGCACCACCATGGGGGCGGCCAAGGCGCGCAGTTGCGCCTGGGCGGTAGGCAGACGATGTCGTGAAGGCACGGCTTGCGCCGGCTGGGACGGTCAGCACGGCCGTCGGCTTCTGTGCTGCAGGCCTGGCTGCCGCCACGACCGGTGAGGTCGGGCAGCGCGTGCCCTCCCTCCCGCCTGGTGACGGCCGGCGCTGAGCCGGGCAGCGCTGCTCTCTTGGCGGCGGCCTGCGGGGCGGTCCGCGCACGCACCTGGGTGCCGGCGTGCTCCGGGTGTGCCGACGGACCGGGCATGCTCAGATTTCGCGGGTGCCGGGCGACGTCAGCGCGCGTGGCAGCATGTCGGCTGAGGTCGTGGACGCCGAGCTCGCGCCGATGTACACGAGCCCACCCGGAAAGGTATTCCGTCCTCGCGCCGGGAGGCTCTGCACGATGCACGCAGCGGGCGATCCTGCCGCGCGACGGCGGGCTCGCCGGGACCGACCTCAGGATCCGGCACTCGGCAACGTTCTGCCACCGTTTGCTCAGCGGTCCATTGTGGTCCGAGGGCGGCTGTCCGAGAGCATTGGCTTGCGCAGCCGGGCATCGCAGCCGGCGACGGCGTGCACGAACCGTGGCGGAAGTACATGGGTCAACAAGGTTTGCAGCGGTCCTGGAGACAGCGGTGCCTGGTATACGATCCGCGCATGACGTCACCGTTTACGTGTCACGTCACGCGAGATGACCGAAAAGCCACCATTAGGTCTCCATTCCACGTGACATGTCACCACCCTCACGCCGCCCCCCGCGACAGACTCAAACTGCGTGCTGACTCACCATTCACGGGAGATGTCACGCGAGATGACCGGAAAGCTACCGTTGTAATGGCTGTAGGTGCCCGAAGCGTGGCCCACCTCGGTGCCGCCGGTGATGTTGATGGCGCAGCCGCTCGCGTGCTTGAGCGTGATCACGCCGCTGACCGTGGTCTGGTTGATCTGCTCGTACGAGGTGCAGGTGGAGTTGGACCTCGTGGTGCACCCGCCGCTGGACGAGTGCGTGACCCCGGCCGCCGACAGCTGCGAAGCCGCCTGCGCCTGGGTCAGCTTGGTGACCGCGGGCGCGGCGGACGCGGTGCCGGCGGTGCCCAGCAGCGCGGTCGCCGTGGCGGCGGCCAGTCCGAGAGCCGCGCGGGACCACAGCGGCATCGGGGGAACACGCATGAATAGCCTCCTCGTGGGGAGTTCTGACGAGCGGCAGCCAAGACTCGGGCGCCATAACTTCGCCAAACGCGGGCCATCGAAGCGGGCAGGCGGGCGCCGTCAGGTCCTGATCTTCGTCAAGACTTCACGAGCCCGGTCCCGTGCGGGGGAATCACTGGACGCGGCGTTCAGCTCCCGCAAGGCGCGCAGCTCCCACAGCGGGAAGCCCAGGCCCTCGAACACGCCGGCGGCGTCGGCCAGCACCCGCCGGGCGTCGCCGTCCGCGCCCGCCCCAGCGTGCAGCCGGCCCAGGCTGAGCAGCGCGTACCCGGTGCCGCGGCGGTCCCGCAGCTCGCGGAAGACGCCCATCGCGGCGCGCAGGTGCCGCTCGGCACCGGCACGGTCGGCGGCGCGCAGCCGGGCCTCGGCCAGGCTGCGGTGGGTGTACGCGGCAGCGTGCCGGTGCCCGATCTGCTCGAACAGCGCGAGCGAACGCGAAAGGCAGCGCTCCCCTTCGCCGACTTCGCCCGCTTCGGCGTGCAGGTCGCCGAGGCTGCGCAGGACGTGCGCCTCCCAGTGCCGCGCGCGGCTCCGGACCGCGCCGCCGAGCGCGTCCGTCAGCAGGTCGGCGGCGCGGTCGGCGTGGCCGTGGCGGCGCAGCACGTCGGCGTAGCGCTTGGCCACCTGGTCGTGCCCGCGCCCGTCGGCGAGCAGCAGGCTGGCCTCGAAGCTCTCCAACGCGCGCCGGACGTCGCCGAGATCCTCCGACAGCGCGCCGAACTGGGCCGCCGCGGTGGCCTGGCCCCGGCTGTCCCCGCACTCCCGCAACAGGTCCAGTGCCTCGCGCAGCTCCTCCACGGCGAACGTGGCCCGCCCGGCGTCGGCGTCGATGTCGGCGAGCACGACCAGTGCCGCGCCCGTGCCGCGCGGGTCGCCGAGCGCGCGGAACCGCCCGCCGGCCATGGCGAAGTACGTCCGGGCCTGGCGCGAGCGGCCCTGCTGCCAGTGCACCGAGCCGAGGGTGAACAGCTTGCCCGCCTCGGCCGGGCGGTCGCCGAGGCGGCGGGCCGCGGCCAGTCCGGCCACCGACACCGCCCGCGCGGCCCCGCTGACCCACGGCGAACCGGCCAGCGCGAGGCAGGCGTCGGAAAGCCGCGCGGCGAGGTCGGGCCAGCCCTGCGCGCCGGCCAGCCGGACCGCGGCGGCGACCAGGTCGATTTCGGCGTTGCGCCAGGCCCGCGGGTCGGCGGTCGCGGCCCGCGCCGCGCTCACGTCCGGCCGTGCGAACGGCGGGCCGGCGGGGGTGAAACCCAGGTCCAGTACGGAAAGCACGCGTTCGGCCAGCGCCAGCACCGCTTCCAGCGCCCGGCGCAGCGCGGCCCGGTCCGGCTCACGGCCGGGCAACCGGGCCAGGCCGAGCCGGACGAACCTCGGCACTGAATGGCGGCCGCGTTCGTCGACGGTGAGCAGGTGGGCGTCCAGCAGGGACTCCAGCCGTTCCCCGGTCTCGGCGACCCGGCGGCCCAGCAGCGCCGCGGCGCACCAGCCCGGCACCGGCCGGCCGAAAACCCCCAGCAGCCGCAACAGGTCCCGGTCCGCGGGCGGGCAGCCGTGCAGGGCCGGCAGCACCGCGCCGCGCACGCTGAGGTCGCCGGCGACCAGCTCGTCCAGTGCCCGGCGCTCGTCGGTCAGCCGCGTCGCCAGCTCGGCGACGCGCTGGTGCGGCCGCGCGGCTAGTCGCAGCCCGGCGATCCGCACCGCGAGCGGGAGCCCGGCGCACCGGGTGACGACCACGTCGGCGGCGGCGGGCTCGGCGGCCAGCCGCTCCTGGCCCGCCACCGCGGCGAGCAGCGCCCGTGCGTCCACTGTGGACATCTCGCCCACCGGGACCGGACGGGCGGCGGCCAGCCCCGGCAGCGGGTTCCGCGCCGTCACCAGCACGGCGCAGCCGGAACCGCTCGGCAGCAGCGGCCGGATCTGCGCCTCGGCACGCGCGTCCTCCAGCACCACCAGCAGGCGCCGGTCCACGGTGTGGCTGCGCCACAGCCCGACCAGCCCCGGCAAGTCGGCCGTCAGCTCGGCCGCCGACGCGCCCAGCGCCCGCAGGAACCCGGCGAGCACGTCACGAGGATCGGCCGTGCTGAGGTCGGCGACGAGCTGGCCGTCCGGGAACCGGCGCCGCGCCCGCCACGCGGCCTGCACGGCGAGCACGCTCTTGCCGGACCCCGGCGCGCCGTGCACGACCACGGGCGCGGGCGAACGCAGGCCGCGCGCGATCTCCGCCAGCTCGGCGGCCCGTCCGGTGAAGTCCGGGGCCGGCGCGGGCAGCTGGGCGGGCGGGCCCGCCGTCGTCCACTCGGTGCCGGCGATGCGGCGGTAAACGGCTTCCAGCTCCGGGCCCGGTGTCACGCCCGCCTCGTCCCACAGCGCGCGGCGGGTCCGGCGGAGCAGGTCGAGGGCCGAGTCCCGGCGGCCGAGGCCGGCCAGCGCGTCGGCGAGGCGGGCGGCGAGCCGCTCGTCGGCGGGCCGGTCCGCGACCACCGGGGCGAGCCGGTGGACCACGGCCTGGCGGTCCCCGCCGGCCAGTTGCAGCTCCACCAGCTGCACCAGCACCGTGCGGCGCCGGTCCTCCAGCCACAGCTCGTGCGCCTCCACCAGCGGGCCGGTCTCGACGTCGCAGAACGCCCCGCCGCGCCAGCAGGCCAGCGCCCGCTCCAGCAACCCGCGCTTGGCCACGGGGTCCTCGGCGGCCAGCCCGGCCGACGCGAGGGCGACGAACTCGGTGACGTCCAGCTCGTCCTCGCCGACGGTCAGGGCGTAACCGCGCGGGCCCGAGCGCAGCCGCTGCGCCGGGGCGTCCGAAGCCAGCCCCGGCGACAGCGTCTTGCGCAGCTTGGACACGGTGACCTGGACGATCGCGGCCGCGCTCGGCGGCGCGCCGTCCGGCCACAGCTCGTCGACGATCGTGGCCCGCCCGACGAACTCGTTCGGCCGGGCCAGCAGGAGCGCGAGCAGGCGCCGGGGCTGGGCCGCCGAGGGCAGCGTCACCGCGGTCTTCCCCACCGTGGCCGCCAACGGGCCGAGGACCTGGAACCGCACCGCGAAGCTCCCCGCCACTGGTTTCACCCGCCTGGAGTGGCCCGAATGTAACCGCGGGGTCCGGAGCGCCGGGCGCTTCCGGCGGTGGTCACCCGGATGGCCCACCCCGTTGGTGGGTCCACCGCCCGGCCGCCACTCCGGGTCAGGCGTGGGCCAGCAGTTTCGCCATCAGCTCCGGGTGGTCGGCAGGGCCTTCGCGCAGAGCGTGCACCCGCAGTGGCGTCAGGCCGCCGTGCGGGGCGTTCGCCCAGTCGAGCGGGCCGAGCGGCGGCTGCGGGTCGTACTCGATGCCGAACTGGACGATCCGCGCCAGCTCCGCCCCGGCGAGCCGCTCGACCAGGTGCAGGGCCAGGTCGATGCCCGCCGAGACGCCGGCCGCGGTGATCACCGGGCCGTCCTCCACCCAGCGCTCGGCCACCGGCGTCGCCCCGGACGCGCGCAGCAGGTCGCGGAACATCCAGTGTGTGGTGGCCTCGCGGCCCTTCAGCAGCCCGGCCTCGCCGAGCAGCAGGGAGCCGGTGCAGACGGACGTGACGAGTTCGGCCGTCTCCGCCGCCCGGGCCAGGTAGCCGATCAGGGTCCGGTTCGCCAGTGCCCCCAGGGTCGGCGCACCGCCGCCGGGCACGAGGATCGCGTACGGGTGCCGAATCGCGTCGAACGTGTGGCTCGGCGCGATCCGCAACGGCGAGTCGGTGTCGATCGGGTCGAGCGTCTCCCCGACGACCACCACCCGCAGTCCCGGATCGGCCGAGGCCAGCGCGGCCAGCACCTGCAACGGGCCGACCAGGTCGAGCGCGGTCAGGCCGGGGTAGACGACAAAGGCGAACGTCTTCTGCTTCTCGGTCACGCGCTTCTCGGTCATGGCCCCACGGTGGCCCGCGCCGCCCGCGTGCGCGGCGACCGTGTCCCGATTCCTGCGAACCATGTCCGTCGGCCGGTCGAGCTGGTAGCTTCCCGATCATGCCCGGTCCCCCGCGGCAGGTCGTGATCGTCGGGTTCCCCGACGCCGAGCTGCTGGACGTCGCCTGCGTGTCCGACGCGCTCGACGCCGCAAACCGGATCGGCGCCCGCCCGCCGTACACGATCCGTCTGGCCACTGTGGACGGTCACCCGTTCCGCTGCCAGTCCGGCCTCACCCTCGCCCCGCACCTCCGGCTCGACCAGGTGCCGGGCGACCTGGACACGGTGATCGTCGCGGGCGGGGTCGGCCACACGGCGGCCGCGCGCGACGAGCGCCTGCTGGAGCACCTGCGGCGGCTTTCGCGGACCAGCCGGCGCACGGCGTCGGTCTGCACCGGCTCCACCGTGCTCGCCGCGGCCGGGCTGCTGAGCGGCCGGCGCGCGACCACTCATTGGGCGTACGCGTCCCGGTTCGCCGAGAAGTACCCGGCGGTGACGGTGGACCCGGTCCCGCTGTTCATCCGCCACGGCGACGTCTACACCTCCGCCGGCGTCACCAGTGGGCTCGACCTCACGCTGGCGTTCGTCGAGGAGGACCACGGGCCGGCGGTGGCGCGCGAGGTGGCCCGCGCGCTCGTCACCTACCTGCAGCGGCCGGGGAACCAGGCGCAGGTGAGCATGTTCCTGTCCGGGCCGCCGCCGGAGCACGGGCAGGTCCGCGACCTCGCCGCGTACGTGAGCGAACACCTCGCCGACGACCTCGGCACCCCGGTGCTGGCCCGCCACGCCGGGATCAGCACCCGCCAGCTCACCCGGCTGTTCGACGCGCACCTGGGCACCACGCCGGGCAAGTACGTGCGGACCGTCCGCGCCGAACAAGCCGCGCGGCTGCTGTCCGGCACCGACCTGCCGCTCACCGCCATCGCCCGGCACTGCGGCTTCGGCTCCACCGAGACCCTGCGCCAGGCGTTCCTCGACCACTTCGACACGCCGCCTTCCGCTTACCGCCGGGTGCACCTCCGCCAGGCCTACGGCTGAGGCCGAAACGCCGGATACGACCGGCTCCTCCCCCACCCGATACGGGTGAGCCCGGACCGGGGAGTGCAGGATGTGCGCCGTGGCACCGCGCGACTACCCCGACTACCCCGCCGACGACGCCGCCGACCCGGACGGCTCCGGCGACACCGGCCCGATCCGCCGCGTGCCCGGCGAACCCCCGGCCGCGGCGGCCGGCCCGTCCCGCCCCCGACGGCCCCGCGCCGCGCCTTCGGCTGCCTCCGCGAGCGACGACGCCGGGTGGCCCGCCGCCGAGTCCCCGGGCGGCTCCACTTCGGGCGGCTCTTCTTCGGGCGGTGCCTTTTCCGGTGACGCCTGGCCGAGCGCCGACGCCCCGGGCGCGGACACCTCATGGCCGGACCCCGCCGCCGCCTGGCCCGCCGCGGAGGACGACCGCCCGCGCCGCGCCGCCGCGGACCGCCGCCGCACCGGGGAAACCCCCTTGCCGCAGGGCACCCGGCGCCCCCGTACCCCGGACGGCCGGCCAGGCACCGGCGACCCCCGCACCCCCGATGGGCCACCGGGCAGCGTCGATCCTCGCCCTCGCCGCCCCCGCGCCGAAGGTGATCCCGCCCGCCCGCGACGAGGCGAACTTCCCGGCGGCACAACAGGTTCCCGCCGAATCCCCCGCCCGGAAACCGACGCCGAGACACCGGCCGAGACAACCGGCGGCCGTCGCACGCCCAGCGGCGAAACCACCGGCGCCCGCCGCGTGCCCCGTACCGACGGCCGCCGCACAGCCGACGCCGAATCACCCGCCGAGACGACCGGCAGCCGCCGCACCCCCCGCACCGAGTCGCCCGGCGAGACCATCGACGGCCGCCGCTCCTCCCGCGCCGAATCATCCGCCGAAACCACCGGCGGGCGCCGCGCCTCGGCCGACGCACCGGCCGGGACCCGCGGTGCCGGGAGGTCGCGAGGGGGACCCCCGGTCGAGCCACCGGATCCGGCCGCCGCGGCCGGGCATGGACACGGCCACGGTCATGGCCACGGCCCCGCGGCACCGGCGTCGCGGCGGGTGCGGAATCTGCTGATCTGGCTGCTCACCCCGCTGGCGCTGGCGACGGTCGTCGGGATGATCGTGCTGTACCCGTGGGGCAAGCCGGCGCCGAAAAGCGCTGTGCAGCAAGGAACACCGGTGCAGGCGTCGATCACCGCGACCGCCACCGGGCCGTGCCTCGCCTCGGGGCAGGTCCAGGTCGGCGCGCAGCCGGACCCCGACCAGAAGCCGTGCCTGACCGTCGACCTGACCATGACCAGCGGGCCGGGGAACGGGAAGCAGCTCAAGCTGACCGTGCCGATCGAGCCCAGCACCCCGCGCTTCTCCACCGGCGACGCCGTGGTGCTGGCCTACAACGGCGGCGACCCGGCCGACCCGTCGTCGTTCCAGCTCGTCGACTTCCAGCGCGGCACGCCGCTGGTGCTGCTGGCCGCGCTGTTCGCCGTCGCGGTGCTGGTGCTCGGCCGGTGGCAGGGGCTGGCCGCGCTCGTCGCGCTGGTGCTGAGCTTCGTGGTGATCGTGCTGTTCGTGCTGCCCGCCATCCTCGCCGGGGAGAACCCGCTGGTGGTCGCGATCGCGGGCGCCTGCGCGATCATGTTCGTCGCGCTCTACCTGACCCACGGGCTGTCGGCGAGAACCTCGGTCGCGGTGCTCGGCACGCTGGTCAGCCTCGCGCTCATCGGCGTGCTGTCCGCGATCTTCTCCGCCACCGCGTCGCTGACCGGGCTCGACGACGCCACGTCCACCCTCATCGGCTCGCTCGGCCACGGCATCGACGCCCGCGGCCTGCTGCTGGCCGGCGTCGTGATCGGCGCGCTCGGTGTACTCGACGACGTCACCATCACGCAGACCAGCGCCGTCTGGGAGCTGCGACGGGCGAACCCGTCGCTGGGCTGGCGCGAGCTGTACCGCTCCGGCCTGCGCATCGGCCGCGACCACGTCGGCTCGGCGGTGAACACGCTCGTGATGGCCTACGCCGGCGCGGCGCTGCCGGTGCTGCTGTACTCCTCGATCTCCGGCGTCGGGCTCGGCGCGCTGCTCGGCAGCGAGGACATCGCGTCGGAGATCATCCGCACGCTGGCCGGCTCGGTCGGCATCGTCGCGGCCGTCCCGGTCACCACCGTGCTGGCCGCGCTGATCGCCGCCCGCGAGCCGATCGACCACCTCGTGAGCACCACGAATACCCAGTAGTCACACCAGTAACGCGATCCCGCCCCGGCCGGTCCGGCGGCCCGCGCGTGCGGTACGAAGACCGCACCGAACGCTGCCGGGTTCGTCAGGAGGGGCCGTGTTCAACGTCGTACTGGCCGGGCCGCGGCTCGCGCTGCACCTCACCCGGCGGATCTTCGCCGCGGGCCTGGTCGCGGCCGAGGCGGTCCCCCGCATCGCCACCGCCCTCGACGAAATGCGCGCCACGCTCCGGCAGCTGGAACGCCTGCTGGCCTACGTCGCCGAGGAACTGCCGGAGCTGGCCTACCAGGTGGAGCAGATCCGCGCCCGCCTGGACGCCGAGCCGGAAGCCGGCCACGCCGAGCCCGTCGCCCCGGCCAAGGCCCGGCGAGGCTGACCACCAACCCAGGCCGGCCGCGGCGACGGCGTTCAGTCCAGCGTCGCGACGAAGCGGCTGACCGCCTCCATCGGGAAACGCTGGACGTAGCGCCCGGCCGGGGCGGCCGAGGCCAGCCGGTACAGCGGCCGCTCCGCCGCGGCGCCGCCACGCGCCTCCGAGCGGAGTTCGGCCACCAGCAGCTCCGAGAAGACCAGGCCGTTGGCCTCGGTGTTGTTCAGCAGCGCGTCGGCCACGCGGCGCAGTTGCAGGGCGCTCAGCTCACGGCCGCCGGCGCCGGAGAACACGGCCAGGTCGACCTTCACCACCTTGCCCCGCCGTCCCGCGTTCACGAGCAGGCTCACCGTGCGCGTGCCCCGCACGTCGCTGATCACGATGTCGAGCCGCTCCGCCTCGACGAGGTCGACGCGCCGCATGCCCCACGTCCGCACGAGCAGCGTGGTGCCCTCGATCCAGATCCGGCGGCGGACGCTGTAGAGCACCACGTAGATCAGCGGCAGCGCGATCACCACCGCCACGATCAGGCCGGGCAGCTGCCCGGCGATCAGCCCGGTGATGCCACCGGCCGCCGCACCGATGATCACCGCGCCGAGCATCCCGGACCAGCCGCGCCGCCGTCGCAGCTTCGTGTCCTCGGCGAACAGCGGCAGCCGCTCCGGCGGCGTTCCGGCGCCCTTCGCGCCACTCTGCTCGGTCATCCCGGTCACGCCCCCGCCCCGGGCAGAAACGGGTTCCCGGCGCGTTCCCGGCCGATGGTGGTGGCCGGTCCGTGGCCCGGCAGGACCACGGTGTCGTCGGCCAGGGTGAGCAGCTTCGTGCGCAACGATCTCTCCAGTTCGGCGCCGGCGGCCCGGTCGCCGGAGCGGCCGATCGACCCGGCGAACAGCGTGTCCCCAGTCAGCACCAGCCTGCCACCTTCGCCCGCGGTCACGGCGAACGCCACCGAACCCGGCGTGTGGCCGGGCACGCCGAGCACGGTGACGTCGAGGCCGGCCACCGTCAGCGTGCCGTCGGTGAGCGCCTCGAACGGCCCGTCGTGCCAGTCCGCGTCGGCCGGGTGCAGGTGCAGCGGGACGTCGTGGTCCCGCGCCAGCGCCGCCGCCGAGCCGATGTGGTCGGGGTGGCCGTGGGTGGCCAGCAGCGCGACCGGGACCAGTCCGTGCTCCGCGAGGGCCGCGGTGAGGGGTTCACCCACCTCTTCGCCGGGGTCCACCACCACACACTCGCCGCCGGCGGCCGGCGCCAGCAGGTAGCAGTTGGCTCGCAGCGGCCCCGCGGGAAACCCGGCGACAAGCACAAAAACCCTCCCCGGGAAGCCCCGCTGATCACGATCGGGTCGAGACTAGCCGCCCCTGTACAGAGTCCTCACAGGCTGTGCCCATACACTGCCGCTACCTCAGACGTGTGACATCGAGCGGAAACTGGAGGGCGGGTGGCGACCAACCAGCAGCGCCGTGAAGCCGCGAAGCGGAAACTCGAGCGGCAGCTCGTACGCCGGGCGGAGCGGGCGAAGCGACGCAAGATCGTTGGCGCTGGTGTGGTCGGCGGTGTCGTCCTCATCGTGGCCGGTGTCGTGGTGTGGGTCGTGAACAGCGGCGGCAGCAGCGGCGACACGGCGGCCGCCTCGCCGCCGCCTTCGTCGAGCTCGGCGCCTCCGGTTCCGTCGCTCACGAACATCCCCACGCAGCGCACGGCGATGCCGACCCGGCCGAAGGCCCTGCCGAACCCGACCACGTGCACCTACGCGGCGGACGCGCAGAGCCCGACCGGCGCGAAGAAGCCGACGGTGCCGGACGGCAAGAACGTGCCGTCCACCGGGACGGTGACCCTCACCTTCAAGAGCACCGCGGGCGACATCCCCGTGACGCTCGACCGGGCGCTGGCGCCGTGCACCGTGCAGAGCATGGTGAGCCTGGCCCAGCAGGGCTTCTACACCGACACGATCTGCCACCGGCTGGGCGTCACCGACCTGCAGATGCTGCAGTGCGGCGACCCGAACGCCAAGGGCAACGTGCAGACCGACGGCCAGGGCGGCCCCGGCTACACCGTGCAGGACGAGTACTTCACCGGCGAGAAGTACGGCCGCGGGATTCTCGCGATGGCCAACACCGGCCAGCCGAACACCGGCGGCAGCCAGTTCTTCATGGTGTACGGCACCGCCCAGCTGCCCGCGACCTACACGATCTTCGGCAGCATCTCGGACCAGGGCCTGAAGGTGCTCGACCAGATCGCGAAGACCGGTATCGGGGCGGTGGGCCAGGACGGCGCGACCGGCGAGCCCAAGAACCCGGTGAAGTTCACCGCGGTGACCGTCTCCGCGTGAGGTGGTTTTCCCGCTCGAGCTGAACGGCGCCCCGCCCGGCGTGCCGGGCCTCGTGTCCGCGATGGGTGGCTACGGCCACTTCACCGCGATGCAGGTCCGCGACGGGCGGGTGCGCGGTCTCGGCCTCCACCTGAGCCGGCTGGAAGCGAGCACCCGGCTCCTGTTCGGCAGCGAGCTCGACCCGGACCTGGTCCGTTCGCACCTGCGCCACGCGATCGCCGGGCACGGCGCGCTGTCCGCGCGGGTGGTGGTCTTCTCCCGTGCCAGCAGCGACGAACCGGTGATGGCGCCGGAGATCCTGGTCCGGACCGGGCCGCCGCACGAGCCGGTGACGGACCCGATCCGGCTCAAGTCCGTGCGCTACCAACGGGATCTGCCGCAGGTGAAGCACCTCGGCACGTTCGGGCTGATCCACCACTCCCGTCAGGCGCGCCTCGCGGGTTACGACGACGCGCTGTTCGTCGACGACGCCGGGCGCGTCAGCGAGGCGTCGATCTGGAACGTCGGCTTCCTGTCCGGCGGCACGGTGGTGTGGCCCGAGGCGGCGGTGCTGCCGGGCATCACGTATTTGGTGCTGGAGCGGCAGCTGCGCGCGGCGGGCGTCCCGCAGGAGGTCCGCCCGGTGTACCCGGGTGAGCTGCCCGGGTTCGACGCCGTGTTCCTGACCAATTCCGAGACGATCGGCCGCCCCGTGGCCTCAGTGGACGGAGTGCCGCTGCGCTCGGACCCTGCCGCCGGGCGCCTGCTGCGCGAGGCCTACGAAAGCGCGGCCTGGGACGAAATCTGAGCCCGGCCGTCAGCGGTAGGTGAACTTCGGCGGCCGCCGGTTGAGGAAGGCGTCAACGCCCTCCGCATAGTCCTCGCCGTGCAACGCCGCGAGCCGGATGTCCTCGACCTCGGCGTCGGTGTTTTCCTGGCCCGCCACGATCTTCTCGATGATCCGGTTCATCCCGCGGACCGAGGCCTGCGAACGCGAGCACAACGTCGCGACGAACGCGGCCGTCGCGCCGGCCAGCTCCTCGGCCTCGAAGACGTCGTTGACCAAGCCGATCTCCCGTGCCCGCACCGCGCCGGCCAGCTCGCCCGAGAGCAGGAAGTACTTGGCGTTGGCCGGCCCGACGAGCGAGACCAGCTGCCGCGTCGAGTCGAAGTGGTAGACGATGCCGAGCTTCGCCGGCGTGATGCCGAACCGCGCGCCGGCCGCGGCGAACCGGAAGTCGCACGCCACCGACACCTGGCAGCCGCCGCCGATGCAGTTGCCCTGGATCATCGCCACCGACGGCTTGCGCATCGCGGTCAGCGCGCCCACGGCGCCGTCCACCGCCTTGTCGTAGGTCGCCGCGCCCTCGGCCGCGGAGCGCAGCTCGCGGAACTCGCTGATGTCCGCGCCGGCCGAGAAGTGCTTGCCCGCGCCGTCGAGTACCAGCACCTTCACCGCCGGGTCGTCCTCGACCTGCGCCACGACATCCGGGATCGCCGACCACATGCCGTAGGTGATGGCGTTCATCTTCTCCGGCCGGGCGAACGTCAGCCGGGCGACCTCGCCGTCGCGGGTGAACTCGAATCCGTCGGTCATCCCAGCACTCTACTGTGCCATTCATTGCCAATCCGGCCACAGTCATGGCGGACTCGACTACGCACTGGCCGTCACCGCCCGCTCGGTCCGCCTGCTTTTGGCCGCATTGGCAATGGGATCGCCCTGCGCGAAACTCCTGGCTGTGACCGGGCCGTCGCACTAGCGTCGGCCGCATGGGGATGATCGAAGCAAACCATGGGGATGATCGAAGCAAACGGAGTCCGGTTCGGCTACGACGAAGCCGGGGAGGGGCCCGCGGTCGTGCTGCTGCACGCCGGGCTCGCGGACCGGCGGATGTGGGACCACCAGTTCACCGCGCTGGCCGAAGACCACCGGGTGATCCGCTACGACCGGCGCGGCCACGGCGAATCCGACGACCCCGAGGGAACCGTTTCGCACCACCGCGATCTGCTCGCGGTGATGGACGCCCTCGGCGTGGACAAGGCGGCGCTGGTCGGCGCGTCGATGGGCGGCGCGTACTCACTGGACGCCGCGCTGGCCGCGCCCGAGCGCGTCCGCCGGATCGCGCTCGTCGGCTCCGGCCTGTCCGGGCACGAATGGCCGGCGGACATGGCCGCCGAGATGCAGGCGACGCTGCGGGCCGCGGTCCCGCCGGAGCGGCTGGAGCAGTACCGGGCGCACACGGCGGAGCGGGTCGACGAGGCCGACGTCGCCGCCGCCGCGGAGGCCAACGCGCGGTACTTCGTCGTCGGTCCACATCGGACTCCCGACGCCCTGGACGAAGAGACCTGGCTGGCAGCCAAGGAAATGTGCGAGATCGTCTACCGTCGCGCGTGGAGTGGTCCGGAGTGGACGGAGGACATCCCGGACACCCGCCACCACCTCGCCGAGATCGCGGCGCCGGCACTGGTCCTGATCGGACTGTCCGACGTCTCCGGCGTGCTCGACCTCGCGGATCTGTTCACCACGACCATCCCCGGCGCCCGGCGGCTCGACCTGCCGGACACCGGGCACCTGCCGCCGATGGAACGCCCCACCGAGACCACGAAGGCCCTGCTGGACTTCCTGGCCTAGGAAGCCGAAGTCACCCGGTACACGTCGTACACGCCCTCCACGCCCCGGACCACCTTCAGCACGTGGCCGAGGTGTTTCGGATCGCCCATTTCGAACGAGAACCGGCTGACGGCGACCCGGTCGCGTGAGGTGGTGACCGACGCGGAGAGGATGTTGACCTTCTCGTCGGCCAGCACCTTCGTCACGTCCGACAGCAGGCGGTGCCGGTCGAGGGCCTCGACCTGGATCGCGACCAGGAAGACCGACGACGCGGACGGCGCCCACTCGACCTCGACCAGGCGCTCCGGCTGGGCGCGCAGGTCGTCGGCGTTCGTGCAGTCCGTGCGGTGCACGCTGACGCCGCCGCCGCGCGTGACGAAGCCGAGGATCTCGTCGCCCGGCACCGGGGTGCAGCAGCGCGCCAGCTTGGCCCAGATGTCCCCGGCGCCCTTGACCACCACGCCGACGTCGTTGGAGCCGCGGCGCCGGGTGACGGTGGACGGCGTGGCCCGCTCGGCCAGCTCCTCCTCCGCCTCGTCGACGCCGCCGAGCAGCGCGACCAGCCGCTGCACCACGTGCTTGGCGCTGGTGTGGCCCTCCCCCACGGCCGCGTACAGCGAAGAGATGTCGGCGTGGCGCAGTTCCTTGGCGACCGAGCCCATGGACTCCGCGGAGACGAGCCGCTGGATCGGCAGCCCGACCTTGCGGACCTCCTTGGTGATCGCCTCCTTGCCCGCGTCGATCGCCTCGTCACGGCGTTCCTTGGCGAACCACTGGCGGATCTTCGCCCGCGCCTTCGGCGAGCCGGCGAACTGGAGCCAGTCGCGGCTCGGCCCGGCGTTTTCCGCCTTGGAGGTGAAGATCTCGACGACCTCGCCGTTCTCCAGCTTCCGCTCGAGCGCGACCAGGCGGCCGTTCACGCGGGCGCCGATGCAGCGGTGCCCCACCTCGGTGTGCACGGCGTAGGCGAAGTCGACCGGTGTGGAGTCGGCGGGCAGCGTGATCACGTCGCCCTTCGGCGTGAACACGAAGATCTCGCGCGCGGCCAGCTCGTAGCGCAGCGACTCGAGGAAGTCGCCCGGGTCGGCCGCCTCCCGCTGCCAGTCGAGCAGCTGGCGCATCCAGGCGATCTCGTCGACGTCGACCGAGTTGCCGGCCCCACTGCCACCGTGGGTGCCTCGAGTTTCCTTGTACCGCCAGTGCGCGGCGATGCCGTACTCGGCGGTGCGGTGCATCTCGTAGGTGCGGATCTGCACCTCCAGCGGCTTGCCGTCCGGGCCGATCACGGTGGTGTGCAACGACTGGTAGACGCCGAACCGCGGCTGCGCGATGTAGTCCTTGAACCGGCCGGGCACCGGCTGCCAGAGCGCGTGCACCACACCCATGGCCGCATAGCAGTCGCGCACGTCCTCCACCAGGATCCGCACGCCGACCAGGTCGTGGATGTCGTCGAGGTCGCGGCCGCGGACGATCATCTTCTGGTGGATCGAGTAGTAGTGCTTCGGCCGTCCCTCGACCTTCGCGGTGATCCGCGAGGACACCAGGTTGCTGGTCAGGTCCGTGATCACCGAGCGCAGGTAGGTGTCGCGCGACGGCGCGCGGTCGGCGACCAGCCGCACGATCTCGTCGTACTTCTTCGGCTGCAGGATGGCGAACGCGAGGTCTTCCAGCTCCCACTTCACCGTGGCCATGCCGAGCCGGTGGGCCAGCGGGGCGAGCACCTCGAGCGTCTCGCGGGCCTTGCGGGCCTGCTTCTCCGGCGGCAGGAACCGCATGGTGCGCATGTTGTGCAGCCGGTCGGCCAGCTTGATGACCAGCACCCGCGGGTCCTTCGCCATCGCGATGACCATCTTGCGGATGGTCTCCGCCTCGGCCGAGGTGCCGAGCTTGACCTTGTCCAGCTTCGTCACGCCGTCGACCAGCTCGCCGACCTTCTCGCCGAAGTCGGCCTTCAGCTCTTCGAGCGAGTAGCCGGTGTCCTCCACGGTGTCGTGCAGCAGCGCGGCGACCAGCGTGGTGGTGTCCATGCCCAGCTCGGCCAGGATCGTGGCGACGGCGAGCGGGTGCGTGATGTACGGGTCGCCGGACTTGCGCCGCTGCTCGCGGTGCAGCTCCTCGGCGACGTCGTAGGCGCGCTGCAGCAGCGCCAGGTCCGCGTTCGGGTGCAGCTCACGGTGGATGACGGCGAGCGGTTCGAGGACCTGCTTGACCGGGGCGGCGCGCTGGGCGGTGATGCGGCGCGCCAGCCGGGCCCGGACGCGGCGTGTCGCCGACGGGGTGGGCGCCGCGCCGTTGGGCTTCGGCGGTGGCACGGCCTGCGCGCCCCGCCCGCCGGCGGCGTCCTTGGCGGGCGACGCTGCGTCGAGCTCCTGGCTCACCCGCACCTCCTGCTGCTCGTGCGGCCTTCGAACCCCCAGGGTAGCCGCTGGGCCGCCCGGCCTCTCCGCCCACGCCCATTCGGCGGGTTGCCCAGCCTCCCGGCCACCACGTCCGGCAACGCCGTGAAGGCCTCCCTACCAGCGTCTTAAGCGGGCAAGGAGGCGTTCAACGGGTGTAGGTCAGCAGGTCTGGAGCGAGTGCACCGATCGTCCGGCGAGCACCGCACGGCCGCCGAGCCCGGCGAGTTCGAGCACCACGGAGACGCCCGTGACCTCGGCGCCGGCGTCCTCCAGCAGCTTGCCGGTGGCCGCGACGGTCCCGCCGGTGGCGAGCACGTCGTCGAGCACGGCGACCCGCTGGCCGGGCCGGACGATGCCGGCGGGCAGCTCCACGCTCGCGGTGCCGTACTCGAGCGCGTAGTCGACCCGGCCGGCCACCGACGGGAGCTTGCCGGGCTTGCGCACCAGCACCACGCCGAGGCCGCGGGCGTATCCGACGGCCGCGGCGAGCAGGAAACCACGAGCCTCGACGCCGGCCAGCAGTTCGACCCCGGGGTCGAGGGTGCCGGCCAGCGCGTCGGTCACCGCGGCGAACCCGGCGGCGTCCGCGAAGAGCGGGCTCAGGTCGCGGAACAGCACGCCGGGCTCGGGAAAGTCCGGCACCTCGGCGATCAGGCCGAGGGCCTTGTCCAGATCCATCCGGCTCAGCGCTTCCGCTTCGCCGAGGACACGCCACCGCGACGCGGCTTCGACTTCGGCGTGCGCGCCGAAACGCTGGCCGCCGCCGCGTACGCCTTCTCCTTGCGGAGTTCGGCCTCGAGCGCTTCGTCGTCGCCGGCGTCGAAATCGTCGCCGCCGGCCTCGCGAGCGGCCGCCTTCTTCTCCTGGCTGGCCCGGCGGGCGCGGACACGATCGGCCTGCTGCCGGTACTTCGGGTCGCGCATCTTGAAGTCGACCAGCAGCGGCGTCGCCAGCGCGACCGAGGACAGCACGCCGACCAGGGTGCCGGTGAGCTGCACCAGCGCCAGGTCCTGCAGCGTGCCGGAACCAAGCAGGATGTAGCCGACGATCAGCAGGCCCAGGATCGGCAGCAGCGCGATGAACGCGGTGTTGAACGACCGCATCAGGGTCTGGTTCAGCGCCAGGTTCGCCGCCTCCGCGAACGTGCGGCGGGTGAGGCCGAGCAGGCCGCGGGTGTTCTCGCGGACCTTGTCGAACACCACCACCGTGTCGTACAGCGAGAAGCCGAGGATGGTGAGCAGGCCGATCACCGTCGCCGGGGTGACCTCGAAGCCCGCCAGCGAGTACACGCCCGCGGTGACCACGATGTCGTGCAGCAGCGAGACCAGCGCGGCCAGCGCCATCCTGGTGTCGAAGTAGATCGCCAGGAAGATGACCACGGCGACCAGGAACACCAGCAGCGCGATCACCGCCTGCCGGGAGATCTCCCCGCCCCAGGACGCGCTCACCGCGCTGTCGCTGATCGCCTGCTCGCTCGGCTGCCCGTTGCTGCCGACCGGCGCGAAGTCGGCGAAGAGCTGGTCCTTGACCTTCGTGACCTTCGCCGCGTCGAGGGTCTCCGAGCGGATCTGGATGGTCGAGGCGTTGCCGGTGCCGACCCTCTGCGTCTCCGACGGCTGCTCGCCGAGCGCCTTGGAGAACGACCCGATCACCTGCTGGGTGCTGATCTCGCCGTGCGCGCCGTGGGCCGGCAGCTGGATCTGCGTGCCGCCCGAGAACTCGATGCCCCAGGTGAACCCGCGGAACACCATCGAACCGATGCACACCAGCACCAGCGCCGCGAAGAAGATGTACCAGCGCTTGCGCGCGCCGATGATGTCGAACGCGCCCGTGCCGACGTAGAGCCGGTGGAACACGCTCTCCTTCTTGACCTTGCCGCCCTTGGCCGC
>DASXYS010000143.1:0-16436 GCA_036502365.1 Amycolatopsis sp.
GCTGGCCGCCGAAGACGTAGACAAACAGCAGCAGGAACACGATCGGCATACCGACCAGCAGCAGCGTCATGGATGGGTAGCGCTGCAGCCGCCGCAGGTTGCGGCGCAGCATCGTCGCCGAATCGGTGAGGGTATAGGCGAGGGTGCTCATCGCAGGGTTACTTCCTTCTCGGAGTTTTGCTCCTGCTCCGCAGCGGGGCGGCCGGTGACGGCGAAGAACACGTCGTCGAGGTCGGGGGTGTGGATGGAGAGCTGCTCGACCTCTATACGGGCGTTATCGAGCCGGCCGAGCAGTCGCCGAAGGGAGGCGACCGTGCCGTCACCAGGCACCTGCAGGGTGAGGTTCTCCTCGTCGCGCGATACCGGGCCGAGCAGGTCGGCCGCCGACTTCCACGCATCCGGGGCGGCGAACTGGAGCCAGATGTGCCCTCCCGGGATGCGGCGTTTAAGCTCTCCGGGACTGCCCTCGGCCACGATCCGGCCGCGGTCCAGCACGGCAATGCGGCCGGCGAGCTGATCGGCCTCGTCGAGGTACTGGGTGGTCAGGAAGATCGTCACCCCGCCGGCCACCAGCTCCCGGATGCTGCGCCACATCGTGCGGCGGCTGCGCGGGTCCAGCCCGGTGGTGGGCTCGTCGAGAAAGATCAACCGTGGCGTGCCGACCAGGGTCATCGCCAGGTCCAGCCGGCGTCGCATCCCCCCGGAATACGTTGACACCTGCTTGCGTGCGGCGTCGGCCAGCTCGAACCGGTCCAGAAGCTCGACCACCCGCCGTCGGCCGCTGCTGCGGCCGAGATGGTGCAGGTCGGCCATCAAACGCAGGTTCTCCTCGCCGGTCAGCAGATCGTCCACCGCGGAGAACTGGCCGGTGACCCCGATCGCGGCGCGCACCGCGTCCGGTTCGGCCGCGATGTCGTGCCCGCCGACCTGGGCGCGGCCGCCGTCGGCGCTGATCAGGGTGGAGAGGATCTTGACCGTGGTGGTCTTCCCGGCGCCGTTCGCGCCGAGCAGCGAGAAGACCGTGCCCCGCGGGACGCTCAGGTCGACGCCGTCGAGCACCACGTGGTCGCCGAACGACTTGCGCAGCCCGGTCGCCGCGATCGCCGCCGGGGGTAGCTGGGTAGCCATGGGATTCCCTTTCCAGGGTGGGAAAAGCGGGTCAGGAACGGCGGATGGTCACGTGGCCGTAGGAGGTCTGCGCGCGCACCTCGACGGTCTCGTCGGACTCGCCCGGCCGGGTGGTGCTGTCCAGTTCGTTGCGCACCTGCCCGAACCCGGTGTGCGCGTCGATCCAGGCGGCGGTGCCCTCGGCGATGCCGACCTCGACGTCGCCCAGCGCGGTTTCGAGCGTGACCGAGCCACGGACCGCCTCGCCCAGGCGGACGGCGCCGTTCGCCGTCTTCGCGTCGAGCCCCGCGCCCGCCTGGTCGACGGAGATGTCGCCGTTCGCCGCGCGCAGCCGTGCGTCACCGGTGACCGTGCCGATTTCGATGACACCGTTGGAGTTCTTGACCACCGCGGTGCCCTCGACCCGGCCGAGGCCCACCTTCCCGGACCCGGTGCGGATGTCGGCGCTGCCAGCGACCTGGTCCACGCTCACGTGGCCGGTCGAGGTGTCCACGGTCAGCGGGCCGGTGCGCTCGAACCGGAAGTCCCCGACGGAGGTCTTGAGCCGGGTCTCCCCGAGCCGCCCCGCGCCGCGGAAGTTCCCCACCTGCGCGTCGCCGGACACCCGTGAGCCGCTGGGCAGCTCGACGGACACGTCGACCGACCGGGTTTTGCGGGAGAAGTCGAACGGGCGGGCCTTCGGTCCCTTGACCAGCAGGACGCCGTTCGTGTATTCGACGCGGACCTGCTGCGCGGCCTTCACGTCGGATTCGTCGGACGCGTCGCTCGGGCGGACCTCGACGACCGTGTCGGTGCGGTCGCTCGCGCCGATCCGGACTTCGCCGGCCACGCCGAGCTCGAAGGTGACGGAAATCGGTTCGGGAGTTGCGAATTCAGGCATGGTTGTCCCCTCAGAATGGGTCGGTAAGGCGTCCCCGCAGGTCAGGGACGTGTGGTTGGAAAGCGGTGTGGTGGAAGAGCCGGCGGGTCAGTGCACCCAGCCGGTGAAGCTCTGCTTGCCCCGTTTCCCGTTGCCGCGGGCTTCGAGGCGCTGCTCACGGTCGGACCGCTGCAACGCGGCGGCCGCCGCCCGCACCAGCCAGGCGTTCACCGAACGCCCCTCCTTGGCCGCGGCCTCTTCGACCGCCGCCTTGAGCTGTTCGGGCAGGCGCACGTTGATCCGCGCGGCGGGGCCGTCCTCGGCGATCACCAGCTCGCCCTCGGCCGCGCCGTCGGCCGTCGTCGCCGGGCCGGCCGCGGCCTCGTGCGCCGGAGCCGGCGGCGAGGTCACGACGAAGTCCGGGTCGCGTCCGCGCAGCCGCAGCTCCACCGAGCCCGGAGCCAGATCCCGGGTGATCTCGTCGGAGGCACCCGACAGCGCGTCCAGCAGCGTCATCCGGATCGCCGACTCGAGCGGCCCGGTCAGGCGCTCGACCAGCGCACGCGCCTCGTCGCCGCCGGCTTCGGCCAGCGAGGCGAACTCACGGCCGAGGTTGTTCACATACGTGGTCAAGTCCATGGCACCACTATGGCACATGCGTGGTGCCATCGCAAGCCGTTGTGGCTCAGACGGGTGTCAAAGGCGGCTTCAGTCATCCTGAGAATGGGTAACTATGCAGGTCAGAGCCTGGTGCCACCGTGGCTCACGAGTCGGTCCAATGGCCCAGCCAGGACTCGCGCCAGGCCACGGTCAGCTCACTCACCCCGTCCGCGCCGGACTGGTCGACGTGGGCCTTCCACGCCTCCTCCAGCGCCGCGCACAGCTTGGACGCGGGCAGTTCGACCCCGCCCGAGGAGAACTGGCGCAGCACCTGCTTGGGCACGGCCAGCTTCGCCTTGCCCTTGATCACCGACTGCTCGGTGGCCCGGCAGATCAGGTACTCGACGGTGGCCAGGTCGCCCGCCGAAACGTCGGTGCCCGCCCCCGGCATCGGCACCTTCGGCGCGACCTGGGCCAGCGCGCGGTACAGGCACTCCAGCGGAGCGGCGAGGCCCTCCTGCTGGTGGGCGATCTCCCATGAGACCCACACCGCGATGCAGTCGGGCATCTGGAACGGGTGGTAGGCGAACGCGGGGCCGGCGAAGGTCTGGTAGTCGCCGGTCGGATCCACTGTGGACGGATGCGTCCCGTCCGGGTCGGGTGGCAGGCCGAGCCGCTTGAACAGCTCGCGCAGCAGCCTGCGCGGCCGGGCCGGGGTCGAGCTTTCGCCCAGCAGCTTGCCCAGGATGCGGTTCAGCCGGTCGGCGGCCACCCCCTGGATCGACAGCTGCAAGTGGACGAACGCGACGTCCGACAGCGTCGTGCCCGCGCAGCCGACCACCCCCACCTGGGGATACCGCTGCAGGAACGCGATGATCGCGTGGGTGGAGCCGATCCGCGCCGGCCCGGCGAAGGTCACCGGCAGGCAGGTGCCGATGCGCTGACGGGACCGGAGATCGCCGTTGTACAGCGGCGAAAACCCGCCGTCGGCGTGGTACACCTCGAACCAGTTCCCCTGGCGGTGCCCGGGCCGCGTGTCGGCGAGCCACAGGCTGTACCCGTGTTTCTCGCACAGCTCCCGGACGCGGTCGGCCAGCTCGAACCGGGTGTCCACCGACGTGTCCCGCAGCGCGATCGCGAACCGGACCGCCGGCGACGAGCACCGGGACGCGATCTCCTTGCGGGTGCGGAGATCGTGGTTGCGGGTCTTCACGATCGTCGGCAGCTGGGCCGGGCACTGCAACGACAGCAGCGGCGCGTCGATCAGCTTGGCCGCGGCGCCGGCGATCTCCTTCGCCAGGTCGCGGATGGCCAGGCCGTGCCACTCGCAGACCTCGCGCGACGCCGGGTCGATCGAGATCAGGCCCTCGAAGGTCTGCGCGGACTCGTAGATGAACGTCGGGTTGGGCGAGGTCGTCTGGTGGAAGACCCAGGCGCCGCCGGTCTCTTGTGGACGCTCGGCCGGCTGCTGGCCGTCGAAGCGCTCGATCACCTCGGTGCCGTCCAGCGGCTTGCGGGTGCGGGTGCCGATCACCACACCGGCCCCGTTGGTCGCCGAGCACAGTGTTTCCAGGAAGACCGCGCGGTCCGGGCCCGGCGCGACCAGCTCGCGCAGGTAGCCGTGCCGGGCCGGCGCGTGGTGCACCTCGAAGTCCACTTTGGTCACCGGCTGGCGGGTGATCTCGAAGCCGGCCCTCGCCAGGTCGGCCACGTTCCGGACGGAGACCCGCTGGCTGCGCATGGCTCACCGGCCCCCGGTCGAATCGAAGCGAACGTTGGCGTCCAGCGGTTTCCGGCGGTCCCAGGCGCCGGCGCCGGCCCAGCGCGGGGCGCCGATCCGGGACAGCGGGATGGCCGGCCCGTGCCACAGTGCCTGGCCGAGCAGCACCACCGCGGCGAGCACCGGCAGCCCCACCGCGATCGTGAGCGTGATCTGCACGACCTCGCCGCGGCTCTGCGTCGCGACGGCCGCGGCGAACGCGGCGACGGCGGCGATACTCAGCTGGACCAGCGCCTGCGGCAGCGTGCCGAGGTAGCCGAGCACGGTCCGGCGCGGCGGCAGCGAAAGGCGGCTGTAGAGAAAGCCGGGCAGCAGCAGCAACATGGTGATCACGGACTGGCCGTCGCCGATGTGGTCGAGCGCCTCGGTGGCGGCCCGGCCGTAGGGCCACGGGCTGCCCACCAGCATCCAGCCGAGCACGAACGAGACCGCCGCGACGGCCAGCGCGTAGAAGGTCACGTTGAGCGGCCCGGACTTCGTGGAGTCCCGGAGCACCAGCGTCGCGCGGACCCGGATGTGGTCGCCGCGCGAGTCCCGGCCGCCGGACCGGCGCCAGTACGCCCGGCCCTCGTTGTCGGTCGTGCCGTTGACCAGGACCAGATCCTGGCCGAACTCCCGTTCGGCCAGCTCGCGCGCGGCCTCGCGCAGCTGCGCGGCCGAGAACGACGGGTGCCGCCGCAGCGAGTTGTCCAGCTCGCCCGAGTCCGTCCGCACCGCGTCCCCGGTGGTGGCCGCGGCGGCGAGCCGGTGACACGCCGGCAGGCTGCGCGGGGACAGCTCCACGCCGGACTGGCCGGCCTCCCATTTGCGGCGGCGCACCAGGTCCGCCAGCCGGCGGAGCACGGTCTGCGCCTGGAGTTCCAGGATCTTGTGCCGGGCGCCGTCGGCTTCCTGCAGGGCGGCGGAATCCTGCCGTTCGGCCAGTGAGACCAGGTCCTCGGCCAGGCCGTCCACCTGGTGCTGATCGGCGTCGGTGGACAGGTACATCCGGGAGATCTCGGCCTCCGGCGCCGTGGCGGCCACCAGGTGGTAGGACTTCAGCGTGGCCGGGATCATCGTCTCGTAACTCACGACGTAACCGCGGCGGCTGGCCGCCAGCCGTCGCCACTGGTCGATCACGACGGGCTGGCGCGCGTCGACGTGCAGCGGGGTCTCGTAGCTGAGCCGGTGCTCCTCGACCGAATCGTCCAGCGCCACCACCAGCATGTAGTCGCGGACCGCGACGTTGAGCAGGTACTCGTATTCGACCAGCAGCTCCGCATAACCGTCGAGGATGTCCAACGCCATTTCCCGGCATTCCCTCCCGTAGCCGCGGACCGTGCCTTCGGCCGGCAGCAGGATGAACTCCTCCTCCGGGTGGTTCCGCTCGGTCAGCAGGGTGAGGAGCGCCTGCTGGATGAGCCACCGTGGTTCGTGCACCTGGAACAGGAACGTGTTCAGCTCGTGTTTCGCGGTCTGCGCGTTCTCGTCGCCGGCGAGGATCCCGCGCAGCAGCCGGTAAAGCCCCGAGGCGACCAGCCGGGACGCCTCGTGCTGGGTGAGCCGCGGCAGTTTCTGACCCGCGCTGTCGAAAACGTCGACCGGCGAGGCGTCTCGGCGGGGCAGCCGGGCCAGCGGCACCCACAGCGCGCGCTGCTGCGCGGGCCTGGACGCGGCCCGCTCCCCGTGCTCCCGGCCGATCAGGTCCTGCAGCTGCGCGGTGGCCTGGCGCTGTCCCTCGTCGAGGAGCTTGAGGCTGACGTCGACCTCGGTGCTCCGGCGCGCCGTGCCGTGGTCGACCACGGTCAGCCGCTCGGTCAGCCGGCGCACGTGGTTGAGCCGCAGCGAGGTGTCCAGCAGCGCCAGCCCGACGGCCGCGCCCTGCCGGGAAAGGCGCGGTGGCGCACCGGGAATGGGGATCGTCTCGATCGCGTGCCGGAGGCTCTCGATACCGTCCATACCGGTGAGACGCCGGGACGTCGCGCTCCGACACGACCTGACGCCGTTTCGTGGCGAAATACCGGCGAACGCCGCAGCGGGCTGGTCCGGATGGCCGTCGGTCACCACGCGACCGCGCACCAGCTGTTCGCTCCCTGCGCCTTGATCTGGAGCTTGACCACCGGAATCGGGTCCGCGCCGGGGCTCTGGCCGAACCCGACCGTGGCGGCGCCGGTCCGGTCGTTCACCAGCTGCACGTCCTGGAGTTCGGCGCGCGGGTGGGTCCGGTCGACCGACATGTTCAGGTACACCCAGCCGACCTGGTCGCTGCCGCAGTGGAAGCTCTTGACCCGGTCGGCTTTGCCCCCGGCGGCGTCTTCGTTGGCGGCCTGGACGTAGTTCTGGGCGAAGGTCCGGAGACTGGTGTAGCGGTCGACGCTCGGGGGCGCGGAGCTGACCGGCGCAGGTGGCGTCGTGGCGGTGCTCGTCCGTGGCCCGGCGACGGCGTCCGAACCGTTCCCCTTGATCACCACCAGGACGACGGCGGTCACGGCCAATGCGCCGGCCACCGCGAGCGCCGTCATGACGGGCCAGCGCTTTCTGGGCCGGCTCACCGGCGACGCCGTGGTCGGCCAGGATTCGGGTCCCGGCCGCGGGAAAGTGCCACCGGGTGCGGGAAAGCCGATCCGCTCCAGCACGTCGGTCTGTTCCGGCGCGTGGAAGAACCGCTCGGCTTCGGCCTGCTGCGCGGCGATCATCCGGTGCACCGCCACCGGCCAGACCCGCGCCGAGGCCGGGAGTTCACCGGCCAGGTCGAGCAGCTGGGCCGGGCTCGGCCGGGCGGCGGGATCCTTGGCCAGGCAGGACCGGACCAGGTAGTCCAGCCCGGGTGGAAGCCCGGTGAGGGCGGGCCGGCCGTGCGCGACGTTGTACAGCGTCCGCGCGGGCGAACCGCCGGTGAACGGGTTACGGCCGGTCGCCGCGTAGACCAGCACGCCGCCGAGGCAGAACACATCGCTGGCCGGGGTCAGCACCTGGCCCCCGACCTGTTCCGGGGACATGTACTCGGGGGTGCCGATGAGATAACCGGTCTGCGTCAGGCCGCCCTGATCCGGCCCGTCGGCCGCCCGCGCGATGCCGAAGTCGATCACCCTGGGACCGTCGGCGGCAAGCAATACGTTGGAGGGCTTGAGATCCCGGTGCACCAGGCCGGCCCGGTGGATGTCGAGCAGGGCGGCGGCGAGCCCGGCGGCCAGGCGGCGCACCGGTAGCTCCGGCAGCGGCCCGGTGCCGGCGACCACGTCGTTCAGCGGCGGTCCGGGCACGAACACCGAGACCAGCCAGGGCGCCGGTGCTTCGGGGTCGGCGTCCATCACCGCCGCGGTGTAAGTACCCGACACCGCACGGGAAGCGGCGATCTCACGCCGGAACCTCGCGCGGAAATCCGCCTCCGTGCCGGGCAACGCGTGCATCAGCTTGATCGCGACCAGCCGCCCGTCGGCGGTCGAACCGAGCAGCACCCGGCCCATGCCGCCGCGGCCGAGTTCGGCCAACACCCGGTACCGCCCGACCGTGCGCGGGTCGGCCGGTTCCAGCGCCTTCATCGATCTCCTCCGCCGTCAGCGGTTCGCGGGCGGCGTCAGACCGCCGGCAGTTTCGGCTCGATGACTTCGGCGATCCGCCGCGCGTAGCCGCAGAGTTCGTCGAGCGACTCGTGCGCCGCTTCCAGCGAGACTTTGGCGCTGTCGGCCTCGCCCACGGAAATCACCACCATGCAGGTGGCCAGCCCGTTGTCGATCTGGAGACCGCTGTGCTTGCCGACGGTGACCGGCAGGACCTTCCCGTTGGTGCCGGCGTGGTCCGTCATCTCCTCGGCCTTGGTGGCGTCGAGGAACTGGATCGACACCGCCGCCCGGTCGCGCGGGGAATACACACACGCCTCGCCGTGGGCGCCCGGATGGGTCCGCTCACCGTCGCCGAACGGGTAAGGCTGCTGGTCCGGGCCGATCAGGTCGCACGCGTTCATCGAGGCGAACACGTTGACCCCCGAACCGATCCCGGTCCCGGCGCTCGACGCCGGCGCGGTCGTGACCGGCGTACGGACCGGGGCCGACGGCAGGGGCGGCATGGCCGGCAGGCTCGACCGGCCGCCCACGCCGGACAGCACCTGGCTTCCGATCGCACCGCCGCCACAGCCGGCCGTCGCCAGCACGGCCACCAAGCACAGCGAGCGCAGAGCTGTCTTCATGAGTAACGAGGTCTCCTGATCCCTGGATTCGGGCACTGGGGATGGGGGCGCTGGGGCCCGGCACCGGCGAGACGCTAGTGACCGCCGATGAAATCCCGATGAAACGCCCGCTGCCGGATCCTCATTCGAAGGCCGGAACCGTCCTCTTCGGACCGAACTCGGCCCACGGACCGAGGGCGAACCCGCCGCGGTCCCGCCGCACTTCCACCGCGCCCGAGCCACCGAAGTGCGCGGGGACAAGCAATTCCCGTTCGTCGGCAGCCCGCTCGAGAATCCGGCGGCGGCTGGCCGCCGCTTGGTCCGGGTCCAGGCAGGCGCTGCTGTTGCAACCGGGCTGCAGGATCTGCACCGGGCTGTGCAGCAGGTCCCCGACGAAGACCGCCCGGTCGCTGCCCGAGGCCAGTCGCAGCACGGAAGAACCGGGAGTGTGACCGGGCGCGGACTCCAGGGTGAGATGTTCGTCGATGCGGTGCCGGCCGTCCCACAGCACTGACTGGCCGGCCCGGTGGACGGGCGCGATGCTGTCTTCGTAGATCAGCCGCTCGACCTCCGGCCGGTCATCGCCGCGGCCGTAGTGGAAGTCGTCGGCGGCCGGGATGAGGTACTGGGCGTTGGGGAAGGTCGGCAGCCACTCCCCGTCCACGTCGACGGTGTTCCAGCCGACGTGATCCACGTGGAGGTGGGTGTTGACGACCACGTCGACGTCCTGCGGACGGACACCGGCTTTCGCCAGCAGACCAAGGAAATCGCCCTCTTGACGGTGGAACCGCAGCATGCCGGGCCGCTCGCGCCCGTTGCCCACTCCGGTGTCGACCAGGACGGTCCGCCCGCCGCTGCGCAGCACCCACGACTGCAGCGCGAGCACCGCCGAGCCGGTGTCCGGCTCCCAGTGGTCCGGCGCCAGCCAGTCCTCATTGGCCTGCCACACCCCGGCCGCGACCCCCGGGAACAGGCCGGCGGCGGACACGAACGGCCGGTGCCACTCCCGCACCCGGATGACCTCGACCTCCCCCAGCACCAAGCTCTTCTCGTCTGTCATACGTTCGACCCTACGAAGATCGAACGAGCCTCTCAATGCGTATCCAGCTCAAGGAAATAAGCGATCAGCTCACCTGAGATACCCTGTGCCGATGGACGTGGTGAGCGACGCGATCTCTGCCGTGCGCCTGGGGCGCCCCTCGTTCACTCGGGTGGGGATGAAGGGAAGCTGGTGCGTGCGGCTGGATCCGTACGTCGGCGCGGGCTTCGCCGTCGTCCTGAAGGGCGGCTGCTGGCTGCGGCCCGACGGCGGCGCCCCGATTTCCCTCGGCGTGGGTGACGCGGTGCTGCTGCCCCACGGCACCGGCCACGTGCTCGCCGGCTCCCCCGTCGGCGCGGCGGCCGCGAAGAAGGCGGTGCCGTTCGAGAAATGGCTTGCCGGGCACCGGGTCCGCCCCGAGGACGAGGAGACGGAGATCCTCTGCGGCAAGTACCGGCTCGACTGCAGCCGGATGCACCCGCTCATGGCCGAGCTGCCCGAGGTCGTCCACCTGCCCAGCCGGGTGGGCAGTCACCTCGAGCTCCGCGCCGCGATCGACCTGCTCGCCGGTGAACTGGACGAGCGGCGGCCCGGCGCCTGCGTCGCGCTCCCGAACCTGCTCGACCTCTTCTTCGTTTACATGATCCGCTCCTGGATGTCCGAGACCACCGGTGGCGCCTGGCCCGGTGTGCTGGGCGACCCGGTGGCGGCCGCCGCCCTGCGGGCCGTGCACTCCGACCCGGCCGCGCCGTGGAGCCTCGATCGGCTGGCGGCCGAGGCGGGCGTCTCCCGTCCCACCTTGGCGCGCCGGTTCACCGCTCTGGTCGGCCGCCCGCCGATGGCGTACCTGACCTGGTGGCGCCTGATCCGGGCCGCCGCCCTGCTCCGGGACACCCCGGAAACCCTGGCCGCCATCGCCGGCCGAGTCGGCTACGGCAGCCCGTACGCGCTTTCCCATGCCTTCGAACGGGAATTCGGCACCACACCGGGGCGGTATCGAGCACAGGCCTCGGCTCGATCCGGTCCCACCGCCGGAGACCCCGTCACCGCGGCCTCCGGCGCGTAAGTCAGCCGAGCCGGCCGGCCACCTCTTCGAGGCGTCCGGCCAGGAAGGCGCGCTCCACCTCGTTTCCGCTCAGTGCCAAGGCTTCCTCGTACGAGGTGGCCGCTTCCGCCCAACGGCCGAGCCGGCGGAGGAAGTCGGCGCGGGCGGCGCTCAAGTAGGCGTACGTGCCCAGCGCCGGCTCGTCGAGCAGGGGCGCGAGCGCGGCGAGGCCGGCCGCCGGACCGTCTCTGAACCCGATCGCGACCGCGCGGTTCAGCTCGACCACCGGCGAGGGCCACAGCCGCCGCAGCACGTCGTACAGCCCGCTCACCTCCGCCCAGTCGGTGTCCGCCCACGTCGGCGCCTCCGCGTGGACCGCGGCGATCGCGGCCTGGACCGAATACCTCGTCGGGCCCGCGCGCCGGAGTGATTCCGCCAGCAGCGCGGCGGCCTCCTCGATCTGGCCGGCGTCCCACCGGGAGCGGTCCTGCTCGTCGAGCAGGACCAGGTGCCCGTCACCGGAGAGGCGGGTCTCCCGGCGGGCGTCGGTGAACAGCAGCAGCGCCAGCAGCCCGGCGACGTCACCGTTGCCCGGCAGCAGCTGGTACAGGGTGCGGGCCAGGTGGACGGCCCCCTCGACCAGGTCCCGCCGCACCAGCTGCGCGCCGACCGGCGCCACGTGACCGGTGGTGAACACCAGGTGCACGACCTCGAGCACGGCGCCGACCCGCTCCGGCAGGTCCTCGGCCGAGGGCACGCGGTACGGGATCCGGGCCCCGCTGATCTTCTTCTTCGCCCGCGTGATCCGCGCCGCCATCGCCGTCTCCTGGACCAGGAACGCCCGTGCGACCTCCACAGTGGACAGACCGCAGACCAGCCGCGCGGTCAGCGCCACCTGGGCGTCGCGGGACAGCGCGGGGTGGCAGCAAGTGAAAACGAGGCGCAGCCGGTCGTCGTCGAACTCCGCAGGCTCCGGCCCGGCCACGACCTCGTCGGTGACGAGCAACGGCAGCGCCGAGCGCAGCACCGACTCCCGCCGCAACAGGTCCCTCCCCCGGTTGCGCGCGACGGTGGTCAGCCAGGCGCCCGGCCGTTCCGGCACCCCGCTGACGGCCCAGGTCCGCAGTGCCTGGGCGTACGCCTCCTGGGCGCACTCCTCCGCGAGGTCGAGATCACGCACCACGCGCACCGTCGCGGCGAGCACCAGGGCCCACTCGCGACGGTGCGCCTGCGCGACCGCCTCGCCGACTTCGGCCTCGCTGGTCATCCCGCGGCGCCCCGTTCAGCCCATCGTGCGGATCGGCCGGATTTCGACGCCGCCGTGCGCCGCCGCGAGTTCCGGCAGCTTCCCGGCGAGCGTGGTCGCGGCGTCCAGGTCGGGCGCCTCCACCAAGTAGTAGCCGCCGAGCACCTCCTTGCTCTCCAGGAACGGCCCGTCGGTCACCGTCGGGCGCTCGCCCCCGGTGCCCCGCAGGCTCGTCGCGGTCGCCGCCGGCAGCAGCTCGTTGCCGCCGGCGATCGCCGCTCCGGCCGCGGCGGCGAACGCGCCGTGCCCTGCCCGCTTGTCCGCCCGGTCCTGCTCGGACTCCGCTTCCCAGGCCTGCTCGTCCCCGTAGATCAGGAACAGGTATTTCGCCATCTCGTTGCCTCCTGGCTCCGGGCCCGGTTCCGGCCCTCTTACCCCTACGACGAGCGAGCCGCCCGCGGATCGACGCACCCCTGGGTATTTCCCGGACGCGGTGATCTTGGCGCCCCCGGACCTTGACGAGCCCTCGTCCCCCGGGCTTCAATCAAGACCTGTCGCGGCAGTGGTTCAGACCTCGTCCGGGCCGCGAGTGGTTTCGCCAGACCTGCGCGCCCGGCCGCCGACGGGCGAGTGTCCCGCCCCGGTCGCCGTCCCCCGCGACCTCCCCCGCTCCTTCCCGGACGGGGTGCGCTGCCACCGTTTGTGGAAGCGCTCCCAGAACGGGCCGGGGCCCGAGCCGAAGGGATCCGTCCATGACCCCACGAGTCTTGACCCACCTGCGGGCAGTGCCCGCCGCCGCGGCAGCTTGCCTCGCGCTGGCCGCCGTCGCCGCGCCCGGTGCCACCGCCGCACCGGCCGAAACCAACTGCCAGCCGCAGGGCACCATCAGCCTGGCCGGCGGCGAGTACACGCTGCAGAACAACGAGTGGAACTCCTCCGATCCCCAGTGCGTGACGACCACGTCCGGCACGGGGTGGACGGTGAGCACGGCGAACTTCAACCTCTCCGGCGGCGCGCCCGCCACGTACCCGTCGATCTACAAGGGCTGCCATTGGGGCGCTTGCACCACCAGCAGCGGCCTGCCGATCCAGGTGAGCAACCTGGGCAGCGCGACCTCTTCGTGGTCGACCACGCAACCGGGCACCGGGGCGTACGACGTGGCCTACGACCTGTGGACCAACTCGGCGCCCACCACCGGCGGGCAGCCGGACGACAGCGAGATCATGATCTGGATCAACTCCCGCGGCGGGGTCGGCCCGTTCGGCTCCAAGGTGGGGACCGTGTCGGTGAGCGGGCTGAACTGGGACGTCTACACCGGCCGCCAGACGTCCTGGAACATCGTTTCCTATGTCCTGCAAGGCGGCAGCACCTCGGTCACCAACCTCGATGTGAAGGGGCTGGTCAACGACTCCGTGCAGCGCGGCACCACCGGCGCCGGCGCCTACCTGATCGACGCGGAAGCCGGGTTCGAGATCTGGCAGGGCGGCCAGGGCCTGGGCACGAACTCCTTCTCCTTCAGCGCAAGCCCGGCCAACGGCGCCGCCGGCCGGCCGTAGCACCGGCCCGCTCCCCCGCCGGTCTCCGGTGCGGACGTCCGCGTTCCGCACCGGAGGCCGCCGGCCCGTTACGTCGGATGGCCGCTCTGCCGCGGCGGCGGGTAGACGGACCGCGCGATCGTGGCCGAGAGCCATCCGATCGCCCACCCGAAGAAAACGATCAGGAAGATCTGCAGTTTCTGCGGGGAAACCGTGGCGACGACGATCAGGATCACTGCCCACACGATCGCGCAGGCGATGCTGTAAGCCGTATATGTCCGGAACTTCATGCGCGCTCACCTCGTCTCACCTCACACTAGGCCCCACGCGGCGCAGATCAGCGCGACCGCACCGCGGTGAAGAACTCGCGGAGGTCCTGGACCAGCAGGTCCGGCGCGTCCTGGGCGGCGTAGTGCCCGCCGCGGTCGTACTCGTTCCAGGACACGATGGGGTGCTGGTGCTCGGAGAAGACCCGGATCGAGGCAAGATCGCCCGGGAACTGCGCGACGCCGAGCGGGACGGTGGTGGGGCCGGTGGCGGGCTCCTCCCGGGCATGGTCGGCGTAGATCCGGATGGCCGAGCCGCCGGTGCCGGTCAGCCAGTGGATCGTCACGTGGGTGAGCACGGCGTCGTCGTCCAGGCCGTGCCGGTGCATGGCCTGCGCATTCCAGCCCAGCAGCCCGACGGGCGAGTCGGCCAGCGCGTGCGCGAGGGTCTGCGGCTGCTGGGACTGCACCGCCCCGTACGCGGCTTCGTTGGTCACGTAGTCCTGGAACGCTTCCCACGTGGCCTTGTCCTTCGGTCCCAGCTCCGCCACCCATTTCGGGTCGTCGTCCGGGGGCGGGTCCCAGGTCTGCGTGACGTGCGCGCCGAGCACCCGGTCCGGGACGACCCGGCCGAGTTCGAGGGAGATGCCCGAGCCCCAGTCGTTGCCGGCCGCGCCGTACCGGTCGTAGCCGAGACGCCGCATCAGGACGGCCCACGCCCCGGCGATCCGCCGCGGCCCCCAGCCGGTGTCGGCCGCCGGACCGGAAAACCCGAAGCCGGGCAACGAAGGCACCACGACATCGAAGGCGATGGACGGGTCGAGGCCGTGCCGTCGCGGGTCGCTGAGCGGGCCGATCACGTCGAGGTACTCCGCGACCGAACCGGGCCAGCCGTGGCTGAGCACCAGCGGCAGCGCGGCCGGCTCCGGCGAGCGCACGTGCAGGAAGTGCACCCGCGTGCCGTCGATGACGGTGGTGTACTGCGGGTGCGCGTTCAACCGGCTTTCCCAGGCGCGCCAGTCATAGTGGTGGCGCCAGCGCTCGGCCAGCCCCCGCACCCTGGCGACCGGCACGCCGTAGCCCTGGTCGCCGCCGTCCGGCTCCGGCGCCCAGCGGACGCGGTCGAGCCGGTCCCGCAGATCGGCCAGGTCCTCGTCGGGAATCCTGATCCGGTACGGGCGGATTTCCTCGTTTGCCGTCATTTCACGTCCTCGAAGGTGGCCGGCACTACGCGAGGCGCCGCGCGCGCTCGGTCAGGTAGCGCACGTGGTGGAGGTTGGTCGCGAGCCGGGCGGCCCGGGTGTAGGCGACGCGCGCGGCGTCGTGGTCACCCGTCAGCTCCAGCAGGTGGGCGCGGGCCGCGTGCAGCCGGCGATCGTCGGCCAGGTGGGGGTCGTCCAGCGCGTCCAGCAATTCCAGGCCTGCGGCCGGCCCGTCCGCCATGGCCACGGCGACGGCGTGGCCCAGCTGCGCGACGGGGCCGGCGGAGACCTGCATCAGGAGCCGGTAGAGGGCGACGATCTGCCGCCAGTCGGTGGCCTCGTGGCTCGGCGCCTCGTCGTGGATCGCCGCGATGGCGGCCTGCAGCTGGTACGGGCCGACCGGGCCGCGTGGCAAGACCCGGGTGATCAGGTCCACGCCGCGCCGGATCGGCTCGGCCTTCCACCGCGTCCGGTCCTGCTCGCGCAGGGGAACCAGTTCGCCGTGCTCGCTCACCCGGGCCGGGGCGCGGGCGTCGGTGAGCAGCATCAACGCCAGCAGCCCGGTCACCTCACCGTCGTCCGGCCGGAGCGCGGCGGTGATCTCGGCCAGCCGGATGGCCTCCGCGGCCAGGTCCGCCCGGTGCAGGTCCGGTCCCGAGGTCGCGGTGTAGCCCTCGGTGAAGATCAGGTACAGCACGTGCAGGACCGCGCCGAACCGTTGCGGGAGCTCGGTTTCCGGCGGCATCCGGAACGGCACCCCGCTGCCGGTGACGGTCCGCTTGGCGCGGGAGATCCGCCGGGTCATGGTGGCCTCCGAGGTGAGGAAGGCCCGGGCGATCTCGGCGGTGGTCAGCCCGCCGACCGCGCGCAGCGTCAACGCGATCTGCGACGACGGGGACAGCGACGGGTGGCAGCAGAGGGTGAGCAGGATCAGCGTGTCGTCCGCGTTGTCCCGGTCCTCCCCCGGGCTGCCCCGCTCCACTGGCAGCACCTGGCCGGCGGCCGCGGTCTCACGCCGCCGCCGTGCCTGCTCGGCCCGCAGCAGATCGATCAGCTTGCGCGAGGCGACCTGGAGCAGCCAGGAAAACGGTTGTTCCGGGATGCCGTTGTCGCGCCAATGCCGCGCGGCGGTCAGCAGGGCCTCCTGGACGGCGTCCTCGGCGGGGTCGAAACGGCCGTAGCGCCGCACCAGCGAGCCGAGGACCCGCGGGGTGAGGCGCCGCATCACGTCCTCGATCGAGTCGTCGTTCATCGTCACGCCGATCAGAGGTCGTCGGCGTCGGGCTCGGACTCCAGCAGCGGCCGGATCACCACGCCGGCGTCGGCGGGCCGGCCCGGGGCCCGGTTCAGCCGGGCGGCGATCTCGGTGGCGCGGTCGAACCCGGCGCAGTCGACGATCCAGTAGCCGGCGATGACCTCCTCGGTCTCGGCGAACGGGCCGTCGGTGACAACCGGCACGCCGTCCCGCAGCCGGACCCGGCGGGCCAGCACCGGCGCGGTCAGTCCCTGGGTGTCGACCAGTTCGCCGGACGCGGCCAGCTCGCCGGTGAATCCGGCCAGGAACTCCCCGATCGCCGCCGGGTCCTCGGCGG
>DASXYS010000144.1:0-42486 GCA_036502365.1 Amycolatopsis sp.
CGGGGCTGGTTCTGGTCAGGCGCGAGTTATCGGCGGCTTCGCCGAGGCACCCGCGGGGACGCCGGGACGGCTCGGCGCTTCGGGCTTGCGGTCCTCGACCTCCTTCGAGAGCTGCTTGCTCGACGGGAGCTGCGGCTTGGCGGACCTCGGAGTCGCGGAGGCGGAGGCCTGGCCGGGTACCGACACCGAGTCGGCGTTCGCGGGGCCGTCGGCCGGAGCCGAGGTGGCCGCTGGAGTCCCGGACGACGGCGGAGCCGGATCGACCGGAGCGGTGACGGGCGTGGCGCTGGAAGCAGGCGCGGAACCACCGGCGGCGGCGGAGCCATCAGAACCAGCGGAGGCGGGATCCGCAGCCGCCGAACCCGCGGGCGCCTCACCGTCAGGAACCGCGGCACCAGCCGAGGCAGCGCCGGCGGCAGCAGCGCCCGTCGCGGACTTCGTGCCCGCGGGCGGGACCTGCAGGGGTTCGATCTCCGGGAGGGTCAGCCGGGCGGTCATGTAGGTGCTGGTGAACTCCAGCGCACTGCCGTTGAGCAGGTGCACGACCGTGGGTCGCCCGTCCGGGGCGACCTGTTCCACCAGCTGGTCGGCGCGGTCACGGGCAGCAATGATCCCCGGTGCCTTCGCCGACAGCTCCTTGCCTCGGCCGTTGACGGTGATCGTCCAGTCTTCGTTGTCGTGCAGGTACGTCGCTGTGATCGTCTCCACCACTGTCCCACCCCTCTCGTCATCAGCATGCGTTACTGGCCGGGACTCGGCCACCGCACGTTCATGACGCGATTTTCTGCTCCCCGCGACTCTCCATCAGTCTTTCTACAGTGTCATCGATACAGTAGGAAAACTCTGTGTCACAAGTAACGAGAGGGAATGAGCGCTGAGTGACGACCGAATGGCCTAATGCACGCGCATCTTCACGGGCGTCTCAGCGGCCGGATCGTGACAGTCCGGACCAGAGCATGTCCATGGCGTAGCCGGTCGCCATTTCGGGGGTCACGGCGGGGAAGCGCTCGCACCAGATCGCGAGCCGCTCGCAGGCCCCGACGACGAGTTCGGCGGACGCTTCGGCGCGCATCTCGTCCTCGCTGTCGAGGTGGCCGCTCACCAGCGCGGCGATCAGGTCGGTCTGCTGGCGGCGGGTCTGCTCGATCTCGTCGGCGGCCGGCGTGCCGATCAACGCCGTTTCGTGCCGCAGCAGCGACCAGGCCTGACGGCGCTCGCGGATGAACACGAAAAACGCCAGCAATCCGCGTCGCAGCGCCTCTTCCGCGGTCTCGGCGCCGACCGTCGCCCGCTCCGTGGCCTCGCGCAACGCCGCCCTCGACTCCGCGATGCACGCCAGCAGCAAGCCCTCCTTCGAGTGGAAGTACTCGTACAGCATCGGCTTCGACACGCCCACCAGTTCGGCGATCTCGTCCATCGAGGCTGCCGTGTAACCGCGCTCGCTGAACACCTGCTCCGCGACCTCGATCATCTGCCGTTCTCGTTCGGCTCGAGGCATGCGCTTGCGTTTCGCGGTGGTCACAGGAGCACTCTACCGACAGTAATCTACTCTGAGTAAGGTGACTACGAGCTGCTCGGCTGAGGTGACAACGCCTGGCGACGTCCAGGGCTACCCGGTGCTCGGCGGCGCGAGGGGGACGTTCGCGCCGCCGAGCGGTCACGGGTGGCCCGGCGGTCCGAGGGCAGGCGGCCGCCGGGCGCGCAGCGGCGACCACTCGGCGTCGCCGGTGGTGGAGCGGGAACATCCGGGCAGGCGAAAGTCTCTGTGGTGCAGCGGTGCAGGTCTCCGTGATGCGGCGCAGGTGGTGTGCGCTCGGTGCGGGAACCCGAGAACCCGGCGGTGAAGGGGACTTCGCGGCCCTCGACGACGCGAAAGTCCCCCTCGTGCCAGACGGGGTCAAGTTCGGCCAAGCTCGCGGATCTCGAACGAGGCCCCGCAGCAGATTCCGAACGGAGCCGAGCAGCAGATCCCGAACAGAGTCCGGCAGCGATCCCCGGCAAGGCCGAGCCCAAACCTCAGCTGGGCTGGAGCTTGCGAAGGTGGGTGATCAGGTCGACGGTCGGCAAGTCGCAGAGTTGCGCCATGCGTTCGAGCGCCGCGAGGTCGAGCGACACTTCCGCCGAACTCGAGTCCGGGCCCGGGTCGGCGGCCTGGCGGAGGCGGTCTTCCGCCCAGCGGCGCAGCGGCAGCAGCTCCGGGGCGGCCTCCGCGATCACCCGGTGCAGGTCGACCCGGACGCGGCCGGGCTCTTCCACGAATACGCGTCTGTGTACCTTCGCCAGCAGATCCTGGGGAAGCTCGTCCATGGCGACGCACAGCTCGACCAGGCGCACCACGGAACACTGGCGCGTGCCCAGCTCGTACGTCGCCAGCGTCTGCAGGGAGATTTCGCTCTGCAGATGCCGGTTCAACTCCTTGCGCGTCCAGCCGCGCCCACGCCTGAGCTTGCGGAGCTCGTCCCCGAGTATCCGCTGGTAGTGCTCAACGTCGATCACCACTCCTCGTCCCCTGCCCTGATCACGCTCCACCGCGTCGTATCCGCTGTCGTTACCGCGAACGCGTGCGCTTCTCACGTGTATGAAAGTGGGCAGTGGGCTTTTCCTTACGCGGTTTCGCCGAAGACTTTGGTGACGATTTCGGCAGCTGCTCCGAACGGAGTACCGCGCTGGCCTGAACAGGTCAGTTGACGCAGGGGACGCCGTCGGCCGTGATGGGCTTGTCGGCCGGGCTGCCCCCGGCGGGCGGGGCCGCGGGGGAGGACGGGGCGCTGGCCGCGGCCGGGGCTCCGGCCGCGTTCGAGCCGCCCGAGCTCGAGGTGGACGGGGAGTAGTCCGTGCCGAGGAAGATCATCACGTGCCCGGCGCTGACGCTCTTGTCCTCCTGGACCGTGGCCTTCGTGCCCAGCGCGTCGGCGACCGCCTGTCCGGCGGTCTTCCCGCCCTTCGGCACCCAGATCACGGTGGTCTTGCGCGAGGTCCCGTTCGCCGTGTCGCCCGCGGTGAAGCCCTTGCCGGCGAGTTCCTTGGAAACGCTCGCCGCCAGGCCGGTGCGGCCCGAGGAGTTGCGGACGTCGACGGTGGTCGCCTTGTTCGCGCTGTCGGCGGCGGGCGGCGGCGCCTGCTGCTGGCCCGGCTGCTGCGGGACCAGCCCCTGCACGAACGCCCGGACCTGCGCCGGGTCCACCTTGATCGCGGAGCCGTCGCTCGGGGTCTGGTAGTCGACGTTCTCCACCGGGATGGTGCGGAACTCGAGCTGGCCGCCGGTGAGGCCCTTCATCTGGTCGGCGAAGCCGAAGATGTCCCAGTTCTGGTTGAGCACCACGGACTTCTTGATGGCGTCGATCAGCGCGTTCAGCTTCGTCGGGTCGGTCAGCGTGCCCGCGGAGAGCACCTTGCGCGCCATGCCGGCCATGAACACCTGCTGGCGCACGACGCGGTCGAGGTCGCCGCGGGGCAGGCCGTGGCGCTGCCGGACGAACTCGAGCGCCTGCACGCCGGAGATGGTGTGCACGCCCTTGGTGAAGTTCGCGCCGGAGTAGGTGTCGTTCACGTTGTCGGCCAGGCAGACGTCGACGCCGCCGATGGCCTGCGTGATGTCGCTGAAGCCGAGCAGGTTGATCGCCGCGTAGTTGTCGATCGTGGACCCGGTGAGCTCCTCGACGGTGGAGATCAGCTCCTTCGCGCCGGCCTGGTTGGCCTTGACGTCGAGCTCCTTCGGGTCCGTGATGCCCTGTTTCTGCAGGTCCTTGCGGGCCTGGAGCATCGCGCGGGCGTACGCGGAGTTGATCTTGTGCGTGCCGTAGCCGCCGGGGATGTCCACGTACGAGTCGCGCGGCAGCGAGATGGCGACGGCCTTGCTGCCGTCGTTCGGGATGTGCACGAAGATCAGCGAGTCGGTGTTCAGCTCGCCGTCGGACTCACCCGCGCGCAGCTGGTCGAGCAGTTGCTGGGAGAGCGGGTTGCCCTGCGCGTCGGTCCGGCTGTCGAGGCCGACCAGGAGGATGTCGCGGGCGCCGTCGGCCGGCTGGGCGCCGCCGGACTTCGGGTCGATCACGTCGGCGTAGTTCAGGCCGTTGACCAGGCCCTGGAACGAGGCCCATGCATACCCGGTGAGGCCCATGACCAGCAGCGACACCACGGTGAGGGCGATCTTGGCGCTGCGGAAGGAGTTGCGGCGGACCCGCCGGGCCGGCCCGCGCTCCGGCGGCGGGCCGGGGCGGCGAGGAGGGGCTCTGCGCGGGTCGCGGGGCTCCCGGGGAGCGCCGTACTCGGCGTCTTCGCGGGGCGCGCGCCCGGGCGGGGGGACGCGGCGGGCCGGTCCACGCCCTGGCGGGTCCTGCCAGGGGCGGGCGGGGCGGCGGTCGCCTTGCCCGTTCCGAGGCGGGTAGTCCACGCGACGGCTCCTTCTCGTCAGTCCTGCAGTCCCGGTGTTGAAGACGCATGGTGCCGGGACGTGGTTGCCGTAGGTTTACACATCCCCTTCTTGGTGTGGCACGCACCACCCATGTTCCGCCATCCGCGCCTTGCTCGCCCGACCGGCGGAATGCCGGTCATACCCGGAGTGTCCGGCTCAGCCCGGTGCCGCGCCGGCCGCCCGCCGGGCCGGGACCAGGCACGATGCCGCGGCGATCAGGGCGAATACCGCGGTTCCGGCATGCAGGACGACCGTGGCGGCGCCCGAGGGCTCACCGTCCGAGGCGGCGGCCAACGCCGGGATGCAGCCGAGCGCGCAGGCCAGCCAGGTGCTCGCCGCCGTGGTCGCGCCGGTCCGGATCGTGTGCAGCAGCAGCACGCCGAGCAGGAGGTGGACCAGGCTTTGCACCGGGTCGAAGCGGAGGCCGAGCAGGTCGGCGTCCGCGGCGACGTCGCCGAAGCGGGCCAGCGCGAGGCCGAACACGCCCGCCGTCGCGTAGCCGATGCCGAGCACGGCGGCGGCCCTGGTCAGCAGCATCGCGTGCCAGCCGGGCCCGGTATGGACGCGGACCGGCGGTTCGACGTCGTCCCCGGCTGTCGCGCCCGGGTGCCGCTCGAACCACCAGAACACGGCGACCGCGGGCACCGCGAGCAGCGCCACGGCCATCGCGATCCGCGGCCGGACCAGCCAGCTGAGGCCGTCGGCGATCGGGCCTGAGAGGTACACGACGGCGACGAGCAGCAGCATCGCCGCCAGGAACGCCAGGTACAGGCTCATCGGCGCGCGCAGCACCAGCCCCGCCGCCCGCCGGACCACCGGCCGCGCCGCCCAGCGCCGCAGCGGCGCCGCGAAGAGCCCGGCCAGGCCCAGCTGCGTGACGCCCAGCAGCAGCACTTCCCACGGCGCGGCGGACAGGGCCGCGGGTGCGCCGGGGCTGCCCAGCAGCGTCGGCGAGGCGCTCAGCACAAAGCTCGCGACCGCGAGCCCGCCGACGCCCACCACTGCCGCCACGGCCAGCATCCGCCGGGACGGCCGAACGCCGTCGGCGTGCGCGAAGGCCAGCTGCTGGGCCAGCAGCGCCAGCGCGAGCGTCGCGCCGTAACGCGGCAGTGGCGAGCCAGACCAGGTCGCCGCCAGCTCGCCCACGACGACCAGGGCCAGCAGCATGAGCACGGACGCCAGACGCGCCCGCCGGTACAGCGCCAGCAGCGCCGGCGCGCAGACGATCATCAGCAGGTACACGCCCAGCAGCCACAGCGGGTGCAGCGCGATCCGCATGACCGTGGCGTTGGTGCCCGCCGGGATGCCGAGCAGTTCCAGCGCCAGCGGCACGAGCAGCGCCACCACGGCGAAGATCAGCGCGGGCCGCAGCAACGGGCTCGCGCGCTCGGCGAGATAGTGCCGGTAGCCGCGATCGCGTTCGGCCTGCCAGCCCGCCTCGTTGGCGTGGCCGCCGGCGAAGAACAGCAGCGGGGTCAGCTGCGCGAGCCAGGTCAACGGCCACAGTGCCTGCTCCGGCGCGCCCGCCCAGTCGGCGAGCGCGGTCACGGATTCGCCGAGCATCAGCAGCGCCGCGCCGCCCGCGCCGAACAGCGCCCACCGCGTCGGCGGGCCGGTCCGGCGCACCACGGGCCGGGTCCGCCGCGCCGCGGGCCAGCCGCGCAGCCGGAACGCCAGGAGCACCCCGATGACCAGTACGCCGATGACCATCGCGCCGATCGGGTCACCCACCGGCGGCCCCCACCGCTGATGCCACGAGTTCACCACCAGCCCGGCCGAATACAGCGTCGCGACGAGCTGGCAGGTCCGTGGCGAATCCATCGGGTTCAGCGTGCAGGTGTGGTGCATGTCCTTCGACAGCTGGGCGTCGAGCGAGGCGCGGACCTGCTGGTCCAGCGGGTGGCCCTTTTTGTCGGCGTAGCGCAGCAGGTCGTAGCCGAGGTCGTGCGCCTTGCACGGCACGGAGTAGTCCCACTTCGTGTTGTCGTCACCCCACGGCGCGGAGCACCCGCCATCGACGTGCACGGCCCGCACGGTCCCGTCGCGCGCGGTCAGCACGCCCGGCCGCACGTCCATCACGGTGGTGAAGTCCTTGGGCAGCAGGGCGAGCGCGCTCGGCTGCGGGCCGGGGTGCACCAGCGCCTCGATGGCGTTCTGCGCCGCCAGCACGTCACCCGTCGGCGGCCCCTGGTCCGGCGGCGACGCCGGGCGCGAGGCGATCAGCCCGAAGGCGAACACGATGAAGAGGACAAGCAGCAGCCACCCCGACGTCGACCAGCGACGTCGTGGGCGTGCGGCGGCCGGGGCGCGGTCGTCGATGGCTGGCATGGGTCCCAGGGTGCCAGCCCGGCCGCCGGGACGGCACAGTGACAGCCCCCGGAGTCGGCGGGGGATAGCCCCCGGTCGTGACAGCGCCGAACATACCGCTTATTTCGGACGTCGATGAATTACCGCTCGGGAAACCTGCGGGAAACCTGGCGGAAAGCGAATGCGGCCGTCGCGCACCCGGGCCGGAGCCGAACGCGATTAATCGGATTCGAGTTTCGGACCAATGGCGGGCCGGAAACGCGAAGGCCCGGAAACGGGCGCTCAGTTCTCGGTGAAGGACTGGCCCTCGGTGAACGACTGATCCGCGTCGGCGAACCGCACTTGGTTGCGGCCGCCCTCTTTAGCCGCGTAAACGGCGGCGTCCGCGGCGTGCAGCAGCTGTTCCACAGTGGCCCCGTTGGGCCCGAGCAGCGCGACCCCGATCGACGCGGTGCGGCCGCTGATCCGGGCCTGGCCGCCGCGCTTGTCGGTGCTGACGATCTGCTGTTCGGCGATCGCGACGCGGATGCGCTCGGCCGTCACCTTCGACGCCGTCTCGTCGACGTCCGGCAGCAGGATCAGGAACTCCTCGCCGCCGAACCGGCCGATGATGTCCTTGGGGCGGGTGATCTCGTCGAGGGTCTGCGCGACCGTGCGCAGCACGTCGTCACCCGCCGGGTGACCGTAGGTGTCGTTGATCCACTTGAAGTGGTCGAGGTCGATCATCAGCAGCGCCAGCATTTCGCCGCCGCGCGCGGAGCGGGCCAGCGCGCGCTCCGCCGATTCGGACCAGCCGCGCACGTTGAAGATCCCCGTTTTCGGGTCCGTCCGCGCCTCCGACTGCAGCTGGTTGATCTCCGCCAGCCGGTTGCCGAGCACGGTGATCAGCACCAGGATCACGATCGCCGGCGGGATGTCCACGAGCAGGATGGTGGCGATCGTGCCGAGCCCGATCGTCGAGAGCTCCAGCAGGTTGTCGTCCTTGGTGCCGAGCACATTGCTCAACGTCGGCGCCGAGGTGCCGCCCAGCGCGAGCAGGCTGCCGATGACGATCGCCTGCAACGCGGCGTAACAGAAGCCGACGAGCATCAGGATGCCGAAGACCTGCAGCGAGTTCGCCGGGCTCAGCCGGGCCAGCTCCGCCGACGCGAAAGTCTGGTAGAGCTGGTGGGCCAGCAGCGCCGAAACGGCGTGGGTCAGCGAAGTGAAGACGAACTTGTGCGGCGGCCGCCGCGAGTTGAACCACCGCTGGGTCCGGACGATGACGATCAGCAGCAGGGTCAGGTGGATCGGCAGCAGCAGCGCGCCCGGGAAGACCCAGATGCCGGACAGGTCGATGTGGACGGCCGTGACCCGGTTGCGCCGCCGCTCTTCCTGCCGCCGGGTGAGCTGGATGTGCACCGTGGCGCAGGCGGCGAGGATCCCGAACCGCGCCCAGTCGACGAGGGTGGTCGCGCCGGTGGTGACGATCGCGAACGTCAGCAGCGCGACCGCGACCGCTTCCCAGGAAAGCAGGAAAATGATCATCGGGCGCGGCTTCGTCCACAGATCCCACGAGGACACCGGATTCGCGGAAATCAGCGAGCGCAGCCTGCCGCCGACACCCTGCGACCGTTCGGTCGCAGTTTGTGCATCACGCGGAGAATTCTGGTTCCGGGTGGGGTGATCATGGGCCGCTTTGGGTACCCCGTCACCGGAGTCCGTCGGTTCACCGCGCGCGTGTCCGTTCTCGGGCATCGGGCTCGGCCTCCTCCGGTCTCTCGGGTCGTCGGCGTGTGATGGTTCCCGCTGTGGTGGTGGTATGCCTTACCGGTATCATCGCACTCACCGACTTCCCGGCAGGGAGTCCTCCCCGAGGACAGAATTCGTGTTCCGCCCACTCGTGTGCCTCCTCGCCCCGGAGGTACCTTCCCCCGATGGCTGGTGAATCCCGAATGCGAATTGCGGCACCGGCTTCTTCCGCATCCGCGCGGTGCGCCACAGGAGGTGTTTTCCCGATGTCGGACCGTGAGGCCTGAATCGTCCCCGCCCCTTTTCCGCCCGAATTGCAGTCACGAGGAGGTACCGGACGATGTCGGACCGTGAAGCCTGAGCTGGACCTGACCGTGCTTGTTCCGTGACCTGGTGAGTGGAGGTGGATCCCGTGCGTGACCGCGAGGCGTGAAAACAGTTCGGTCCGGTTTCGATGCCCGGACTTCTTTCGCCGGGCCGGCGGCAGTGATCCGGCCATGATTCAGAGCCCGGTGTCGGCGGCGACCGCGTGCCGGACCCGGGTCCAGGAGAACGCGGTGGGAATCGCCAGTACGACGCCGGCCACCCCGGCGAGTGCGATGGCAGTGACGGCCGAACCGGTCGCCTGCGCGACCACCCCGCCGATCGCGACGCCGACCCCCTGCGCGACGCGCAGCCCCGTGCGGTACAGCCCGCCGGCGCCGCCGCGCATCTCGTTCGGCACCCAGGTGGAGAACGTCGCGGTGACCGTGATGATGTACGCCCCCATGGCGCCCGCCAGTGCCAGCAGCACCAGCGCGACCGGCAGGTTCGGCCGCAGCAGGAACAGCGCGAGCAGGGCAAGCGACAGGGTGGCCAGCACTCCGAGCAGCCGCTGCCGGGTCGGCCCCGAGGCGAATTTGGACAGCAGGTAGGCCCCGGCCACGAAGCCGAGCGGGTCGGCGGCGAGCAGCCAGCCGACCGCCGCGGACGGCGCGCCCAGCTGACGGGCCAGCGGCGCGGCCAGTCCCTCCGGCACCACCGAGAGCCCGACCAGCCAGGACAGCGCGATCAGCACCCGCAGCCGTCGCTGCCCGAACACCCACCGCGTCGCCCCGAACCAGGTCGTCTGCTCCCCGCCCGCCGCGGGCCGGTCGCGCACCCAGACCCGGACGATGGCCGCGGCCACGGCGAAGCTCACCGCGTCGAGCGCCAGCGCCCACGACGAGCCGACCGCCGTCACCAGCAGCCCGCCGCCCGCCAGTCCCAGCAGCATCACCGTGTTGGTGGTGATCCCGCGCAGGTCCTGGCTGCGCAGGTACAGCTCGTCGTCGTCGAACACCTCGCGGGTGATCGCGTTCTGCGCCGCGTTCGCCGGTGAAGCGGCCAGCTGCACCGCGACGAGCAGCCCGCACAGCACGCCGAGCGGCATTCCCGGGATGCTCATCAGCCCCACGAGCACCGCCTGGACCGTCGCGCTCGAGGCCAGCACCGCTCGTCGCGGGTAGCGGTCGGCCAGGAAGGACAGCCCGAGCCCGCCCGCCAGCGCGGGCAGGAAGGTGAGGGCGTAGACCACCGCGGCCCAGAGCGCCGAGCCGGTGCGGTTGTAGACGAGGATGGACAGTGCCACCTTCGCCAGCTGGTCGCCCGCGCTCGAGATGGCCTCGGCCGCCCACAGAACGCGGTACTCAACGTTCCGCAGCGGTGCGGTCAGCGGTGCACTGGCGTGGGTCGTCACGGGGTGACCATTCCCCCCTCCCCGGTCGGGCGAACGTAGCGTTCCCGCATTCTGCCTGTGCCGTGACAGCGCCGGTCAGCGCGTCACAGGTTCGGTGACCGGGGACGACAGCCAGTATGCCGCTGATTACCCGGAGGTGGACCGGGAACGGGGATGTCGTCGGCTGTTGAGCCGATCGGGCTACCCCGGGTGGGCCGCGGCTTCCGGTGGCGCTGACCCGTCGGGAGGTACCGGTGGGCTGATCGACGGTTACTCGCTCGGCGCAGGTCCGGCACCGTTCGTCGCCGTCGCCCTGTTCGTTGCGCCGAATGGACCAAGACTGGTGAGGAGCCCGGCGGTGCGGCCCCTCGCCCGCCGGTGCATGCAGTGGGGAGAGGTTATGGACGGGCTGATGCAGGACAAGGCCGTGGTCGTGACCGGCGCCGGCCGGGGGCTCGGCGAAGCGTTCGCCGTGCACGTGGCCCGCGCGGGCGGCGCCGTTGTGGTCAACGACGTCGACGTGGAGCTGGCCGAGCGGACGGCGGAGAACATCCGCGCGTACGGCGGCCGGGCGGTGGCCAGCGGGCACAGCGTGGCCGACCCGGCCCAGGCTCAGGCGATCGTGGACGAGTGCGTGCGGGCATTCGGCCGGATCGACGGGCTGGTCAACAACGCGGGGCTGAACTACGAGGCACTGCCGTGGGAGGACGATGTCGAGCAGGCCAGGGAGCTGGTCGAAGTCAACGTCCTCGGCGTGATGTACACCGGGCTCGCCGCGATCAAGGCGATGGTCGCGGGCGGCACCGGCGGGTCGATCGTGAACATCTCCTCCGGTGCTTCGCTGGGCCAGCGCAAGCTCGGCGTGTACGCGGCGAGCAAGGGCGCGGTCGCGTCGCTCACCTACTCCTGGGCGCTCGACCTGGAGGAGGCCGGGATCCGCGTCAACGCCGTGTGCCCGGTGGCGCACACGCGGATGGTGTGGAAGTCGGAGCGCGCGCTGCGGGCGTGCCCGCCGGACCGCACGCCGTCGAAGATCGCGCCGGTGGTGCTGTTCCTGCTCGGCGGGGGCTCACACGGGATCACCGGCCAGATGATCCGGTGCAACGGCCCGCAGCTGCACGTGATGGGCCAGCCGTACCTGAAGCAGCCGATCCTCGAACGCCCGGTCTGGGACACCGAGACGGTGCAGAACGCGTTCGACGAGGTGTTCAGCGCGCACCTGGAGAACTACGGGCTGGAGAAGCGCGTCCCGCCGCGCCTGCGCAAGTGGACGGAAACCCCCAGCCGGATTGCTTAGCGGCGGGTCGGCCTTGGCAAGGTTGTTCAGGCGCCCGCGGCCGGCTCGGGCGCGGGCGCCGGGCTGCCGGGGTACAGCCCGGCGATGTCGTCGCCGTAGCGTTCGTTGATCACGCGTCGCTTGAGCTTGAGCGTCGGCGTCAGCTCGCCGGATTCGGGCGTCCAGAGGCGGGTGATCACCTGGTAGCGCTTGATCTGCTCGATGCGGGCCAGCCGGCTGTTGGCCGATTCCACGGCGCGCTCGAGCTCCGCGCGCACCTTTTCGTGCGCGGCCAGCTCTTCCAGGGTGTCCGCGCCCTCGACGCCGTTCGCGGCGGCCCAGCCGGGCGCGATCTCGTCGTCGAGCACGATCAGCGCGGTGACGTACGGCTTGTCGTCGCCGATCGCGACCGCCTGGCCGATCAGCGGGTGCTCCTTCAGCAGCCCCTCGATGTGCGTCGGCGCGATGTTCTTGCCGCTCGAGGTGATGATCAGTTCCTTCTTGCGGTCGGTAATCCGCACGTAGCCGTCTTCGTCGACGGTGCCGATGTCGCCGGTGGCGAACCAGCCCTCGTCGTCGGTCGCCTTCTCGATCGAACCGTCGGCCTGGAGGTAGCCGAGGAACACGATGGGCCCGCGAACGAGCAGTTCGCCGTCTTCGGCCACCTTCACCTCGACGCCGTCGAGCGCCCGCCCGACGGTCCCCGCGCGGAACGCGCCCGCGCCGTTCGCCGTCACCGCGCCGGTCGTCTCGGACAGCCCCCAGACCTCCAGGATTTCGACGCCCAGACCGGCGATGAAGTAGAGCACCTCCAACGGCAGCGCGGCCGCGCCGCTCGCCGGGACGAGAACCTGGTCGAGACCGAGCAACGCGCGGACGGGGGCGAGCACGGTTTCGTCGGTTTTCGCGATGCGCTCGGCCAGCTCGGCCGGGACCTCCTGGCCCGCGCTGCGGAGCTTGTACCCCTCCTGCAGCAAGGCGTTGGCCGCCAGCAGCGCCGCACGCCGGTCTTCGGGGACGGCGCCGAGCATGTTCTTCAGCCCCGCCACCATCTTCTCCCACACCCGCGGCACGCCGAAGAAGCTCTGCGGGCGCACCTGGCCGAGCGCCGTGACGACGGCCGACGGGTCGGCGAGGGTGTGCACGTGGCCCACCCACAGGATCGGCATATACACCGACAGCTCGCGCTCGGCGATGTGCGCGAGCGGCAGGTACGCGATGTTGGTGAGGTGCATCGGGGAGCCGTGCATCGCCTGCACGGCGTAACCCTCGTGGATGGCGTTGTGGTGCGAGAGCACCACGCCCTTCGGGTCGCCGGTGGTCCCGGAGGTGTAGATCATCGCCAGCGGGTCGTCCGGCTGGATCGAGGACCACGAGCTTTCGAAGACGCCCGGGTCGGCGGCGATCGCCGCGCGGCCGGTTTCGCGCACCTCGGCGAACGAGGTGAACCGCTGGTCGCCGGCCGGGATCGACTCGGCGTCCAGCACCACGACGTGGCGCAGCGCCGGCAGGTCGTCGAGCACCGGCAGCCAGCGGGCCAGCTCGCCGGCACCCGCGAGGACGACCACCGGCGCGGCGCTGTGCCTTGCCACGTAACGGATCTGGTCCGGGCTGAGCGTGGCGTACGCGGTGCACGGGATGGCGCCGAGGTGCACGGCGGCGAGGTCGGCGACGAGGTGGTCCGGGCTGCCGGGCGCCATGATCAGCATCCGGTCGCGGCCGCCGAGCCCGAGCCCGGCCAGGCCGCGCGACACCTCGGCGATCGCGGTGCGGAACTCGCTCCAGGTCAGCGTCGGGTGGCCTTCGAGGTCGAGTGAGGTGACCGCGGGGCGGTCGCCGTACTCGGTGGCGTTGCGCAGCAGCAGACTGGGGATCGTCTGGCCCTCGGCCTGCTCGGCGACGGACTTGGGCGTGGTCAACGCTGACCCTCCTCCAACGGTGGCTGATCACGTCACTGTAGGGGCTCCCCGCCGGTGTGGATAGAGAATCGAGGCCACCTTCGGCACCGGCGTGGACCTGTCCTTGAACCGGCCGAAACGGTCATTTACCCACCGCGTGGATCCGGCCCGCCTGATTGAATGGGGACTCGCCGCCCGGACCTCGAGGAGTGCCCATGACCAGCCCGTCCCGCGAGCTGCTCGACGCGATCCAAGCGGAGCTGGCGCCTCGCGACGACGACAACCGGCTCGTGCCGCTGGTGGCCACCGGCCGCGCGGCCCGGGCCGTGTTCGCCGCGATCGCGGCCGAGGAGAAGTGGATCGTGCGCAGTGACTGGCGCAGCTTCCACGAGCTGGCGGCGCGCGCGGACGAGCCGCGGGCGCGGGAGTTCTTCGGCGGGCTCGCGCCGGGGGAGCAACTCGCGCTGGGCAAGCTCGACGCGCTTGTGTCGGCCGCGGGTGCGGACCCCGGCACCGAGTTGCCGCGCGTGGGCTGCCAGGCGTACCCAGCGTACTTCGCGTGGCTGGCGCTGAACGGCGAATCGGCCGAGGTCGCTGTTGCCATCTTCGCGAACTTCGCCGCGTGGGGCCGGTATTGCGGCGCGATCGCCGCGGGCATGCGCGAGCACTACGGCTTCGATGACGACGCGTGCGCCTTCTTCGACTTCTTCGCCGCCGACGCGCCGGGGCTCGAGGATCAGGCCCTCGCGGCGATCCAGGCGGGCCTCGACGCCGGCCGGCTCGACGCGGGCCGCGCCCGGACGTACGCCCGGCTGTTCCAGGGCTATGAGCTGATGTTCTGGAACACCCTCGCGGCGGAGTTTCCGGCGTGACGCTCGCCCGTGCGGAGTGACCGCGCCGAAGCGGAAATCCACTGCGAACGAAATTCGCGATAATGGCCGGACCGGGCCGCTGAATTGATCTGCGCATCGCCCCTTCGGGTGAGCGACTGGGGTGTTTTCCCGGGTCCGCCGGTTATGATCGTCACCTGGTTCCCGCTGGTCGTGGCCTTGCCGGGGCAAGATCCCCGGCCCGCGGGCAAGCGGAAATCGTGGTGCGGGAAAGCCGGCTGAAGGGGGACGGAGATGGCCGAGACGCGTAGTCGAGAGGTGCCGATTTCCTATCTCATCACGCTTCTGGCCGGTATGGCTCTCGGGTTCCTGCTCGCCGAATTCGGGCAGGTCCTCGTGCGCTACCCGGTAGAGGCAGTGCTCGTCACCGTGCTCGCCTGCTCGATCGCCGTGCTCGCCTGGGCGTGCCGGGAGATGCTGCGCGACCTCTTCAAGCGCGGCGGGAAGCGTGAGGACGATCCCGGCCACAGTGAACCCGGGACCGGCTACCCCCGGCTGTCGCTGCCGCACCAGAGCGACCGGAATCACCGGCATCCGAACGGCGTTCGGCGCTGAAAAGTGGTAATCCGGCCGGGCAAAGCGACGATTCCGTGGCGAGTGTCGGCAATTTCACCCTTTTCTCTCAGCGTGGGCCGCCGCGCTCGCCGGTAAGCCGATCATCATCGAACGTCCGGGAAGTCCGTGACGGATCTCACCGAACCGTTTCTGTGCCGGTGTACGTACACTTCTGACGCTCGACGGTGCGCCGCAGGTCACTCCGGCAGCGTCGGCGGGGAGTGACCGCCGTGCGATTGGCGTCAGTTGTGCCGTGGTCGATTTCCGAAGCCTCGCACCAGGTTGTGAGTCAATCACGCGATTCCGCTCGCGGTGGGCACCCGGACTTGACGTGCCTCTCGGCTACTCATACCGTCGTCGCGGGCGATGCGGACCACGGTGGTTGATCCGGCTGGTCGGAACCGGGTGAGAAAGCCCCGGGGTGACCCGAACCGCAGCTACTGCCGGAAGGAATACGGGCCACGGTGAAGCAGAATTCTGTTCGACGTAACCGCGGGTCGTCGATTCGATCACGCGTGCTCTCGATCGCGCTGATTCCGAGCGTCGCTCTACTGCTCGTCGGGATCGCGCTGGCGGGCTACCTCATCACGGACGCGGTGAAGGCGCGTGACTACGCGAACAAGATCCGCGGCTCCGAAAACCCGGGCATCTCGTTCATCGTCGCGGCCGAGCAGGAGCGCCAGCTCACGATGAGCGTGCTCGCCGGACAGGGCTCGGCCCGGCCGACGCTGCTGGCCACACGGCCGAAGACCGACGCCGCGGCCGGCCAGATCAGCACGGTGCTGCAGGGCAGCTTCGCCGACGACAGCACAGTGCCGGCGAGTGTGAAGCAGAACATCGCCACGTTCGCCGCGCTGTACGCGAAGATCCACGAACTCCGCCAGCAGGTCGACGCCGGCCAGGTCCCGCTGCTGCAGGCGTTCACCTTCTACAACCAGATCATCGACCAGTTCACCCAGGGCGTCGCCGGTCTGGCCCAGGCCGCCCGCGGCGCGGAGAACGCGTTCGCGCGGCTGTCCGCCATCCCGATCTTCAACGCCGCCGAGGAGATGCAGCGCAGCGACGCCCTGTCCGCCGCGGGGCTCGCGGCCGGCGGCCTCCGCGGTGACGAGCTGCGGGCGTACATCGGCGAGGTCGGCGCGTACCACGCCCAGCTCGAACAGTCCGTGCCGCAGATGATCCCCGAGGTGCGCGCGAGTTACGACAAGCTCGTCGCGAGCCCCGAATGGAAGACCGTCAACCAGGTCGAGGCGGCGTTCCTGGCCGGTGGGGCGAACCAGCAGCTGCCCGTTCCGCAGGAGCAGTGGCGCACCGCCGCCCACCAGGTGGCGACCACGATGATGACGCTTTTCGTCACGCAGAGCGCGAACGCGACCAACGCGGCCATCAGCGACGCCGACCGCACGCTGGTGAACTCGCTCATCGCGGGCGCCGCCGCGATGCTGATCGCGATCGCGGTCGTGCTCGTCGCCCTGCGGCTGTCGAGGCGCTTCATCGCGCGGCTCGCGCGGCTGCGGGAGGACACCCTCGACGCGGCCGAAGTGCGGCTGCCCGAACTGGTCGAGCAGGTCCGTGCCGGACAGCCCGTGGACCTCGAAGCGGGCGGTCACTTCCTCGACCACGGCACCGACGAGATCGGCCAGGTCGCCGAGGCCTTCAACAAGGCGCAGTCGGCCGCCATCGCGGCCGCCGTCGAAGAGGCCAAGACCAGGGAGGGCACCAAGGCGGTGTTCCTCAACATCGCCCACCGCAGCCAGGTCATCGTCCACCGGCAGCTGAAGGTGCTCGACCAGGCCGAGCGCAAGCAGGAGGACCCGGACCAGCTGGACACGCTGTTCCAGCTCGACCACCTCTCCACCCGCGCCCGCCGCAACGCCGAGAACCTGATCATCCTCGGCGGCGGCCAGCCGGGCAGGCAGTGGCGGCACCCGGTCGGGCTCGCCGAGCTGGTCCGTGGCGCCGCGGCCGAAACCGAGGACTTCGCGCGGGTGAAGACGGCCACCCTGCCGTCGATCGCTGTGCGCGGCCCGGTCGTCGGTGACCTCGTGCACCTGCTCGCGGAGCTGATCGACAACGCGACGTCGTTCTCCCCACCCGAGTCGCGGGTGGAGCTGCGCGGCAACGTGGTCGGCAAGGGTGTGGTCATCGAGGTCGAGGACCAGGGCCTCGGCCTGGAGCACGAACAGACCGACGAGCTCAACGAGATGCTCGCCGACCCGCCCGACTTCGGCATCATGGCGCTGTCCGACGAGCCCCGCCTCGGCCTGTTCGTGGTCGCACGGCTGGCGTCGCGGCACGGGATTTCCGTCCACCTGCGGGAATCCGCGTACGGCGGCACCCGGGCGATCGTCCTGGTGCGGACCGACCTGCTCGCCCCGATCAGCGAGGTGACGCCGGACCCCGAGCCCGGAGACGCCGCCGACACACCGATCCCGGACCAGCCGGTGGCCATCGCGGACGTCACACGGATCGGGCGGCGCTCGCGGCATCGCGCCATGCCGCCGGGGCCGGTCGCCGTTCCGCCGGTGCCGGTCGCCGCCGCCCCGCAGCCGGAACAGCAGCCGCCCGCCCGGCCGCCGCGCCCGCCGCAGCCCGCGTGGCCGGCCCGCGAGCCGCAGCCCGCGCCGGAAAACGGCAGGCCCCAGCAGCCGCGCCGGCCCGAGGCACCCGGGCGGCCGCCGCTGCCGCAGCGCCGTCGTCAGCAGAACCTCGTCCCGCAGCTGCGGGCGGACCGGCCCGAACCGGAGCGGGAAGAAACCCGTGAGGACTCGGCGGAGATCGTCCGCGACCGGCTGGCGGCGTTCCAGCAGGGCACCCGGCGCGCCCGCGCGACGGACACCGAATCCGGTCACTTCGACACCAGGTACGGAGATCGCGAGTAATGGCCAACAACGGCGTCAATGAGCTCGACTGGCTGCTCGACGACCTCGTCAAGCGGGTCGCCGGTGCCGATCGGGCCGTGGTCCTCTCCTCGGACGGGCTGCTGATCGGCCGGTCCGGCACACTGTCCGAAGAGGACGCCGAGCACCTTTCCGCGGTGGCCTCGGCGTTCCAGAGCCTGGCCCGCGGCACCGGGCGGCACTTCGGCGGCGGCAACGTCCGCCAGACCATGGTGGAGATGGACCACGCGTTCCTCTTCGTCACCGCCGCCGGCCGCGGCGCCTGCCTCGCCCTGCTGGCGAGCGAGGACGCCGACATGGGCCTCGTCGCGTACGAGATGAACCTGATGGTCAAGCGGGTGGGGGCGGTTCTCACCGCCGCGCCGAGGGCCGGGGTGGTCCAGCGGACGTCGCCATGAGCGCACGGCACGAGTCCTGGTACGACGACGAGGCCGGCCCGCTGGTCCGGTCCTACGCGGTGACGGGCGGGCGCACGCGGTCCGGCACGCTCGCACTGGACCTGATCACCCTGGTCGTCGCGCTGCGCACGGCGCGGGAGTCCGGTGTGGGCCAGCCGGAGTACGCGCGGATACTGACTCTGTGCCAGAAGCCCACTTCCGTCGCGGAAGTGGCCGCTCGCGTCGACCTGCCGCTGCCGGTGGTGAAGGTGCTGCTGAGCGACCTGATCGAGCAGAACCTGGTGCTGTTCCGTACCGCGGCGCCGGTGAGTGAAGCCCCCAGTCACCACGTACTCCAGGCGGTTCTTGATGGCATCCGAAAGCTCTGAGCCCCGGCGGACCTTGACCGCGACCGCGGTCAAGGTCCTGATCGCCGGCGGCTTCGGAGTCGGCAAGACGACGATGGTCGGGTCGGTCAGCGAGGTGGCGCCGCTGCGCACCGAAGAGGTGATCACCACCGCTTCGGAGGGCGTCGACGACCTCGCCGGCGTCGAGCAGAAGAAAACGACCACCGTCGCGCTCGACTTCGGCCGGATCACCATCAACCCCGAGCTGATCCTGTACCTGTTCGGCACCCCGGGACAGGACCGGTTCTGGTTCATGTGGGACGAACTGGCCGAGGGCGCGCTCGGCGCCGTGGTGCTCGCCGACACGCGACGGCTCGATTCTTGCTTCGCGGCCGTGGATTTCTTCGAACGCCGCGGCCTGCCGTTCGTCGTCGGTGTCAACTGCTTCGACGGCGCGTACCGCTACGGCACCGAGGAAGTGCGCGCGGCGCTCGACCTCAGCCAGGAAGTCCCGCTGCTGCTGTGCGACGCGCGTGAGCGGGACTCCACCAAGCAGGTGCTGACGATCCTCATGGAACACGTGATGGACCGCAACGACCTCGCTGCGGCCCACCCCGGTCACTGAGCCCGGCGCTTGCGCCCCAGCGCGAACGAACCCGGTCCGAACACCGCGATCAGCAGGAAGATCCACGAGTACAGCGCGGCGGGCTCGCCCATGTTGTGCAGCGGCAGCAGGCCGGTCGGCGCGTGCACGGTGAAGTAGGCGTACGCCATCGTGCCGGACAGCAGCACCGCCGCGGGCCGCGTCGCGAACCCGGCCAGCACGAACACCGCGCCGACGACCTCGATCAGCCCGGCCCACCAGCCCGGCCACTGCCCGAACGGCATGGCCATCCCGGCTCCGTCGATCCCGCCGAGCAGCCCGAAACCCTGAAGCCCGTGGCAGAGGAACAGGAACGAGACCACGACGCGGAAGGCGGCCAGCACCCCGGGGCGGCCCTGATCCCGGACGGCGGCGGTGAGTTTGCCGCGGACGCCGTGGCTCGTGGTCCGGTCGCCGCGGACGCTCTGGCTGGTGTCGTTGCCGGATCGGGTCCGGGCCGCGGTGGTGGTCCGGGGCTCGTCGGCCTGGGTGGTCTGGCCGGTGGTGGTCTGCGCGGTGGTGCTGGTCATGGCGAGGTCCTTCCGTAGGGGCGTTCTCCGTGCTTTCACCGAGGCGTCGAACGGCCCGGGCCCGGATCGACACCCGCCCGGAAACTTTTTTCGCACCGTCTTCCATCCCGGTTGTCGCGGCCCGGCAGACTGTGCCGATGGTTGCCAAACGCAGCGCCGGACTGCTGCTCTTCCGCCAGCAGGACACCGAGGTCGAGGTGCTGCTCGGGCACATGGGCGGCCCGTTCTGGGCGAAGAAGGACGCGGCCTCGTGGTCGTTGCCGAAGGGCGAGCTGGAGCCGGACGAGGAGCCGGAGGCCGCGGCGCGGCGCGAGTTCACGGAGGAGCTGGGGCTGCCGGCGCCCGAAGGTGAGTACCGGCCGCTCGGCGAGGTCAAGCAGTCGGGCGGGAAGGTCGTCACGGCCTGGGCCGTCGAGGGTGACCTGGACCCGGCGGCGGTGGTGCCCGGGACGTTCGAGATGGAGTGGCCGCCGCGATCCGGGCGCCGTCAGGAGTTCCCGGAGCTGGACCGGGTCGAGTGGTTCGGGCTGACGGTGGCGCGGGAGAAACTCCTGAAGGGCCAGCTGCCGTTGCTGGACCGGCTCGTCGAGCTGCTTTAGCCGGCTCCGCGCCCCAGCATCGAGAGCAGATCGTCCAGCGGCCGGTCGGCGAACGACGACAGGATCAGGTCGGCCTGGCCGAAGTCCAGGTCCACGGTGATCGGGTTCGGCACCGCGACGGTGGTGATCCCGGCGGCTTTCGCGGCGCTGACACCATGCGGCGAGTCCTCGAACGCGATCGCTTCTTCAGGCATGACGTCGAGCGTCGCCAGCGCCGCGAGGTAAGTGTCCGGGCGTGGCTTCGCCGCATGCCGGTCGCCGGTCTCCACGGACGTGAAGCGGGCGGCGAGGCCCAGCCGGTCGAGCTGGCCGTGCACCCAGGTGGCGGACGAACTGGACGCCACGCCGAGCCGCAGCCCGCGGGCGTCCGCCGCCGCGAGGTAGTCGAGCACGCCCTCCCGCGGGCCCCCGGTTTCCAGCAGTTCCAGTACCCGGGCGCGCATCCCGGGGCGCAGGGTCTCCGGGTCCGGCACGTGTTCGCCCAGCAGCGCCAGCATCGTCGATGCCGTGTTCTGCGTGCCGATGACGGTGTGCCAGACGTCCAGGGGCAGCTCCGCGCCGTGCTTCCGGAACGTCTCCTGCCAGGACTGGAGCACGGCGGCTTCGGTGTCGGCCAGCGTGCCGTCGAAGTCGAAGATCAAAGCTCGCGTGACCACTCCGGCAGCCTGCCCCACCGCGTCCCGGGGCGGCAAGGCGGAGTGGCGGGCGGCTCAGGCCCGCGCGGAGCGGCGCAGGGTGAGCAGCGTGATCTCGTTCGGGGCGAACACGCGGAACGGCGGGCCCCAGAAGCCGGAGCCGCGGCTGTTGTAGAGCTGGGTGCGGTCGCCGTGGCGGGTGAGGCCGGAGAGGGTGGGCTGGTCGAGGCGGACCAGTAGGTGGAACGGCCAGATCTGGCCACCGTGCGTGTGTCCCGAGATCTGCAGGTCGACGCCGGCTTCGCTGGCCTGCGTGACCTGCTTCGGCTGGTGGGCCAGCAGCACGACGGGCAGGTCCGGGTCCGCGCCGGCCAGTGCGGCGGGCAGGTCGGGGCCGTGGCCGGGGAGGCCGGACGTCGCGCCGGTCGGGTCGTCGATGCCCGCGAAGAGCACTCCGTCGCCGTCGCGCTCGACGATGGTGCTGCGGTTGTGCAGCGCGTCCCAGCCGAGGCTGGTCATGTGGTCGAGCCAGGCCTGGGCCTCGCCGAAGTACTCGTGGTTCCCGGTGATGTAGAAGCGGCCGAGCCGGGCCTGGACGCCGCCGAGCGGGTCGACCTGCTTGCGGCGCTTGGCCACCGAACCGTCCGCGAGGTCGCCGGCGTGGCAGACGACGTCGGCCTGCAGCCGGTTCAGCTCGGCCACCACCCGCTCGGACCACTTCGTGCGGTCGATCGGCCCGTAGTGGGTGTCGGTGATCACCGCGACGCGCAGCCCGTCGACGCCGGCGCCGAGCCGCGGGATCACGACGTCGACCTCCTTCACCGGCGGCACGCGCATCGCGATCCGATTGCCCGTCACGAGAAGGACGGCCGACACGACGAGCACCGCGCCCGCGACGATCCGCGGGCGGGCGGGATCGTCCACACCGGACAGTGCGAGCCCCAGTCGCAGCACGTGGCCGAGCACGCTCCAGGTGAACAGCACCCAGATCGAGCCGAGCAGCACGTCACCGGCGCGGGCGGCCGCGTCGCTCTGCGCCGGGCCGTGGCCGCGGAACATCAGGAGCGGGAATCCGGCCATCGCCACCGCGAACACCACCGTGCCGACGACAGTGCCCGCCACCGGCCAGCCCGGCAGCAGCACGAACACGGTCCACGGCTCGCCGAACAACAGGAGCAGGGCGATCACCAGCATCGCGGCCAGGCGAACTCGACGCATCACAGTGGCCATCCCTCGTCATCCGGTCCTAGACAACCCAGCGTAGCCGGAATCGCCGACTAACGGCCCGATGGGCTGTTACCCCTCGATGACCAGGACCGGCCGGCTCGGCACGAGTACGTGCTCACCGCCCGCGGCCGCGAGTTCCTGCCGGTACTGGTCACGCTGGCAGCATTCGGCGACCGGCATGTGCCAGCCGATTCACGCAGCATCCAGCTGGTGAACCGAACCTCGGGCGAGCCGGCGGAGGCCGTGCTCGTCGACCGCCGCACGGGCCGCCCCCTCGAAGAGCTTGACGCGGGTTTCGCCGCGGGCCCGGGCCCCAGTGAAGGGATGCGGGAGCATTACGCCTTGTCCTCAAAGGACTGACGGCGCGGCTACGGGGAGGTGGTCGGGACGGTTCGGGTGGCCGCAGTGGCTGGGATGGCTAGGTGGTGGCGACCGGAGTGGCTGTGGTGGCTCGGCGGAAGCGGTTGGCGCGGCCGGACTGGGTGGGGTGGTTGGGGCGCCTGAGCTGGCTAGGTGGAGAGAATCGGAGTAGCCGCGGTGGTCTTGTCCGCGGAGCGTGCTTGGGGGGTGGAAGCGGTTGGCGCGGCTGGACTGGGTGGGCAGTTGAGCTGGCTAGGTGTAGGCAACCGGAGTGGTCGCGGTGGCTGGGGTGGAAGCAAATGGTGTGGCCGGGCTGGTTGGGGCCGAGCAGTTGGAGTGGCCAGGGAGAATGAGGGGGAACCTGCTGGCGTGGTTCGGGAGGTCGGAGTGGCTAGGGTGGCTTGGCGAATGCCGTTGGGGTGGCCGGGATGTCGGGGTGGCTAGGGTGGCTTGGCGAACGCCGTTGGGGTGGCCGGGATGTCGGGGTGGCTTGACGGAGGCCGCTTGCGTGGCCGGGATACTGGGGCGACTAGGCGGAAGCCGCTGGGGCGTTGGGGTGGCTGGGAAGCCGCTGGCGTGGCCGGGATGTCGAGGTGGCTTGGCGGAGGCCGCCGGGTAGCCGGGATTCTGGGGTAGCTGGCTGGAACCGCCGGGGCGTTGGGCGGCCGTAGTGGTTGGGGGTGGCTTGGTGGAAGTCGCTGGGGTGTCCGGGGTGTTGCGGTGGCTTGGTGGAAGTCGCTGGGGTGGCCGGGGTGTCGGGGTGGCTAGGTCGAAGCTGCTGGAGTGGCCGGGACGGTCGGGGCAGCTGGGATGGCTCGGGCAGCAACTCGGGTGGTTTCGGGTGCCGGATCGAGCCAGCGCCATTCGGGGGCGCCGGGCTTCATCACGTCGGCGGCCAGGCGGGCCTGGTGGGGGGTCAGGTAGCCGGCGAGGGCGGCTATTTCCGCGGCCACGCCGATGTCGATTTCGCCGGACTGCAAGGCGATTTCGGTTTCCGGCAGGTCGTTGGCGAGTGCCGTGGCCAGCGCGGTCATGGCGGCGATTTCCGTGGCGGACAGGGTGAGGCGGCGGGTGACTTCGGTGGTCTGGCGGGGTGCTCTCATGGTTACCACCGTATCGAACACCTGAGCGACTGAACAGTCGCTTGATGGGGTGAACCCCACGGCGGCGTCCATTGTGGAATGTCGAAGCAGAGCGCCGGGACAGAGCCCAGGTGGATGCTCACCCGCGTCCGGCGCGCCACTCCTCCACGGTTTTCTCGACGTCCAGCGGCACGGCAGTCAGTGGCGGCCCGACCTGTGGGCGGCGGTGGGCGTCGCGGATGCGGGCGTTGAGGTCTTCGACGATCTCGCGCACCCGCCGTTCCGCGCGGACCTTCGCCAGCTTCGCGGGCAGGTCCTGGATTTCCCGCGGCAGGGCGAGCGACGGTGGCAGCAGGTCGAGTGCGCTGAGGTCGTCTTCCTTCAGCCGCCGCCGCACCCACTCCGTTGCGCTGTCCCGGCCGGTGGGCTTCGGCAGTGGTTTCCCGGCGCCGGGCAGGTTGTCGAAGTCGCCGCGTTCCTCCGCGCTGGTGATCTGCCGGTCCACCCAGGACCCGAACGACGCGCCGATCGGCTTGCGCTTGGTCACGGGAACCACCTCCAGTCCCACTCACGGTATCCGGGTGAGGTCCGCGGCGGATGGGTCGAAGGTCCCGGATCGGCCGGTAGGATCGCCGGTGACCACTGGCGCCGGGGCAGGGGAGCGGGCTGCGCGATGACCGTCGAAAGTGAGCGGACCGGCAATCCGGGCACCGCCGAGCCGAGGACGGCCAAGCCGTCCTGCGCCGAAGAGCCCACCGTCGACGACCAGATCGACCGCACCCTGCGCCTGCTCTGGCGGGATCGGGAGGTCCGGGCGGGCGAGCCGGCGCGGGGGCGGCGGCCCACGCTCACCGTTGCCCGCATCGTCGCCGCGGCCATCGCGGTCGCCGACGCGGACGGCCTGGTCGCCACCTCGATGCACCGCGTGGCCAAGGAACTGGGCGCCGGCACGATGACCCTCTACACGTACGTGCCCGGAAAAACCGAGCTGGTGGACCTGATGGTGGATGACGCGCTGGTCGAGCGCCGCCTGCCCAAGCCCGGTGAACCCCGGCTCGGCGACTGGCGCGCGCAGGTGAAGCTGTACTCGGACCGCACGCGCGAAGTCCATCGACGGCATCCGTGGCTGCGTGAGATGTCCCGCGTACGGCCGGCGCTGGGCCCGGGGCAGCTCGCCGGGCAGGAGTACCTGTTGTCCATAGTGGACTGTCTCGGGCTGGCTCCGCGCCTGGCCGTCGCCGCGGCCAACAGCATCGCGACCCACGTGGACGCGAACGCCGCGCTCGAGGCCGAGAGCGCCCACCTGGAGCGCAGCACCGGGCAGTCGAACGACGCGTGGTGGGATCAGCGCTCGTCGTTCTGGGGCAAGTACTTCGACATCGAGGCGCACCCGGCGATGAACCGCACCTGGCTCGGCGGCGGATTCGACCAGAGCGCGGGCGAGCAGGCGGCCGAAGCGTACGAATTCGGCCTCGACCGCCTGCTCGACGGCATCGAGCAGCAGGTCACCTGATCCATTGTGGACGGCTCAGCCGGTGAGGTGGGACCGGGCCGCATCAAGGAAGGTCGTGACCAGCCGGCTGCGCTCACCAGCGCGAACAGCGACCGTCACCCGGCACGGCTCGATCCCCTCGACCGTGACGGCCGTGAGATCGCTCCTCGCGACGTTCCCGCCCGCGGCGGGCGCGAGGGCCAGCGCCCGGCCGCCGGCCACGGCTTCGAGCTTGTCCTGAGTCGTCTCGACGAGCGGGCCGTCGGGGGCCGGGCTGCCGTCGGGGCGCGGGTCGATCCGCCAGAATGCGTCGTATTCGGCGTCCGCGTAACGGACGAGGGGTTCGCCGGCGAAGTCGTCGAGGGTGATCGATTCCTTGCCGGCCAGGCGATGGTCCGTCGGCACCAGGAGGACCCGGGGTTCCTCGTACAGCACGGTCACGCTGAGCCCGCCGGTCGGGAACGGCTCCCGCGCGACGACCGCGTCCACCCGATGTTCCAGCAACGCGGGACGCACCTCGGTCCAGTCCAGGTGGCGGGTGCGCACTTCGGCCTCGGGATGGCGGGCGCGTAGCTCGCGCACCGGTGCGGTGACGAGCAGGCCACCCACATACCCGATCGTGACGGTGTTGGGCACGGCGGCGGCGCGCGCCTTCGCCGCGGCCAGTTCGGCGGAGTGCAGGAGCGCCCTCGCCTCGGGCAGGAAAGCGTGCCCGGCCTCGGTGAGACGACTGCCCTGCGCCGTGCGGTCCAGCAACCGGATGCCCAGCCGTTGTTCGAGCCGCTGGACCTGCCGGCTCAACGACGGCTGCGCGATGCGCAACGCGTCCGCGGCGCCCATTCACCGCGATCGAGGGATTCCTACCGTGCGCATTTTCGTCGCAGGAGCAACCGGATACGTCGGCTCGGCCGTGGTCCGCGAACTACTCGGATCCGGTCATGACGTGCTCGGGCTCGCTCGTTCCGACGCCTCCGCCGACGCTTTGGCCAAGGCCGGTGCCGAGGTGCACCGCGGGGATCTCGACGACCCCGCCAGTCTGCGAGCCGGGGCCGCGAAGGCCGACGGTGTGGTATTCGCCGCGAACAAGCACATTTCCGAAACCACCGATTCGGCCGCCCGCGCGCGGACCGAGCTGAACGCGGTCGAGGCGCTCGGCGCGGAATTGGCGGGAACGGACCGGCCTTTTGTCCTCACTTCGGGAGTGGTGGGCCGCGCGCCGGGGCGAGTGTTCACCGAAACGACCCCCACCGATCCCAGCGCCCGTACGGCTCCGCGGCTCCTCGTCGAGCACGCCGCGCTCGCCATGGCCGAGCGTGGTGTGCGTTCGTCCTCGGTCCGGCTGGCGCCGACCGTCCACGGCCGAGGAGACACGCGCGGATTCATCTCGGCCCTGATCGGGACGGCTCGTGCGAAGGGGGTGTCCGCCTTCGTCGGCGACGGAACGAACCGATGGCCGGCTGTGCACCGGCTCGACGCCGCGGTCCTGTACCGGCTGGCCGTGGAGTCCGCACCGGCCGGCGCCCAGCTGCACGCGGTCGCGGAGGAAGGGGTGCCGTTCCGGGACATCGCCGACGCCATCGGCCGCCGGTTGGAGCTGCCGGTCGTCAGCCTGACGGCAGAGGAGGCGAGCGAGCACTTCGTCGGCTTCCTCGCCCCGCTGGTCTCGCTCGACAGCCCGGCTTCCAGCGCGTTGACCCGCGAACGGCTCGGCTGGGCACCGGCTCATCCCACACTGGTCGCCGACATCGAGGACGGCCACTACTTCGAAGGCTGACCCTCGGGCAGGCGGATCCCGTGCAGGGCGCGGTATTCCGCGCGCCCGGGCGGGGTCCAGCCGTCGAGGAGGTCCGCGGCGGGGCGGTAGACCTCGATGCCGATCGGGTGGCAGACGTCGATCGGGTCGCGGGCATCGGGGCCCCACAACGGGATCGAGAGGTCGCCGCCGGGGCAGGTGGACAGCGCGCAGAGCAGGTCCTGCTCGGCGAAGAACTCGAGGTGGTCACCGGGCCGGGCGGGGCAGGCGGCCATGAAGTACCGGTCTTCGGCGGTCAGGCCGGTGCACTGGAAGACGTTGAGCACGTCGTGCACGTCGAACTCGGTCAGCCCGTACGGGAGGACGGCGCGCACCAGGTTGGAGTGGCAGTGGAAGTCGAAGTCCTCGCCGGTCAGCATCCGGTTGACGTACGGGTCGCAGCGCGTGCCGAGCAGGTCGTGCACGCGGCCGCCGTCGGCGTCGGTGCCGTAACCCGCCAGCGTGTCCGCGGTGATGGTCAGCAACGGGCGCAGGAACGGCAGCGTCGACCAGAGCCGGTCGAACGTGCTCACGTGCGCGCGCTGCAGCTGCCGGGTGCGCGAGGCCCACAGCCGTTCCCGCGGATCGTGCCGGTTCCACACGTTGAGGTCCCCGACCTGCGGGCCCTCGACGGTGACGATCCGGCACAGGTGACCCTGCGGCACGGTCCACGCCCGCCCGGAGCGGATCGGGATCTCGAACGCCTCGACCAGCTCGTGCGCGGCGTGGCTGCTCGCGAGCCGTCCGTAGAACTCACGGTCCACGTCGAGGGCGCCGCCCGCGGTCGCCTGGTAGGCGGGTTCCACCATGGCCGATCTCCTTCCGGAGGTTCATACCGTGAAAACGACGCCGGTCAGCTTCTCGGAAAGCTCCCACAGCCGGGCGGCCTTCGCAGGATCGCGGTCGGCGGCGATGGCCCGGTGCCGCACCGGACGACCCGCGCTCCCGCGCCTCGGGCCGTAGTACTCGCCGCCGACGGCCGACGGGTCGGTCGCCGCGCGAACGGCGGGCCAAGCGCCGTGGTCCTCGCCCTGCGTGATCGGTGACAAGCGGGCGAGGCGCGAAGGCTTGCTGATGCCTTCGCGCCAGGGGCTCCCGCCGTCGAGACACAGGCCGGGATGGGTGAGGACACAGCGGACGTCCACATTGGACGCCCGCAGCCGTCGATCCAGCTCGAGGCCGAAGGACGTCACGGCGTGCTTGGACAGCCCGTACGCCCGGAATTCCGAGTACTTGCGCTCGCTCTGCAGATCGTCGAGATCGAACTTCACCAGCAGGGAGATGAGGCTGCCGGTCGGGACCACGCGGCTGCCGGGCGTCGCCTTCAGCACCGGCATGGCCAGCGCGGTCAGCGCGAAGTGGCCGAGGTGGTTCGTGCCCAGCGCCAGTTCCAAGCCCTGCTTGGTGGTCTGCCGGGTACGGCCCGGCGACGTCGTGCCCGCGTTTTCGACCAGCGCATCGACCCGTCCCAGCCGGAGCAGCGCCTCGGCCGCCGACGCCACCGACTCGAGGTCCGCCAGGTCCAGCGGGATGGTGCTCAGTTCCGCCGCGGCGCCGACCTGCCCGCGGATGGCGTCCACGGCGGTGCGCAAGCGCCCGGGATTCCGGCCGAGGATGACCACGTGCGCGCCGGCCGCGGCGAGCTGCTCGGAGATGAAGTAGCCGATCCCGGAGTTGCCCCCGGTCACCGCGTAGGTCCGGCCGGACAGGTCAGGCGGCGACCCGGGGTTCCAGGACACGATCCCTCCAGCACTTCGGGGACTCCGACTGCCCGAACTATAGGGAGGTCACCGCCCGTCCGGCACCGCGCAGTAGGCGCTAGACGGCCAGCGCCGCCGCGATCGAGCCGGCGATCGGCGTCGTCGGCCGTCCGATCAGCCGCGACAGGTCACCCGGGGTGCCGGCGAGCCGGCCCCGGCCGATGGCGGCGTCCACGCCCGTCAGCACCTCGGCGAACGCCTCCGGCAGGCCGACGGAGACCAGGATCTTCGTGTTCTCCTCCGGGCTCACGGAGTTGTGCGCCACCGGCCGGCCGCTCTGCCGGGAGACCTCGGCGGCGAACTCCCCGAACGTCCAGGCCGTGTCGCCGCTCAGCTCGTACGCGGCGTTGAGGTGCCCTTCGGTGCGCAGGACGACCGCCGCCGCGGCCGCGTAGTCCTCGCGGCTCGCCGTGGCGATGCGTGCTTCCGGCGGAACGCTGTTGGTGACGGCGCCGCGCGCGATCGTGTCCGCGAGGCCGGCGGTGTACACGTCGCTGTACCAGTTGTTGCGCAGGAACGTATACGGCAGACCGGAAGCGAGCACCAGATCCTCGGTCGCGCGGTGCTCGTCGGCGAGCGCGAAGTCTGCCTTCGGGCCTCCGAAGACGCCCGTGTATGCGAGTTGCGCGGCGCCCGCGGCCTTCGCGGCGTCGATCACGGCGGTGTGCTGCGGAACGCGCTTGCCCACGTCGGGGCCGGAGATCAGCAGCACGCGATCGCCCGGCGCGAACGCGCCTTCGAGCGTCTCCGGCCGGTCGTAGTCGCCGACGTGCACGTGGACGCCCAGGCCGGCGGCCTTCCCCTCACTGCGGGCGATGGCGGTGACGTCGTCCGGTGCGACACCCGCCGCCAGGAGGTCCGCGACGACGAGCCGGCCGAGCCGGCCGGTGGCTCCGGTGATGACGATGCTCATGCTTGATGGTCCTCAGGTCGAGTGGACGATGTGTCACTAACCTTAGAGGCGGTACTAACTAAGAGATAGTACCCACTTTGGGGTAAGGTACTGGCGTTCCCGTAATCGAGGAGGATCAGGCATGACCGAGGCGATCGACCTGGCCCCCGACGTCAAGCGTGCGGACTGCCCTTCGCGCGGGGTGCTCGAACACGTCACCAGCCGGTGGGGTGTGCTGGTGCTCGCCGCGCTGCTGGAGCGCTCGTACCGGTTCAGCGAGCTGCGCCGCGAGGTCGGCGGCGTGAGCGAGAAGATGCTGGCCCAGACCCTGCAGACGCTGGAGCGTGACGGTTTCGTGGACCGCGACGCCAAGCCCGTGATCCCGCCGCGCGTCGACTATTCGCTCACCCCGCTCGGGCGCGAGGCGGCCGAGCAGGTGTGGTCGCTGGCGCGCTGGACCGAACAGCGGGTCCCGCGGGTCTTGGCGGCGCGCGAGGACTACGACCAGGCGCGCCGCGGCTCCTGACTCAGCCGGCCGGCGTGCTGGTGGTCGCCGGCGCGGAGCTGCTGCCCGAGGCCGCCGGGGCGCCCGACGAAGACGTGGTGGTCGGGCTGGCGGGGGTCGCCGGCGTGGTCGGGGTGGTCGGCGGCGGGCTGTCGCTGGTCGGCGTGCTCGACGTCGGGCTGGTCGGGGTGCTCGGCTTGCTCGTGGGTGAGCTGCTGGTCGGCGTCGTGCTGCTCGGCGGCAGCTGCGAAGGCGGCAGGCTCGAAGGCGGCGGCTGCGTGACCGGCGGCGCCGGGTCCCCGGCCGGGCTGCCCGCGGCGGCCTCGACGGCGCCCGGTCCCGGCGGCGCGCCGATCGGGACCTGGCTGTCCGGCAGCTGCGAGACCCCGCCGCGGTACGCCGCGGCGTAGGACATCACGGTGTCCACATAGGACTGCGAGTTGTTGTACCGGCGCACGGCCAGCCGCTGCATCGCGTCGCTGGACAGGTCCAGCCCGCCGGAGCAGAGGTACCGCGCGGTGGCCAGCGACTCGTCGTAGATGTTGTTCGGGTCGGCGACGCCGTCGCCGTTGCCGTCGGAGGCGTAGCCGTTCCAGGTCGACGGGATGAACTGCATGGCGCCGACGGCGCGGTCCCACGTGCGGTCGCCGTCGTAGCGGCCGCCGTCGGTGTCGTGGATCGCGGCGAACGCGCCGGCGCCGTTGAGCACCGGGCCGAGGATCGGCTCGAGGGTGTTGCCCTTCGCGTCCACGTACCCACCGCGCGCGTGGTTCGACTCGATGCGGCCGATCGCGGCGATCAGCGCCCAGTCGAGGTGGCAGCCGGGCTGTTCCTTGGCCATGATGTCGGCCGCGTTCTTGTAGGCCTTGAGCATGCTGCCGGGAATGCCGAGCGGCCCGGACGGCGCCGAGGACCCGTTGCCGGCCTGCGCGCCGGGCACCATCAGCGGCTGGGGGACCGGCGGCTGCGGCAGGCTGCCGTCCACGGCGATCGGCGGGAGCACGATGTCCGGCGGGAAGAACGGCGCGGCCAGCGCCGGCTGTCCGCCGCCCTGCGGGCTCTGCACGGCGAGCGGGGCCAGCAGGCCTGAAGCGGTCACCGTCGGCAACACGACGAGCGCGCCACCCGCGAGGGCGGCCGCCGTCCGGTGCCGGACCGAGCGAGCGCGTTCCGGGCGTGGCCGGTGTTTCGGCATGTGGTCACTCCCCGTCTGTCGGACCTGCATCGCTCGCCAAGTTAGCCGATGCCGAGGGGATTAGGTGAGGCACTGAGCGGAATTTGTCCTGGACGGCCAACTTTCGTCCATCTGGCATAAATCCATCGTCGGCCGACTGTCTTTTTTCACCAAGGTTTTACGGGTGGAACCGGCTATTCGGCCGCGTTTTCGGTGAATAGGCCGAATGGAGTAGCGGCAATGATTTCGCGGGCTCCGAAAGCGTCGATCGGCTGGACTTCAGGCGGCAGGCCCGAAGCGTCGCCGGTACTCCGACGGGCTCAGTCCGGTGTGCCGCCGAAGCTGGGCGCGGAGGTTGGCCGCGGTGCCGAAGCCGCTGGCGGACGCGATGTGGTCGAGGCGCAGCTCGCCGCGTTCGATCAGGCGGCACGCCAGCGTGACGCGTTCGGTGGTCAGCCACGACAACGGCGTGGTGCCGAGTTCCGCGCGGAAGCGGCGGTGCAGGGTGGCCGGGCTCGTGGCGGCGCGCGTGGCCAGGTCGGCGACGGTTAGGGCGCGGCCCAGGTTCGCCCGCGCCCATTCCAGCACCGGCGCGAGCGAGGTGTCCGGCACCGCGGGGACCGGACGGGCCACGAACTGCCGCTGGCCGCCGTCGCGGTGGCCGGCGAAGACCAGCCGCCGGCTGACGGCGTTCGCGATCTCCGCGCCGTGGTCGCGCTGGATCACGTACAGGCCCAGGTCCAGCGCCGCCGCGCTGCCCGCCGCCGTGAGCACGCTGCCCTCGTCCACGAACAGGACATCCGGCTCCAGCCGCACCCCCGGGTATCGGGCCGTGAACTCCGCCGCCCAGCGCCAGTGGGTGGTCGCCCGCCGTCCGTCCAGGACACCCGCCTCGGCGAGGGTGAACGCGCCGGTGCAGAAGCTCATCAGCCGCGCGCCCCGCGCCGCCGCGCGCTGGATCGCGGCGAGCACGCCGGGCTGCGCGGGCGTCTGCGGGTCCGGGCGATTCGGCACGATCACCGTGTCCGCCGCGTCGACGGCGTCCAGTCCCGCGACCCCGGACAGCGTGAACATCCCCAGGTGCATGGTCACTTCCGGGCCGGCGGAGGCGAGCGTGAACTCGTACCACGGCCGGTCCAGCTCCGGCCGTCGCAGGCCGAACAGCTCGGTGGCGACACCCATTTCGAACGGGTTCGAGCCCTCGTCCACCACCATCACGACCCGGTGCGAGGATTCTTGCGGCATATGCGATTCCTAGCACTCCCGTCGCGGCATGGCCAGGCCGAGAATCGGCGTCATGAGCGAAAACCCCATCAACCTCCAGTCCGTGCTCGACGGTTTCGACGCCGTGTGGAGCCCTCGCATCGTCGACACCGTCAACGACTACGACATCCGCCTGGCCCGCTTCGCCGGCGAGCACGTGTGGCATGTCCACGAGGACACTGACGAGTTCTTCCTGGTCCTCGACGGCGAAATCGAGATCGGCCTGCGCGAGCCCGCGGGCGAGCGGGTGGTCACGGTGGCCCGCGGATCGGTCTTCGTGGTCCCGCGCGGCACGTTCCACAAGCCGTCTTCGAAGGCGGGCGCGGCCGTGCTGCTGGTGGAGCCGACGGGCACGCTCTCGGTGGGCGACCAGCACGAAGAAGTGCCCGGCTATGTGGACGTGACCGTGGGCCATCGGCTCTGATCACCGGCTTCAGCTGCTGAGTTTCAGTCTGAGACGGCGTACTCTCAGCGCCATGAAACGGACTTCCTTCGCGCAGTGGCCGTGCTCCATCGCGAGGACCATGGACCTGCTCGGGGACTGGTGGACGCCGCTGGTGCTGCGTGACGCGTTCTACGGCGTCACGCGCTTCGACGAGTTCCAGCAGGCGCTCGGCATCGCGCGCAACACCCTCGCCGACCGGCTCCGGCGGCTGGTCGACGAGGGCCTGCTCGAGAAGCGGCCGTACCAGGCCGAACCGGTGCGGTACGACTACGTGCTGACCGAGAAGGGCCGCGACTTCTGGAGCGTGCTCGCCGCGATGACGGCGTGGGGCGACCGCTGGCTCGCCACTGAGGCCGGACCGCCGATCACCATGCAGCACAAGGCTTGCGGGCATGAGACGCACGCCGAAGTGGTGTGCGCGGAATGCGGCGAGCGGCTCACGGCGGAGTCGACGCGGATGCGCCGCGGCCCCGGCTTCCCGGAGCGGATCGCGCACCGGCCCGACGTCGAGGCGCGGTTCGCCCGGCAGGAGGCCTAGCGCCGGCCGCGCGTTGACAATCAGGGTTTCACTACGCAACTATCGTGGTCAGAGCTTGGTTGAGGGCACGGTGACGAGCAGGGCACAGTGACGAGCGAGGAGGCGCACCACGATGGAGTGGACCGGCGCGCGGTATGCGGACCAACCCACGGTCGAGGCGACGACGTGGATCGACGGCGACCCCGAACGGGTGTGGCAGGTCGCGGCCGACGTCCGGCTGATGCCCTCGATGAGCCAGGAACTGCAGTCCGTCGAGTGGTGTGACGGCGCCACGGGCCCGGCGCTGGGCCACGCGTTCCTCGGCAGCAGCAAGCACGACGCGCTCGGCGAGTGGCAGACGAAGTCGTTTGTCATCGAATGCGACGAGCCGCGGGTGTTCGCCTGGGCCGTCCAGGACGCCGAGAACCCGACGGCCACGTGGCGGTTCACGCTGGCCCCGGAGAACGGCGGCACCCGGCTCACGCAGTGGATGCAGATGGGCCCGGCCCGCTCCGGCCTGTCCTTCGCGATCGATCGGATGCCGGACAAGGAACAGAAGATCGTCTTCGTCCGGATGCGCGAGTTCGAGAATTCGATGACCGCGACCATCGCGGCGATCAAGGACCGCGTCGAGGCCGCGAAGTGATGCGGACGGCGACCACGGTCGAGGCGTCCGGCGGCTGGGCGGAAACGCTGGCTTTTGTGCTGGAGGCGGAAAAACTGGGCCTCGACGTGTGCTGGGTCGCCGAGGCGTGGGGCTCCGACGCGCCGTCCGTGCTCGGGTATCTCGCCGGGCGCACGGAACGTCTGCGGCTCGGCTCCGGGATCATCCAGCTCGGCACCCGCACGCCCGTCGCGATCGCGCAGGCCGCGCTGACGCTGGCGGAGGTGTCCGGCGGCCGGTTCTCACTCGGCCTCGGCGCGTCCGGCCCGCAGGTGATCGAGGGCTTGCACGGAGTGTCGTTCGCGAAGCCGCTGACGCGGATGCGCGAGACCGTCCAGATCATCCGCCAGGCCTTCGCCGGCGAGAAGATCTCCTTCTCCGGCAAGGCTTTCGAGATCCCGCTGCCGGGCGAGGCGCGGCCGATGCGGCTGTCGTCGAAGCCGAACGAGGACATCCCGATCTACCTGGCCACGCTCTCGCCGAAGCTGCTGGAGCTCACCGGCGAGATTGCCGACGGCTGGCTCGGCACCAGCTTCGTGCCCGAAGGCGCGAGCGCGTACTTCGGCCCCATCGACGCCGGGCTCGCGAAGTCCGGGCGCGTGCGCAAGGACCTGGACGTCTGCCAGGGCGCCGAAGTCGCGTTCGCCGCCGATGAAGACGAACTGCGGACGATGGTGGGCGGCCGTAAGAAAGAGCTGGCGTTTTCCCTCGGCGGCATGGGCTCCGTGAGCACGAACTTCTACAACGACGCGTACAGCCGCCAGGGCTGGGCCGAGGTCGCGGCCGAGGTCCGCGAGCGCTGGCTGGCCGGCGACCGCGACGGCGCCACCGCGCTCGTCACGGACGAGATGGTGCTGGGCACCACGCTGATCGGCACCGAGGACATGGTCCGCGGGCGCCTGCGCGTGTGGCGCGACGCCGGCGTCGACACCGTCCGCCTGTACCCGTCGGGCGAAACGCTCGACGCGAAGCTCACCACTCTGGGACGGGCCCTCGACCTGGTGCGGCAGGTCGGCTGAGGCGTTCGGGACGGCTTCGGCGAAAGGCCTGCACGGGCGGTCCCGCCTGCGCGATAGTGGCGGCATTCCCGAGCCGAGGAGCCGCCTGATGCGCAAGATCGTGTCCACTTTGTTCATTTCGCTGGACGGCGTGGTCGAGGCGCCGGACCAGTGGTCGCTGTCCTATTGGAACGACGAACTCGAGCGCGCCGTCGGCGCCGGCATGGCGGACGCCGACACGATGCTGCTCGGCCGGGTGACCTACGAGGGCTTCGCGGAGTCGTGGCCGGGCCGCACGGTGGCCGACGACCCCGGCGCGGAGTTCATGAACAACGTGCGCAAGTACGTCGCGTCGACCACCCTGACGAGAGTCGAGTGGCAGAACTCGACGTTGCTGGAAGGCGACCTCGCCACGGCGCTCGCCGAGCTGAAGGCCGGCGAAGGCGGCGACATCATGACCAGCGGCAGCACAACGCTGGTGCGCTGGCTGCTGGCCGAGGGCCTGGTCGACGAGCTGACCCTGTTGCAGTACCCCGTGGTCGTCGGCCGCGGTCGGCGCCTCTTCCCGGTCGAGGGGCCGTCGTTCGACTTCGGGCTGGCCCGGTCGAAAGCGTTCGGCAACGGTGTTGTGCAGCTGGTCTACCGTCCGGTCCGGTGACGCCTGTCTTCCACAGTGGACGGAGGGGTCAGTTCACCTGCCGGTCCTGGCCGTCCCAGAAAGGCTTGCGCAGCTTGAATTTCTGGATCTTCCCGGTCGCCGTGCGGGGCAGCTCGTCGAGGAACTCCACGCGTTTCGGGCACTTGTAGCCCGCCAGGTAGTCGCGGCAATGGGTGATCAGGTCCTCGGCCGTCACGGGGGAGCCGTCGGTGACCACGAGCGCCGTGACGAGTTCGCCCCATTTCTGGTCCGGGATGCCGATCACCGCGACCTCGCGGACGGCCGGGTGCGAGGAGAGCGCGTCCTCCACCTCGATGGATGAAACGTTCTCGCCACCGGTGATGATCACGTCCTTCTTCCGGTCGGCGATGGTGAGGTACCCGTCGGTGAACGAGCCGCCGTCGCCGGTGTGGAACCAGTTGCCCTCCTGGACGCGGGCCGTCTCCTCCGGATTCTCCCAGTAGCCGTCGAGGTTCACGTTCGACTGGACCAGCACCTCGCCGTCGGTGTCGATCGACACCCGGACGCCGAGCGCGGGCGTGCCGGCGCGGCCGAGCCGCTTCGCCTGCTCGTGCGGGTCGAGGTCCGCCCACTCGCTGCGGAACCGGTTGACCGTGAGCAGCGGCGAGGTCTCGGTGAGGCCGTAGATCTGGATGAACTCCCAGCCCAGCTCCGCGCGCACCCGCTCGATGGTGCGGGTCGGCGGCGGTGCGCCGGCCACCACGATCCGCACGCGGTCGCGGCCCGGCACTTCGCCTTCCCACTTCGCCGCGCCGTCGAGGGCGGCCGTGACCACCGCGGGCGCGGCACACAGGATCGTGACGCCGTGCTCTTCGATGCGCCGGAGGATCTCCGTGCCGTCCACCTTCCGCAGCACGATGTGCCGTCCGCCGAGGCCGGTGACGGCGTAGGGCATGCCCCAGCCGTTCGCGTGGAACATCGGGAGGGTGTGCAGCAGCACGTCGTTGTCGTTCAAGGTGGTGTGCAGCCCGAAGACGGCGGCGTTCAGCCAGAGGTTGCGGTGCGTGAGCTGCACGCCCTTGGGCCGCGCGGTGGTGCCGGAGGTGTAGTTCAGCGTGGCCGTGGCCGATTCGTCGCCCGCCCACGGCCGCGGCTCGCCGTCACCGCCGAAGATCTGCTCGTCGTGCTCGCCCAGCACATACACGTGCTTTGCGGTGACGCTGTCCAGCAGCGGTTTCAGCTCCGGGTCGATCATGACCACCTCGGCCCCGGAATGCTCGACGATGTACCGCACTTCCGCCGCGGCGAGCCGGAAGTTCACCGGCACCAGCACCCGTCCCCAGCCGGAGACACCGAAGAACGACGTCAGCAACCGCGCGGAGTTGTGCGAAACGATCGCGACGCGCCCGCCCACCGGCACGCCGAGCGCGTCGAGGTTCGCGGCCTGCGCGCGGGCGCGGCGGGCCAGCTCCCGGTAGGTCACCTCGCCCCACGACGCGGCGGGCTGGTCGGGCTCGTCCACCACCGCGATCCGGTCCGGGTAGACGGACTCCGCCCGGTCGAGGAAATCGCGGACGCCGAGGTCGTAGAACACGTGCCGGTCCCTTCACTGCCGTGCGGGCGGCACCGCCCGCGAGGCGATGATGACTCGCCGCCGGTGGTACCGGCCACCCCACAAAGGGGGTGGTCAGTGGTTCGGGCCGGGCAGCAGCCCGGCCGCGCGCGCCCGGTTCACCGCCTGGATCCGGTTCGAGGCGTCCAGCTTGCGCATCGCGTGCTTGAGGTACGACTTGACGGTGTTGGCCCGCAGCCCCAGCCCTGCGGAGATTTCGTCGTTGGTGCAGCCGGCGCCCACGAGCCGCAGCACGTCCAGCTCCCGTGGGGAAAGCGTGACGCGGCTGTCGCCACCGCCTCTGCTGTCGACCTTGCCGACGCGGTCGGTGTCGAGGTCCGGGCGGAGCCGTTCGCAAATGTCGAGCAGCTGTGCGCGGGCTTCGACGTCGTGCATCGAACCGGCGATCGCGAGCAGTTCGGCATGCAGCTCCTGGTGCTCGCCGGCGAGTGTCGCGAAAGGTCGCTGCTCTCCCGGGGGAACGTAAGCCTGGGCCGCGATACGGCGCCGGACCTCTTCCTCCACCTCGATGTCACGCTCCAGCCGCGACACCACCGCGGTCGCGGCGCGCAGCACCCGATCGCCGAACGTGATCGAATCGCGGGTCGCGGCGTAGAGCACCGCGCGCGTCGACTCCCCGACGCACACCGGTAGCGCGACTATGGCCCGCAGTCGTTCGGGAGCTACGGCGCGGTCGTATTTGTGCGTGATGCCTTGCGCGTTCAGGTAATCGACGACCGTGGACGGCCGCCTCAGTGCCACGGCCTTGCCGCCGAGCCCGGCGCCGGTGTCGACTTGCAAGTGCTGCAACGAGCGCGTGGCCGTGCCGCGCAGCTGGTCGATCACCAGGGAACGCGAGCCCGCCGACACGGGGCCGCCCATCGCGACCGGCAGCCCGGTCGCGCGCTGGAGTGCCTGGAGCGCGCCGGTGACCAGGGGGCTGGCCGCCAGCGCGAGTCGGCCCGATGACGTCATGGGCATCGTCCTCGCCTTGCTTGACCTGCGGTGGGGCATTCACGCTACGCCGTCCGTCGCAATCGGACCACGGTTGTGGTTCGGTGGCGGGGTGGAAGTTCCGGACTTCGAGACCGTCGCCGAGGCCCTCTACGCAGGGGAGCCCGGCGAGTTCGTCGCGGCCCGCACCGCCGCCGCGCGCGCCGCCACGGCCGCCGGCGACCGTGAGCTGGCCGGCCGGATCCGCGCGCTGCGCAAGCCGACCCGCGCGGCCTTTTTCGTCAACCGCCTGGCCCGCGACGGGGCCGCCTCGCTGACCGAGCTGGCTGCCTTGGGCCAGCGTCTGCGTGCGGCCCATACGAACCTCGCGGGCGCCGAACTCCGCGACCTGGCCCACCGCCGGAACGAGCTGGTCCGCCGCATCATGGCCGACGCTCCCAGCCTCAGCGACCCCGTTGCGCGCGAAGTGGAGGAAACCCTGGAGGCGGTGGTCGCCGACCCGTCCGTCGCCGACCTGGCCCTGGCCGGACGCCTGACGTCGATGGCCCAGCAAGACGCGGACCAGTGGCTGTCATTGCCGGTCTCCTCGGAAAAGAAGGCCGCACCGAAGAAGGCCACACCGAAGAACCCCGAGCCGACGAAAGCCTCGCCGAAGAAGGTCGATTCCCCTTCTGTGGAAAGGAAAAAGGCTGAGGAGGAGCGTCAGGCCCGAGAACGCGCCCGCGCTCGACGCGAGGAACAACGCCGCAAAGCCGCCGTCGCCCAACGAGAACGCGCCGAGGCCGCACGCACCCTGATCCGCGCCGAACACACAGCCGAACAGGCCGACGCCCGCGTCACCGATCTCCGCGCCCGCCTCGCCGACGCCGAAGCCCGCGCCACCCAAGCCGCCAACGATCTCACCTCCGCCCGCTCAGCCTTCGGGGCTGCGGAGGAGGCCGCGAACAAGGCCGCTTTGGAGAGCTAGCCTCAGCCGGCATTGCCGGCCGAGGACTGATGAGCGCGGCCCTACTACCTCAATGTCGGCCTCCCCGACTGTCCTCCTCCGGGCACACTCAGCTCGCTGCTCGGGATCAGATAGTGGCCTTTGACGCCGGTCTCGGGCACGTAGATGTAGTCGTGGAGGGTCACTGCGAAGGCGGCGTTGAGCTGGCCGAACGTGCCGGTCACCCGCTACAGCCGCCAGCCGGGCTGCGAAACGCTCAAGCCCGCCGCGGTCAGCCAGTCGCGGACGCGACCGGTCTGCGCGGGGTCGAGTTGGTTGAGTTCGCGAATCCGATCCAGGCTGAGGAATCGCGCGTAGCCGGAGTTGTGCGGATCCGACATCGCTTTCGCCCGGGCTGCCAGCGTGTCCGGGCCCTTGACCGCGAGGTAGACGTTCTCGGACACCGGGGTGGCGGCCGGTACCGCGCCGTGGTCGATGAAGCCTTGCGTTCGGCTGATGCCGATCAAGGCGCCCCGGCCGGGCGCGGCTCCGGCCGTCGCAGTCCCGGCGATCGTGAGTGCCGCCGCGCAAATACAGCGATCACCCATCGAAACCGCGGCTTGGGCTCAGAGCGCCACCTCGGCCAGTTTTCGGTACCCCGTCAGGATGTCCGGGCCCAGTACGTGGATCCCGACGTGGTCGGCGCCCTCGGTCAGATGCTCGCCGAGCCGGTTCGCGATCGTCGAGGGCGAGCCGTGCAGGACGAGGTCGTCGATCAGCCGGTCGGTGCCGCTGCCCGCGAGGTCCTCCTCGGTGTAGCCGTGCCGGCGGAGGTTGCTCACATAGTTGCGCAGTCCCAAATACGGCTTCTCCACGAACGGCCGCCCGATCAGCCGCGCCGCTTTCGCGTCCTCTTCCACCACGATTTTGTGCTCAGGCACCAGGATTGCGTTCGGGCCCAGGATCTTGCGCGCGTGCCCGGTGTGCGCAGGGGGCACGAGGTATGGGTGCGCGCCCAGTGTACGGTCCGCGGCCAGCTTCAAGGACTTGTCGCCCAGCGCGGCCAGGATCCGGCCCTCCTTCGGTACGCCCTCGGCGTCGAGCCGGTCGAGGTAGCCGACCATCTTCGCGTACGGACTTTCGTACTGGGCCACGGATTCCGGGTGGCCGACGCCGACGCCCAGCAGGAACCGGTTGCCGTAGCGCCCGATCAGGCGGTGGTAGGACGCGGCGATCCGGCCGGCGTCGTTGGTCCACATGTTCACGATCGCCGTGGCGACGGTGACGGTTTCGGTCGCCGCCAGCACCTCCTCGAAGAAGGCGAGGTCTTCGACCGTGCCGCTGCCGATACCGAACCAGACGGCGCCGTAGCCCAGTTTCTCCGCTTCGAGGGCCGTTTTCCGACGCGTCTGCTCGTCGGTCGCCGGGCTCATCCAAGCGCCGAACCGGCCGAGTCGTACTGTCACCCCACACCCCCTACATTGGCTACATCTCGTAATGTAGCGAATGTAGCAGAAATCAGCGGGCGAGGCGACTGAGCCATTCGCGCAACATGCTCTGCTCGGTCACGGTCAGCTCGGCGGCCTGTGAGTCCAGCGCGGTCGACAAAGCGACCGCGAGTGCGCCGACGGTGGACGGCTTCCCGGCGGGCTCGTCGGTGAGCAGCCCGGCCAGCACGGACTCACGGACCTGATGCGACATCGTCAGGTCGGGGGCCGATTCGGGCTGCGCGATCAGGCTCAACGTGACGCCGGAGTTGGCTGCCGCGATCTGCCGCGCGGCCTCCGCCGGGGTGGTGCGCAGCCGGCCCTGGCGGGCAACGAGGGTGAGCAGGTTGCGCAGCATCTCCTCCGCGCTGGAAGTGAGCGTGCACGGCTCGCCGGGCCGGATCTGGCCGTAGAGCAACACGTAGAAGGCCGGGTGGTGCAGGCCGTACTTGACGTGACGGTCCCAGCCGTCGCGGATCTGCTGGACCGGATCCGCGTCCGGATCGATTTTGTCGGTGCTCTCCACATACTGGGTGAAGCCGAAGTTGACCACGGCGTCGAGCAGGCCTTGCTTGCTGCCGAAGTGGTGGTAGAGCGTCGGTGCCTGGACGTGGGCTCGCTCGCAGATGGCGCGGGTGGACACCGAGTGGGCCTCGGCGCCGTCGAGCAGTTGGGCGGCGGCGAGCAGGAGCCGGTCCTTGGCGCTGCCGTTCACGATGTCCATGTAGCAACTGTAGCGCTACATACGCTACAGTGAGATGTGTAACAGAGGGGGAAGCGATGCCACTGGCGGACGAGCTGCTCAACGCGCGGGCGGCGAAAGGATTGGCCACGAGCCTGAAGACCGCGGCGCCGGGTCTGCGGTTCCCGGCGCTCGGCCGGGCTCGGTTGACCGGGCTCGGCTTGCGCCAGCGCACCGACTTGCTGCGCGACGCGTTGCTGGCCGACCTGCCCGGTGGCTACCGCGAACTGGAGGACGTGGTGCGCCGGGCGCTGGCCGACGACGCGTTCACCGGCTGGATGATCTGGCCGGTCACCGAGGCGGTGTCGGCGCGGGCGCTCGAAAACGGTGGGGTGGCGGCGTTCGACGCGGCGCTCGACCTGCTCGCCGACCTCACCCCGCGGCTCACCGCCGAGTTCGCCGTCCGCCCGCTGCTGGACGCCGACCTCGAACGCGCGCTGCCGAAGGTGCTGAACTGGACGGAGCATCCCGACGAACATGTCCGCCGGCTGGCATCGGAGGGAACTCGGCCGTTGCTGCCGTGGGCACGGCGGGTCGCCGCGATCGTGGAGCGGCCGGGGGTGACCGTGCCGATCCTCGACGCGCTCTACCGCGATGAGTCCGCGTACGTGCGGCGTTCCGTTGCCAACCATCTGAACGACCTGAGCCGCGGCCGCCCGGAGGTCGCCGTGTCGGCGGCAGCTCGCTGGTCGGCCGCGGACGCCGGCAAGCAGACCGCGCAACTCGTGCGCCACGGCCTGCGCACGCTGATCAAGCAGGGCGACGCGGATGCGTTGGCATTGCTGGGTTTTGCCCCGCCGGCCGGGATAACCCTCGACGGTCCCGCGCTCTCGGACGAATCCGTGACGGTCGGCGACGAACTCGGTTTCAGCTGCACGCTGCGAAACACGAGCGCCGAGCCCGCGAACCTGGTCGTCGACTACGTGGTGCACCACCGCAAAGCCAACGGCTCCACCACGCCCAAGGTCTTCAAACTCACCACGAAGACGCTCGAGCCGGGGGCGGAGCTGGTTGTGGAGCGGACCCACTCGTTCCGGCTGATCACCACCCGCGTGTACCACCCGGGACCGCACGCGCTGGAGATCCAGGTGAACGGCGAATCGTTCGGGAAGGCGGGGTTCGAGCTGCTTCCAGTGACGTGAGAGGTGAGCGGAGGCGGGCCGGGACGCCGGTGGCAG
>DASXYS010000145.1:0-43983 GCA_036502365.1 Amycolatopsis sp.
CCTGCGCCGGGTGCACCTGCGGGAGTGGCTGGGCCTGGCCTGGGTGTGCCTGGCCGACGAGCCGCCCGACTTCGACCGGGAGGTGGTCGACGTGGTCGCCGCCCGACTCGGCGACCGGGACACCGTGGCGGCCTGGGGCGTCGAGCGGCTGGTGCCGGGGCAGCGGATCGTCTACGACGTGGCGGCCAACTGGAAGCTTGTCGTGGAGAACTTCCTGGAGTGCTACCACTGCGCCACCATCCACCCGGAGCTGACGGAGGTGCTGCCGGAGTTCGCCGACGGTTACGCCGCGCAGTACTTCGTGGGCCACGGCGCCGAGTTCGGCGAGGAGGTCGCCGGGTTCACTGTGGACGGCAGCGAGGGTGTCGAGCGGCTGCCCGGCGTGGGGGAGCACCAGGACCGCCGGTACTACGCGATCACCGTCCGGCCACAGGTGTTCGTGAACCTGGTGCCGGACCACGTGATCCTGCACCGGATGTTCCCGCTCGCGCCGGACCGCACGATCGTCCGCTGCGACTGGCTGTACCTGCCGGGGGTGGTCGAGTCCGGAGTGGACCTGAGCCGGTCGGTCGAGCTGTTCCACCGCGTGAACCAGCAGGACTTCGAGGCGTGCGAACGCTGCCAGCTCGCGATGGACTCCCGCTCGTACGCCCGCGGCGGCGTGCTGGTGCCGAGCGAGCACCACATCGGCGCGTTCCACGACTGGGTCCGCGCGCGGACCGAAGGCTAGATCAGCGCGCGGATGGCCTGTTCGAAGCCGGTCACGTGGTCGAGCGTCAGCTCCGCCGCCTTCTTCGCGTCGCCGTCGATGATGGCGGTGAGCAGCGGGGCGTGCTCGTTCACGTGGCCGGCCATCCCGCGCAGGCGCGGCAGGAAAACGCACCAGATACGGGTGGCGAGGTTGTCGTAGTGGATCAGCGTGTCCTCGAGGAACGGGTTGTGCACGCAGGCGTACACGGCCCGGTGCAGCTCGAGGTCGATCCGCAGCAGGTCGGTGTTCCCGGCGGGCTGTTCGGCATTGAGCTGCTCGCGCAACGCGGTCAGCCGCTCGCGGTCCTCGTCGGTCGCGCGCTCGGCCGCCGCCGCGGTGGCGGCGGGCTCCAGCGTGCGGCGGACCTCGGAGATGTGCGCGAGGTCGGAGATGTTGACGTCGGTGGCGAACGTGCCCCGGCGCGGGTACGCGACGACCAGCCGCTCGGCCTCCAGCCGTTTGAGCGCTTCGCGGATCGGCGTGCGGCCCATGCCGAGTGAACCGCCCAGCCACTCCTCGTTGATCGGCTCGCCCGGCTTGATGTCGAGCATGACGAGGCGGTCGCGGACGAACAGGTACGCCTGCTCCGCCAGGGACGGCCCGGCGACCGGCATCGATGTGTTGACCTGTGTGCTCACGCCGCCTACCCTACATCGAAGATTAGTATATCAGTAGTCGACCAGCCAGCACTCAAGGGAAGCAGGCAGGGAATGACCGCGACGATCGAGGGAACGGGCGCCGGGCTCGAGCGCTCCCTGCAGGACTTCGACCCGGCCGTGGCCGCCGCGATCGGCGCCGAGCTGGACCGCCAGCGTTCGACGCTGGAGATGATCGCCAGCGAGAACTTCGCACCCGCGGCGGTGCTCGAGGCCCAGGGCTCGGTGCTCACCAACAAGTACGCCGAGGGTTATCCCGGCCGTCGTTACTACGGCGGCTGCGAGCACGTCGACGTGCTGGAGACGCTGGCGCTGGACCGGGTCAAGGGGTTGTTCGGCGCACAGTTCGCCAACGTGCAGCCGCATTCGGGCGCGCAGGCCAACGCCGCCGCGATGGCCGCGCTGATCAAGCCCGGTGACAAGATCCTCGGCCTCTCGCTCGCCCACGGCGGGCACCTCACCCACGGCATGCGGATCAACTTCTCCGGCCTGCTCTACGAAGTCGCCGCGTACGAAGTGTCCGAAAAGGACTTCCGGGTGGACATGGACGAGGTCGCCCGGCTCGCCCGGGAGCACCGGCCGAAGCTGGTCATCGCCGGTTGGTCGGCCTACCCGCGGCAGCTGGACTTCGCGCGGTTCCGCGAGATCGCCGACGAAGTGGGCGCGTACCTGATGGTCGACATGGCCCACTTCGCGGGCCTGGTCGCGGCCGGCCTGCACCCCTCGCCGGTGCCGCACGCACACGTCACGACCACCACCACGCACAAGACCCTCGGCGGCCCGCGCGGCGGCGTGATCCTGACGAACGACCCGGCGCTGGCCAAGAAGGTCAACTCCGCGGTGTTCCCCGGCCAGCAGGGCGGCCCGCTGGAGCACGTGATCGCGGCCAAGGCGGTCGCGTTCAAGATGGCGGCCGAGCCCGCGTTCGCCGAACGGCAGCAGCGCACTCTGCGCGGCGCGCGGATCCTGGCCGGACGGCTGCTGGCCGAGGACACCGCCGCGGCGGGCGTCTCCGTGCTGACCGGCGGCACCGACGTCCACCTCGTGCTCGCCGACCTGCGTGCGTCCGAACTGGACGGCAAGCAGGCCGAGGACCGGCTGCACGAGGTCGGCATCACGGTGAACCGCAAGGCCGTCCCGTTCGACCCGCGCCCGCCGATGGTCACCTCCGGCGTCCGGATCGGCACCCCGGCGCTGGCCACCCGCGGCTTCGGCGACGAGGAGTTCCGCGAGGTCGCCGACATCGTCGCCACCGCGTTGCTGCCCGACTTCGACGAAGCCCTCGCCTCGAAACTCCAGGACCGCGTCGCCGCACTGACCGCCCGTTTCCCGCTGTACCCGCACCTGGGAGCCGCCCGATGACCCGTACCCCCGGCGCCGACCTGCCGGAGCACCCGGACTTCCTCTGGGACAACCCGGATCCGAAGCGCGCCTACGACGTGGTGGTGGTCGGTGGCGGCGGGCACGGCCTGGCGACCGCGTACTACCTGGCGAAGGTGCACGGCATCACCAACGTGGCCGTGCTGGAGAAGGGCTGGCTCGCGGGCGGCAACATGGCCCGCAACACCACGATCATCCGGTCCAACTACCTGTGGGACGAGAGTTCCGGCATCTACGAGCATTCCCTCAAGCTCTGGGAGGGCCTTGAAGAAGACCTGGGCTACCCGCTCCTGTTCAGCCAGCGCGGCGTGCTCAACCTCGCGCACAGCCTCCAGGACGTGCGCGACAGCGTGCGCCGCGTCGAGGCCAACAAGCTCAACGGCATCGACGCCGAATGGGTGGACACCGCGCGGGTCAAGGAGATCTGCCCGATCGTGAACACCTCGCCCGACGTCCGCTACCCGGTGCTCGGCGCGACCTTCCAGCCGCGGGCCGGCATCGCCAAGCACGACTACGTCGCCTGGGGTTTCGCCCGCGCGGCGGCCGCGATGGGCGTCGACCTGATCCAGAACTGCGAGGTCACCGGGATCGAGCAGCGGGACGGGCGGGTGACCGCGGTGGAGACCAGCCGCGGCCGGATCGCCGCGGGCAAGGTCGCGCTGTGCGCCGCCGGGCACTCGTCGGTGCTGGCCAAGATGGCCGGGATCGACCTGCCGCTGGTGTCGCACCCGTTGCAGGCACTGGTGTCGGAGCTGCTGGAGCCGGTGCACCCGACCGTGGTGATGTCGAACGCCGTGCACGTCTACGTTTCCCAGGCGCACAAGGGCGAGCTGGTGATGGGCGCGGGCATCGACAGCTACTCCGGCTACGGCCAGCGCGGCTCGTTCCACATCATCGAGGAGCAGATGGCCGCCGCGCTGGAGCTGTTCCCGGTGTTCGCGCGGGCGCACCTGCTGCGCACCTGGGCCGGCATCGTGGACGTCACGCCGGACGCGTCGCCGATCGTCGGGCTGACACCGGTGGAGAACCTGTTCCTCAACTGCGGCTGGGGCACCGGCGGTTTCAAGGCCACGCCCGGTGTCGGCGACTGCTTCGCGCACACCGTCGCGAAGGGCAAGCCGCACCCGTACGCCGAGCCGTTCACCCTCGACCGGTTCACCACCGGCGCCCTTGTCGACGAGCACGGCGCCGCCGCCGTCGCGCACTAGGAGTCTTGATGCAACTCATCCCCTGCCCGTGGTGCGGGCCGCGTGAAGAGGCCGAGTTCCACTACGGCGGCCAGGCCCACGTCGCCTATCCCGCGGACCCGTCGGCGCTATCGGACGAGGAGTGGGCGAAGTTCGTGTTCTTCCGCGCCAACCCGAGCGGCCCGTTCGCCGAGCGCTGGAGCCACAGCGCGGGCTGCCGCCGCTGGTTCAACGCCGTTCGCGACACCCGTACCCACGACCTGCTGGCGGTCTACCGCCTCGACGAGCCCCGGCCGGTGACACCGTGAACTCCTTCCGACTCCCCGCGGGCGGTCACCTCGACCGTGACACGACCCTGCAGTTCACCTTCGACGGCCGGGAACTCACCGGCCACCCCGGCGACACACTCGCTTCGGCGCTGCTCGCGAACGGCGTCCACCAGGTCGCCACGAGCATCCGGTACGGCCGCCCGCGCGGCATCATGGCCGCTGGCGTCGAGGACGCGAATGCGGTGGTACAGCTGGAAGAGCCGTTCCCCGAGCCGATGCTGACAGCGACCACGGTGGAGCTGTTCGACGGGCTCGTCGCGCGCGGTCTGCCAGGACAGGGCCGCCTCTCGGCCGAGCCCGACCCGGCTCGCTACGACGCGAAGCACGTCCATTGCGATGTGCTCGTGGTCGGTGGGGGCCCGGCCGGTCTGACCGCCGCACAGACGGCGGCGCGGGCCGGGGCGCGGGTGGTGCTCGTGGACGACCAGCCGGAGCCGGGCGGCTCGCTGCTGGGATCAGGCGAGTACATCGGCCTCAAGCCCGCGGTCGAATGGGCGCGCGCGGTCGTGTCCGAACTGCGTGAGACGCCGGATGTGCTGGTGCTGGAGCGCACGACCGCCTTCGGTGCCTACGACGACGGGTTCGTGCTCGCGGTGCAGCGCCGCACCGACCACCTCGGGGCGGCGGCGCCGGAACACGCGGCGCGGCAACGGGTCTGGCGGATCCGGGCGAAGCAGACCGTGTTCGCGACCGGCGCCCACGAGCGTCCGGTGGTCTTCGCGGACAACGACCGGCCGGGCATTCTGCTCGCCGGGGCCGCGCGCACGTACCTGCACCGCTACGGCGTGCTGCCGGGCCGCCGTGCGGTGCTGTTCACCACCGACGACAGCGCGTACGCCGCCGCCACCGACCTGGCCGACGCTGGAGTGGAGGTCGCGCTCGTCGTGGATGCCCGGCCGGACGCTCCGGCGGGCTGGGCCGCCGCGTGCGCCGAGCGAGGCATCGAAGTCCGCACCGGCAGCGTTGTCATCGGAACCGAAGGGACGGAACGGGTTTCCGCCGCCCTCGTCGCGCGGACCGGGGAGACGGCGGGCGAGGCGATCGCGTGTGACGTGCTGCTGGTCTCGGGCGGCTGGAATCCCGCGGTGCACCTGTTCAGCCAGGTGCGCGGGAAGCTGCGTTACGCCGCCGAGCTGGGCGCGTACGTACCCGACGGCGAGCTGCCGTCCGCCCGGGTTGCAGGCGCTGCGACCGGCACGCCGGACTTCGCGGGCTGCGTCCGGGAGGGCCGTGTGGCCGGGGCTGCGGCGCTGACGGCGGCCGGGTTCGAGCCGCCCGAGGACCTGCCGCTGCCGACGTCGGACGCGCGGCCGCCGGAGCTGCCGTCAGCCGTGCTGTGGCTTGTTCCGGGTTTGGAGTCCGAAGTAGACACACGCTTCGTCGACCTGCAACGCGACGCCACGGTGTCCGAGGTGCTGCGGGCGACCGGCGCCGGGCTGCGATCGCTGGAGCACATCAAGCGCTACACCACCATCGGCACGGCGCACGACCAGGGCAAGACCTCCGGTCTGCTCGCCGCCGGCATCACCGCGGACGCGCTCGGGCTGGACCTCGCCGGGCAGCGGCCGACCACCTACCGCCCGCCTTACACCTCGGTGGCGTTCGCGGCGCTGGCCGGGCGGCACCGCGGTGACCTGCACGATCCCGTCCGCGTCACCGCGCTGCATGCGTGGCACGTCGCGCACGGGGCCGAGTTCGAGAACGTCGGCCAGTGGAAGCGCCCGTGGTACTACCCGCGCCCGGGGGAGGACCTGGAGACTGCCGTGCTGCGGGAATGCCGGGCGGCGCGCACCGGCGTGGCCATGATGGACGGCTCGACGCTCGGCAAGATCGACGTGCAGGGCCCGGACGCCGCCGCGTTCCTGGACCTGCTCTACACGAACATGATGAGCACGCTCAAGGTCGGCCGGATCCGCTACGGCGTGATGTGCGGGGTGGACGGGATGGTGATCGACGACGGCACCGTCATCCGCGTCGCCGAGGACCGGTTCCTGGTCACCACGACCACCGGCAACGCGGCGATGGTGCTGGAGTGGATGGAGGAGTGGCTCCAGACCGAGTGGCCGCACCTGCGTGTGTTCGCGACTTCGGTGACCGAGCACTGGGCGACGATCCCGCTGGTCGGGCCGCGCTCGCGGGAGGTGCTCGGCGCGCTCGCCCCGGGTCTCGACGTGAGCAACGAGGCGTTCGGCTTCATGACCTGGCACGACGCCGAGGTGGCCGGGATCCCCGCGCGGGTCTGCCGGATCAGCTTCTCCGGCGAGCTGGCGTACGAGGTCAATGTGCCGTCCTGGTACGGAATCGCGCTGTGGGAATCGCTGATGGACGCGGGCGCCGAGTACGGCATCACGCCGTATGGCACCGAGACCATGCACGTGCTGCGCGCCGAGAAGGGCTATCCGATCATCGGCCAGGAGACCGACGCCACGGTCACCCCGCAGGACCTCGGGATGTCCTGGGCGGTGTCGAAGAAGAAGGCCGACTTCCTCGGCAAGCGCTCGTTCGCGCGGGCGGAGAACAACCGGCCCGACCGCAAGCAGCTGGTCGGCCTGCTGCCGGTGGACCCGGCGGTGCGGCTGCCCGAGGGCGCGCAGCTGATCGAGACCGATCACGTGCCCGAACCGCCGGTGCGGATGCTCGGCCACGTCACGTCCAGCTACCGCAGTGCCGCGCTGGAGCGGACCTTCGCGCTGGCCCTCGTACGCTCCGGGCACGAGCGCGTCGGCGAGACGCTGTACGTGCCCGTCGGCGATCAGGTGGTGCCGGTGACCGTGACCGGATCCGTGCTCTTCGATCAGGAGGGAACCCGCCGTGACGGCTGAAATCCTGCGCCGCGCGCCGCTCGGGGATGTGGCGCTGCCCGCGGTGCTCGGCGCCGAGGAGCGACCGTTCCTGACTCAGCTCACGCTGCGAGTGCGTGAAGGTCACGAGGCGGTGGGCGCCGTGCTCGGTGTCCCGCTGCCGTCGGCGCCGTGCACTTTTGCCTCCGGGACCGGGGAGTTCGGCGCGGTCGACGTGCTGTGGCTGGGTCCGGACGAGTACCTCGTGCTCGCCGCCCCCGGCGTGGCCGGGCTGGAACCCGCCTTGCGGGCGGCGCTCGTGGTGGGCGCGGTGACCGACGTGTCGGCGCAGCGCACCACCGTGGCCCTTTCCGGCCCGGCGGTGCGGGACGTGCTGGCCCACGGCTGCTCGATCGACCTGCACCCGAAGGCGGCGCCCGCCGGCACCTGCGTGCAGACCCTGCTCGCGCGGACCGGCGTCATCCTCCTGGTCCGCGGCGACGACGAGTACACGGTCCTGATCCGCCAGTCGTTCGCGTCCTACTTCGCCGCGTGGCTGGCCGACGCCGCACTGGAATACCGGGAGCTGTCATGACCGAGCACTTCACCTTGACGCTGCGCTGCCCGGAACGCTCGGGCATCGTGCACGCCGTCACCACGTTCCTCGTCGGCCGCGGCTGTGACATCGTGGAGCACCAGCAGTTCGACGACGACGTGCGCGGCTCGCTCTTCCTGCGCACCGCGTTCAGCTGTGATAAGTCCACTGTGGACGACCTGACCCGCGCCTTCTCGCCGGTGGCGGGCGAGTTCGGCATGGAGTTCCAGTTCTCCGGCACCGAGCCGGACCGGCTGCTGGTGATGGTGTCCAAGTTCGGGCACTGCCTGAACGACCTGCTCTTCCGCTGGCGCGCGGGCAGCCTCGGCGCGGAGATCGCGCTGGTGGTGTCCAACCACGAAGACCTGCGCCCGATGGCCGAGGCGGCCGGCGTGCCGTTCGTGCACGTGCCGGTCACACCCGGGACGAAGGCCGAGGCCGAGCAACGGCTGCTGGACCTGGTCGGCGAGTACTCGATCGACCTCGTGGTACTGGCCCGCTACATGCAGGTCCTCTCCGACGAGCTGTGCGCGAAGCTCCAGGGCCGCGCGATCAACATCCACCACTCGTTCCTGCCCGGTTTCAAGGGCGCCAAGCCGTACCACCAGGCCTACGACCGCGGCGTCAAGTACGTCGGCGCCACTGCCCACTACGTCACCCCGGCGCTGGACGAGGGCCCGATCATCGAGCAGGAGGTGCAGCGCGTGGACCACACGCACTCGCCCCGCGCGCTGGTCACCGTCGGCCGCGACGCGGAGGCGCTGGCGCTCTCGCGCGCCGTCCGCTGGCACTGCGAGCGCCGCGTCCTGCTCAACGGCAACAGCACCGTCGTCTTCCGCTGACCCACCAAGGAGTTCTCATGACCCGTGTCGTGATCATCGGCGCCGGCATCGTGGGCGCCAACCTCGCCGACGAGCTGACCGCCCGCGGCTGGACCGACGTCACCGTGCTCGACCAGGGCCCGCTGCCGCTCACCGGCGGCTCGACCTCGCACGCGCCCGGCCTGGTCTTCCAGACCAACGCGTCGAAGGCGATGACGGAGTTCGCGACCTACACCGTCCGGAAGCTCCGCGGACTCGAGGTCGACGGGCTGCCGTGTTTCAACCAGGTCGGCGGGATGGAGGTGGCCACCACCCCGGCGCGGTGGCAGGACCTGAAGCGCAAGCAGGGCTGGGCGACCTCGTGGGGGGTCGAGGCGCGGCTGATCGACGCGGCCGAATGCGTCGAACGGTGGCCGTTGCTCGACGGCCCGGCGGTCTTCGGCGCGCTGTACGTGCCGACTGACGGGCTGGCCAAGGCGTCACGCGCGGTGGTCGCGCTGGCGCGGCGGGCGGAGTCGCGGGGCGCGCGGTTCGTCGGCTCGACGCGGGTGACCGGCGTCCGGCAGTCGGGCGGGCGCGTCACCGGGGTCGAGACGGATCAGGGTGACTTCGCGGCGGACGTCGTCGTGTCGTGCGCCGGGTTCTGGGGCCGGGAGATCGGCGCCATGGTCGGAATGGACGTACCGCTGCTGCCGCTCGCGCACCAGTACGCGAAAACCGGGCAGATCGCGGAGCTGATCGGGCGCAACACGGAGGCGAGCGAGGCGAGCCTGCCGATCCTGCGCCACCAGGACCAGGACCTGTACTTCCGCGAGCACGTGGACCGGATCGGCATCGGCTCGTACGCGCACCGGCCGATGCCGGTCGAGCCGCTCGCCGCCTCGGAAGAGGTGACCGAATCGTCGATGCCGTCGATGCTCCCGTTCACCGAGGAGGACTTCGCGCCGTCGTGGGAGGAAAGCCGGCTGCTGCTGCCGGCGCTGCGGCAGACGAAGGTCGAGGAGGGCTTCAACGGGATCTTCTCCTTCACCCCGGACGGCCAGTCGCTGGTGGGGGAGTCCACCGAGGTCCGCGGCTTCTGGATCGCCGAGGCGATCTGGGTGACGCACTCGGCGGGCATCGCCAAGGCCGTCGCCGAGCAACTGGTGCACGGGCGGTCCGAGACCGACCTGCACGAGCTGGACCTGCACCGGTTCGAGGACGTGCAGCTCGCGCCGGAGTACGTCAGCGAGACGTCGCAGCAGAACTTCGTGGAGATCTACGACGTGCTGCACCCGTTGCAGCCCAAGCTTTCGCCGCGGAACCTGCGGGTGAGCCCGTTCCACGCCCGGCACCGTGAGCTGGGCGCGGTGTTCCTGGAGGCCGCCGGCTGGGAGCGGCCGCACTGGTTCGAGGCCAACGCGCCGCTGCTGAAGCAGCTCCCGCACGACTACCTGCCGCCCGCGCGGGACAGCTGGGCCGCGCAGTTCCACTCGCCGATCGCGGCGGCCGAGGCGTGGCACACGCGCAACGGCGTGGCGTTGTACGACATGACTCCGCTCAAACGGGTCGAGGTCAGCGGGCCGGGGGCGCTGGAGTTCCTGCAGTGGCTCACGACGAACCAGCTCGACAAGTCCGTCGGCTCGGTCACCTACACGCTGATGCTCGACGACGCGGGCGGCGTGCGCAGTGACGTCACCGTGGCGCGGCTGGAGCCGGACGTGTTCCAGGTGGGCATCAACGGCAACATCGACGTCGCGTACTTCCGCTCGCTGCTGCCCGAGGACGTGCGTGTCCGCGACATCACGGGCGCGACCTGTTGCGTCGGCGTGTGGGGGCCGCTCGCGCGGGATCTGGTGCAGCCACTGTCGCGAGAGGACTTCTCGCACACCGGGCTGAAGTACTTCCGCGCGCGCAAGGCCCGGATCGCCGGTGTTCCGGTGACCGCGATGCGACTGTCCTATGTGGGCGAACTCGGCTGGGAGATCTACACCGAGGCCGACAACGGGCAACGGCTGTGGGACACGTTGTGGGCCGCCGGACGGAAGCTGGGCGTGATCGCGGCCGGGCGCGCGGCGTTCAACAGCCTCCGGCTGGAGAAGGGCTACCGGCTGTGGGGCACGGACATGACCACCGAACACGACCCGTACGAGGCCGGGGTCGGCTTCGCGGTCCGGCCCGCGAAGGGTGCTTTTGCGGGCCGGGAAGCGATCGACGGACGCAGTGAGGAGACGGCGTCGCGACGGCTGCGCTGCCTGACCGTGGACGACGGCCGGACCGTGGTGCTCGGCAAGGAGCCGGTGTTCGCCGGCGGCGCCCCGGCCGGATACGTGACCAGCGCGGCGTACGGCTACACGATCGGGCGGCCGATTGCCTACGCGTGGCTCCCGGCCACCGTCGGCATCGGCGATCGTGTGGAGATCGAGTACTTCGGCCGCCGGGTCCCGGCGACGGTGGCGGCCGAGCCGCTGGTCGACCCCGGCATGGAGCGGATCCGGCGCTGACCCCGGTACCGAGAGGAGTGATGGCGTGCGTGACCTGATCATGAGCGACTTCCTGAAGAACCTGGCCGTCCCGGGGCCGGCTCCGAGCGGCGGGGCGGTGGCGGCACTGGGCGTGGCCCAGGCCGCGGCCCTGCTCGCCCGGGTTGCCGGTGCCGACCGCGAACTGCGGGCCGAGGCCGAACTGCTGCGGATGCACGCGCTTCGCTTGGCGGAGAAGGATGCCCACGCCGTCGGCCGGTTGGCAGGCCCGGCCGCGGGCGGTGCGGGTGCGGCGGCGCTTGCCGCCTGTCTGCCCGCGGCCGACGTGATCGCCGCGGCCGCCGAGGCGGTGACGCTGGCCGAGCGGCTGCTGTCCGGGCCTGGGCCGTCCAGGGCGGTCCCGCACGGCAAGGTGTCGCCGGATGTGGCGGCCGTGGCGGAGATCGCGCGGTCCTCGGCGCTGACCGCGCGGGTGGCGATCGAGACCCGGCTCGGCGCGGCGCCCGGTGACGCGGCCATCGCGCTGCGGGCCGCGATGGCGGGCGTCGACGGGCTCGCGGAACGGGCCTCGTGGGTCACCGCAGCCGTCCGGGTGGCGAATCTTCCGGAGCGTCCGGCCGAGGCAGCACAAGTGGGCTAACTAACCAACCAGTTGGTTGACTGAGCTGCGGGCCGGGTGTCTGATGGAGGGCGAAGGAAAACCTCCATCAGGGAAGGCATCCATGCCCAAGACGTGGCTCATCACCGGCAGTTCCCGCGGCTTCGGCCGCGAGCTGGCGCAGGCGGTCCTCGAAAGCGGCGACCGCCTGGTCGCCACCGCGCGGCGGCCCGACCAGCTCGACGACCTCGTCCGCAAGTACGGCGAAAGCGTGCGCGCGGTCGCGCTCGACGTCACCGACGCGGAGGCGGCGCGGGCCGCCGTCCGGACCGCGGTGGCGGAGTTCGGCTCGCTCGACGTGGTGGTGAACAACGCCGGTTACGCCGATTCCGCGCCGATCGAAGAGATGTCCGACGAGGATTTCCGAGCGCAGATCGACGCGAACCTGTACGGCGTCGTCAATGTCACCAAGGCGGCGCTGCCGGTGCTGCGGCAGCAGCGTTCGGGGCACATCGTGCAGTTCTCCTCGATCGGCGGGCGGGTCGGCGGCTCGCCCGGCATGGGCGCGTACCAGACCGCGAAGTTCGCCGTCGAGGGCTTCTCCGAGGTGCTGAACAACGAGGTGAAACCGTTCGGGGTCAAGGTGCTGATCGTCGAGCCGGGGCCGTTCCGCACGGACTGGGCGGGCTCGTCGATGGCGATCGCGCCGGTCGGCCCGGACTACGAGGAGACTGTCGGCGCGATGAACCGCGGGCGCGCGGGCGCGGCGGCCTGGCCCGGTGATCCGGCGCGGGCGGCGAAGATCATCCTCGACGTCGTCGCCCATCCCGAGCCGCCGCTGCGGCTGCTGCTGGGCGCCGCGGCGGTCGAGCTGGCCGCGAAGTCCTCGGCCGAGCGGGCCGCGGAAGCGCGGCAGTGGGCGGACGTCGGCCGCGCCGCGGACTTCCCGCCGGGGGAGTGAGAAGCCCGGCGGACAGGCCGGATCCCGCTAGCATCGGGGCATGTCTCGGTGTCCAGGGCGTTCGGAATGAAGGCGTTTGTCGTGCACGGGCCCGGGGAAGCCGGAGTGGCCGACGTCGCCGAGCCGGAGCCCGGCGTCGGCGAGGTGGTGGTCGAGGTCGAACGGGCCGGGGTGTGCGGCACGGACGTCGAGTTCTTCACCGGCGAGATGGAGTACCTCGCCGAGGGCCACGCGCGCTATCCGATGCGGCTCGGCCACGAGTGGTGCGGCACGGTCGTGCGCGCCGGCGTGGGAGTGCACCCCGCCTGGGTCGGGCGTCGCGCGGTCGGCGACACCATGCTCGGCTGCGGGCGGTGCCGTCGCTGCCGCGCCGGGCGCCAGCACACTTGCGCGAGCCGCGAGGAGGTCGGCATCCGCGGTGGCCGCGCCGGGGCGCTGGCCGAACGCGTCGCGGTGCCGGTGACCTCGCTGCACGAACTGCCGACCGGTCTCGACGGACCGCTCGGCGCGCTGGTCGAGCCGGGCGGCAACGCGGTACGGGCCGCGCGGGCCGCCGTCGGGGAGCGGGTCCTGGTCCTCGGGCCAGGCACGATCGGGCTGCTGACCGCGCTGTTCGCCCGCGCGGCCGGCGCCGAGGTCCAGCTGGTCGGGACCACGCCGTCGTCGCTGGAATTCGCGCGGGCACTGGGTTTCCCGGCCACGGCGGAGCTGCCGGAGCCGCCGTTCGACGCGGTGGTGGATGCCACGAACGACCCGGCGTCCCCGGCGCGGGCGCTGGAGCTGGTGGAGCCGGGCGGCCGGCTGGTCTGCATCGGGCTGGCCGGGACCCCGAGCCTGATCGATGCCCGGTCGCTGGTGTTCAAGGACGTGACCGCGATCGGGATTCTCAGCGCGTCACCGGGTTTGGCCGACGCTGTCGACGCCTACGCCCGCGGCGACGTCGACCCGCGCCCGCTGGTGGCGGCGACGGTCGGGCTGGACGGGGTGGCCGCGGTGCTCGCGGGCGAACGCCCGCCCGGCGCGCTGGCCGGACCCAAGATCCTGGTCGACCCGCGACAGGACTCGTGAGTGTTTATGACGGTTAGAACCGTCATAAACACTCACGAGTCCTCGTGGTCAGGCGAGGTACTCCGCGGCCGCGCGCAGGCTCACGTACGAGCCGCTGAACGTGTCGATCCGGGACCCGGCACCGAAATCGGGACCGGGGACACCGGTCTCGACGCGGATGTAGTCCACATCGGACAGTTCGGCGAGGAACGCCCGCACCGCCGGGTGACGGTGCGCCTCACGGGTCACCACGACAACAGATCCGGCTTCACGAGCAGCCGAGCGCACCAGCGCGGCGTCGTCCGGGCCGACGTTCAGCACCCGGGTCCCGGGCACCAGTTCGGCCAGGTGCGGGCCGAGGCCCCACGGCATCGGCCCGGCCGCGATGGTCGGGTCGGTGCGGACGTCGACGACCAGCGGCACCCCGGACAACCGCGGCTCGCCCTGGATCCGCAGCGCGGCGCGCGCCGCCTCCAGACCCAGGGTGCGGTCGACCGGGCGGACCGAAGCCGGGGACGGCGACGTGCCCAGCGAAGCGGTCCGGGCCGCCGCTTCGGCGAGCCGTTCGAGGGGAAGCGTGCCGTCCTCGACTGCGGCCACGATGGTCGCCGTGATGCGGTCGAGCGTTTCGGCGTCGAAGGCCGCGCCGCCGATGCACAGCGCGTCGGCGCCCGCGGCGAGCGAACGCACGGCCGCCGTGCCGAGGCCGTCGTGCCGGCCGTACGAGCCGGAGACCGCGCCCATCTCCAGCGCGTCGGTGATCACCGCGCCGGTGAAGCCCAGCTCGCCGCGCAGCACGTCGGTCAGCGCCACGCGGTTGAGCGTCGCCGGCTCGTCGCCCCACGCCCGCACCACCAGGTGGCCGGACATGATCGCGCGCACCCCGGCCCCGATCGCGGCGGCGAACGGGACCAGCTCGATCTCCCGCAGCTCCGCCGGGGTCCGGGGGAGCACGGGCAGTGCCACGTGCGAATCCTCGGTCGCCGCGCCGTGTCCGGGGAAGTGCTTCGCGCACGCCGCGACGCCGTACTTCTGCAGCCCCGTCACATAAGCCGCCACGTGCGGCGACGCCTTGGCCGGGTCCGACCCGAACGCCCGGACCCCGATGATCGGGTCCTCCGCCGCCAGGGTCAGGTCCGCGCACGGCGCCAGGTTCACCGTGACGCCGCACGCGGCCAGCCGCTCACCGAGTGCCGCGGCGACGGCCGTGGTCAGCTCCGGGTCGTCGGCCGCGCCGAGGGCGAGCGGGCCGGGCACGAACGACCCGGTGGCGACGTCGAGCCGGGTGACGTCACCGCCCTCCTCGTCGATCCCGACCACCACGTCGTCCCGCTCGGCGCGCAGGGCCGCGGTCAGCGCCGCCACCTGCTCGTCGTCGACCACGTTGCGGCCGAACAGGATCACGCCGCCCAGGCCCTCGCCCAGACGCCGCCGCAACCAATCCGGTGCGGTCGTGCCCGCGAAACCGGGCAGCAGCACGGCTTCGGCGAACCTCCGAAGATCAGCCAAGACCTATCCCTTCACCGCGCCGGCCGTCATGCCGGACACCAGCTTGCGCTGCACGATCAGGAAGAACACCAGCGCCGGGATCGCGTAGACCACCGACGCCGCCATCACCCCGCCCCAGTCCACCGAGAACGCGGTCCGGAACGACGAGAGCCACACCGGCAGCGTCTGCTTGGACTGGTCGCGCATGAACACCAGGGCGAACAGGAACTCGTTCCACGCGGTGATGAAGCTGAACACCGAGGTCGTCACCAGGCCGGGGCCCAGCAGCGGCAGCGTGACCCGGCGGAACGCGCCGGTCCGGCTGCAGCCGTCGATCATCGCGGCCTCTTCGAGGTCGTACGGGATGCCGTTGACGAAGCCGTAGAGCATCCAGACCGTGAACGGCAGCGACGTGGCGAAGTACACCAGCAGCAGTGACGGCAGGGTGTTGAGCAGCCCGAGGTCCCGCATCAGCAGGTACATCGGGATGAACAGCGCCGAGAGCGGGGCCAGCTGCGCCATCAGGATCAGCAGCAGGAAGCCCTTGCGCCCGCGGAACCGGAACCGCGCCAGCGGGATCGCCGCGAGCACGCCCACCACCAGCGCGGCGATCACCGCGCCGAGCGTGACGATCAGGCTGTTGCCCAGGTAGGTGACGAATCCCGGCTTGGTCAGCGCCGACGCGAAGTTCGACAGCGTCGCCGAGGTCGGGATCAGGTCGTACTTCGGCGAAAGCACGTCGCCGGGCGTCTTCAGCGACGTGGTGAACATCCAGTACGTCGGGAAGAAGAACACCAGCGCTACGAGCAAACCGACGACCGAGAGGGTGACCCGCTGGGTCAGGGACTTCTTCACGCGATCTCACCGTCCTTGGTCCGGACCAGCAGCTGGACGTAGCGGGCGGTGACGGCGAGCAGGAGCACCAGCATGATCGTCGCGATCGCCGCGGCGCTGCCGAAGTGGCTGCCGGCGATGCCCTTGAGGTACTGCAGGATGGCGAGCGTGGTGCTCTGCCCGTCCGGCCCGCCCTGGCGGATCGCCCAGACCTGGCCGAACATGTTGAAGTCCCACAGCACCGACAGGAACGTCACCATGGTCAGGATCGGCCGGATCGCCGGCCAGCTGACCGCGCGGAACGTCTGGAACGGCCCGGCGCCGTCGATGCCCGCCGCCTCGTACTGCTCGCGCGGCACGCCGATCAGGCCCGCGTACAGCGTGAAGGCCACGAACGGCACGGCCTGCCACAGCACCAGCAGCCCGATCACGGTCAGCGTGCTGCCCCCGGTGGAGAACCACGAGTAGCCGATGAACGAGTGGAAGCCCAGCTTGTCGAGCGTTTTGTTCAGGATTCCGTACTGCTGGTCGAAGATCCACTGGAACACCGTGGTCGTGGCGATCACCGGCACAGCCCAGGCGAGCACCAGCGAGACCTGCACACAGATGCGGATCACCGGGTTGAGGTGGCGCATCAGCACGGCGATGAGCAGCGCCACCACCAGTGTCGCCGCGACCAGCGCCGCGGTGAACAGGATGGTCCGGATCGTGACCGACCAGAACTCCGGGTCCGACAAGGTGTCCGTGTAGTTCGCGAGCCCGATCCAGACCATCTTGCCGGTCACCAGCTCGCGCAGGTCGAGCCGGCGCAGGCTGATCAGGAGCATCTGGATGGTGGGCCAGCCGAGCAGCACCAGCACGGCGACGAGGGCGGGCAGGATCAGCAGGTAGGGCGTCAGCCGCTCGCCGAACCCGCCCCGCCGCCGCGGCTTCGGTGGACTGACGCGCGCCGACGCCGGCGGGGTGGCCCCCGCCGGCGTCGGCATCTCCTTGGTCGCCGTCATCCGCCGATGATCTTGTCGAGCGCGGCGTTCGCGTCGGCCGTGGCCTGGTCGACGGTCTTCTTGCCGGTCAGGTACGCGGTCAGCATGTCCTTCAGCGGGTTCTGGCCGGACTCGACCTCACCCCACTTCGGGCTGGTGGGCACCGCGCGGCCGCTCTTCGAGGCCTTCGCCATGACGGCGCCCAGCGGGTCCTTGTCGAGCGCGCTGACGTCGGAAGACGTGCCCGGCACGTAGCCGGCCGCGGCCATCTGGGTCATGTACTTGTCGCCCGAGAGCAGCTTCAGGTACGCCTTCGCCAGGTCCTTGTTCTTGCTGTTGATCGGGACGACGAGGTTCGAGCCGCCGAGGAACACCGGGGCCGGCTGGCCCGCGGTCTTGCCGGGGATCGCGAACGCGCCGGTCTTGCCGGCGATGGACGGGTCGGTCTTGGCGGCGGTGGCCACCTCGCCCGGGGTGCCGATCATCATCGCGACCTTGCCGCCGCCGTAGATGCCGGCCTGCTGCGGGTTCGCCTCGTCGTTGTCCTTCGGCGCGGTGGTGCCGGAGGTGTCCACGAGCTGCTTGTAGAACTCCAGGCCCGCCTTCGAGCCTGCGCTGTCGAGCGTGGACTTGAACGACTTGCCGTCGGCCTTGGCGATGTCACCGCCGTTGTCCCAGATGAACGACAGCAGCGAGTACCAGTACTGGCCCGGCAGGTAGAGCGGCTGGAACTGCGGGTCGCTGCCGAACTTCGCCTTGAGCTTGGTGATGTCGGCGAGCCACTCCGCGTTCGAGGTGGGCGGCGCGGTGATGCCGGCAGCCGCGAACATGTCCTTGCGGTAGAGCACCTCCCGGTTGGCGGCGTAGAACGGCACGCCGTAGGTCTTGCCGTCGTACTCGCCCGAGGCCTTGAGCCCGGCGAGCCACTGCGCGCCGTTGAGGTCGTTGACCGAGGAGGTCAGGTCCTCCAGCACGCTGTCCGCGGCGAACGCCGGGGTCTGCGTGTTGCCGACCTCGATCACGTCGGGCGGGTTGTCTCCGGCCAGCGCAGTGGTCAGCTTCTGCTGGATCCCGTTCCACTGCTGGATCTGGTAGTCGACCTTGACCCCGGCGTGCGCGGCCTCGAACTCCTTGTTGAGCGCACCCGTCAGGCTCTCCGGCGCGGAGCCGGTCATCAGCCAGACCGTCAGTGTGCCCGTGCCTGTGCCCCCCGAGCCGGAGGCGTTGTCACCGCCGCCGGAGCCGGCACAGCCGGCTGTCGCGAGGGTGATGGCGGCGGCGCCCGCCACCAGCTTGAGCCAGCGCTTCACTTGTCTCGTCCCTTCGGTGCCCGGCCCCCAGGCCGGTCGGTGACAAATGGTGTAGACCAATGTGGAGCAGCGTGGTCCGGACCACAGCTGGTGTCAAGCCGGTTGCCAAGACGTTGTAAACACGACAGCCTGTTTGACTCTGCGTGTACGTCCGGTTACCGGCGTGCGGCGCGGATTACCGGGTGGACGCGAAAAACCCCTGCTGGCCACCAGCTCGCGCAGCAGGGGTGTATCCGGTGAAAGGTTCGCGGCGGCCCGCGGCCCCGGCCGGTCCGGTCCGGTTTGCCCGGCTGGACCCGGTCCAGTGGTACTGAGTGGTCCGCAGTAGGGTGCGGCGCCCGGAAATCAGATCAGGCCGAGAGTGGACATCGCCGCCGCCACCGTGCGGAACCCGGCGATGTTCGCACCGGTCACGTAGTCGCCCGGGGCGTCGTGCTCGTCGGCGGTCGCGAGGCAGCGGGTGTGGATCTCGGTCATCGTCGCCTTGAGCCGCCGGTCGGTCTCCTCGAACGTCCAGCGCTCGCGCGCGGCGTTCTGCTGCATCTCGAGCGCGGAGGTGGCCACGCCGCCCGCGTTCGCCGCCTTGCCGGGCGCGAACACGACACCGGCTTCACGGAACACTTGGACGGCTGCGGGGGTGCACGGCATGTTGGCGCCTTCGGCCACGCCGAGCACGCCGTTTTTCACCAGTGCGATCGCGGCCGGCTCGTCCAGCTCGTTCTGCGTCGCCGACGGCACCGCGACGTCGCAGGGCACCTCCCACGGCGTCTCGCCGGGGAAGAAGCGCGCCGACGGCACGTGCCCGACGTAGGCCGAAAGCCGTTGCCGCCGCACGTTCTTGACCTCGTGCAGCACGTCGAGGTCGACGCCGTCCGGGTCGTGCAGGTAGCCGCCGGAGTCGGAGCAGGCGACGGTGGTCGCGCCGAGTTCACGCAGCTTCGCCATGGCGTGGAAGGCGACGTTGCCCGAGCCGGAGACTACGGCGGTCCGGCCGTCGAGGCGCTCACCGCGCGTGGTGAGGGCGGCGTCGAGGAAGTAGACCGTGCCGTAGCCGGTCGCTTCGGGCCGCGCGAGGCTGCCGCCGATGAGCGGGTCCTTGCCGGTGATGGCGCCCGCGTCGAACCGGTTGGTGAGCCGCTTGTACTGGCCGAACAGGTAGCCGATCTCGCGCCCGCCGACGCCGATGTCGCCCGCGGGCACGTCGGTCCGCGGGCCGATGTGGCGGTGCAGCTCGGTCATGAACGCCTGGCAGAAGCGCATCACCTCGGCGTCGGACCGCCCGGCCGGGTCGAAGTCCGAGCCGCCCTTGCCCGCGCCGATGCCGAGGCCGGTGAGCGCGTTCTTGAAGACCTGCTCGAAGGCGAGGAACTTGACCGTGCCGAGGCGGACGCTGCGGTGGAACCGCAGGCCGCCCTTGTACGGGCCGAGCGCCGAGCTGAAGCCGACGCGGAAGCCGCGGTTGACGTGCGCCCGGCCTTCGTCGTCGGTCCAGACCACCCGGAACAGGACCTGCCGCTCGGGCTCGCAGAGCCGCTCCAGCAGCGCGGCGTCCCGCAGCCCGGGGTCACGGCGCAGCGCGGGCTGGATGGCTTCGAGCACCTCGGACACGGCCTGGTGGAACTCGTCCTCGGCCGGGTTCCGGCGCACGATGTCCGCGAGCAGGGCCGAGGAGCCGGTGTCCAGAGTCATCGCGGTGTTCCCTTCGCCGGTGGAGCCGTGTCACTGACCATGACACGCCCTCCGGGACCGGGAAAACCGCGGAAAACGACTGTGCGCAAGGGGTTGACAGCGTCTCTGCGCCGTCGCGCGGACGCCGAAGGCCCCGCCCGGTTTTCCCGGACGGGGCCCTCGGATGCCTTGCTTGCGGTCAGTGGTTCACCTTGAACCACGGCTGCGACCAGCCGAGGTAGGTCTGGCCCCAGCTGCTCTTGATCTCCGAGATGGTGGTCTGGGTGTAGCTGCCCGCGCCGTGGATGTCGTTCGACAGGAACTGGCCGCCGCCGATCGAGATCATCGTGTGGCCCGAGCCGCCGTTGGAGAAGAACGCCAGGCCGCCGGCCGGCACGTTCTGGTCGCCCGCGTGCTTGTACGCGGCCGGGATCTGCGTCCAGTGCACGTACGCGGTGGTGGAGCCGCTCGCCGAGAAGCCGTAGTTCTGCGCGTTGATGCGGTCGCACCAGCCGTTGTAGGAGTCGATGTTGTTGGTGTGCACGCGGGTCTTGGCGTACGCGACGGCTTCTGCGCAGGTCTTCCCGTCGCCGAGGCCGGTGGTGGAGCAGGTGTTCGCCGGCGGCGTCGGCACGTTCGTGCAGTCCGGCGCGATGCGGCCGTCGGAGCCGGTGTAGACGTAGGTGTCGGTGATGTAGCCGTTGCTGGCCGGCACGTGGTCCCAGACGGTGCTGGTGCCGTACTTGCCGGTCACGCTGTCGCCGGTGGTCTGGCAGTCGATCTCGATCGCGGTGCCGTCGGCGATGGTGCCGACCGAACTCGCGCCGGTGCCGGGGGCGGAGCGCACGGTCAGCGGCGCGCCGGAGTCGGTGTGCACGGTGCCGTTCGAGGCGGCCGCCATCGCCGGCGCCATCCCGCCCAGCGCGACCGCCGCGGCGAAAGCCACTATGCCCAGCGAGCGTTTCGCGATTCTCATCTTCGGTTCCTCCATCGTCCCCAGTGGGTGTGGGGACAGACTGGCCGGAGCCGGTACACGCGCCGTACAAAACGGTCCCGGCGCCCTGCTATCCCGGACAAAGCGGACACCGAACGCGCTGGTGCCCGCTCCCGGCGGGCCGGGTCCGGGGCGATCCGCTGTGGACGGTCAGGACCGCTTGGCGCCGCCCGGCTTCCGCCGCGGCACGTAGTCGCGGCTGTCGCCCTGGATCAGTCGGAAGCGCAGGGTGGTGAGCAGCTCGGAGGTGCCGGTGGCGCGCTCCTCGTCGCGGGAGGCGAGGCCCAGCAGGAGGGCATCGGCGAGCCGGTCGCGCCGCTGGATCGGGGGCGCCGTCCCATCCGGTTGAGCCGCAGCGACAGGTAGTTCGCCAGATAGCCGGACGGGCCGATGCCGAAGCCGAGCACCTCGCGTGCCGTCGAGCAGGCCGACCGCGCGGTCGAACTCCGCCTCGGGCACCTGCCGCCAGCCGCTCGGTCGCCTCGGTGAACACCCGGGCGAGCACCGACGGGCGTCGTCGGGGATCCGGGGCACACTCCTGTCCGGCTTCGCCGGCACCGTAGTGGCCCGCGGCCCGCCGCGAAGCGGGACCACTGTGGACGGTGCCGGGCGTGCCGGCCAGACTCTCGCGGCGTGGCACCCGGCCCTCGGCCGGACCGGAATCGTCCTCCCGGCAGTGAAGCCGGACGGTCTTGCCTCGCGGCCCCCGACCGGCCGCTACGCTGCGGGGCATGACCACCTCGACTCCCGTTCTGCGCGGCTTCGCGGGCTTCGTGCTCGTCGTCCGGTTCCTCACGGAGCTGGCGCTGCTCGCGGGGCTCGCCGTCGCGGGTGCGCGCCTCGGCGGCGGCCTGCTGCTCGACATCGTGGGCGCGGTGCTGTGGCCCGCGCTGGCGGCGGTGATCTGGGCGCTGGTCGTCGCGCCGCGGGCCAAACGGCGGGCGCCCGAGCCGACGCGCTTCATCCTGGAATTCGCGCTGTTCGCCACGGCCGCCCTCGCGCTGAACGCCGCCGGGCTGCTCCTGGTCGGCATCGTGCTGGCGGTTGTCGGCGTCGCGACGGCGGTGGCTGTGCGCGTCTTCGCCAAGGGCAGCTGAGCGCCCGGAGCGGCTCAGTCCAGCCGGTCGAGCGGGGTCAGATCGGCGCGGGTCAGCGTGTTGGTGGTGCGGGTCAGCTCGGTCAGCAGGTTGTGGTTGAGCGAGTTGCCGATCGGCTCGGGCACCTCGCTGCGCTTGAGCCCGCGCACGCCCCGGGCCGACAGGCGGTCCCGGACCCGGGCGATCACGCGGTCGACCTGCTTGACGTCCCACGGCTCGAGCGCGTCGAGCCTGCGCAGCTCGCCGACCAGCTCCGTGACGTGGGCGCGCCCCATGGGCTGCGGGTGCGGCTCCCGGCGCAGGTACTGCTGGCCCAGCACGGCGAGCACCAGCCGCTCGTCCGCGTCGAGGTCCCAGACGTGCCCGGCCAGGGTCGGGCCCGCGACCGGCAGCGGCCGGTGGTGCTCGGGGGTGTTCACGTGCACCTCGAGCGGGTGCTTGCGCCCACCGGAGCCGACCACCAGCAACGTCGTGTAGCCCGGCGGCAGTGGCACCGGGTCGTCGTCGGCGTGCAGCTGGCGGGTGGGGGAGAACTCGATCGGCGTGTGCCCGCTGTTGCTCAGCCACCACCAGCCCTGCCGGTGGACCAGCGCGCCGTGCTCACGGCTGACCCGCTGGTCGTCCTCGCCCGCCACCACACCGTCCGGGCCTGGGCTCCGGCCGAACGGCAGCCGGGCGAACTCCTCGGGCAGCAGCCCGGCCGTGCCCGTGAGCCCGCGGACGACGATGGCGCCGGGGTTCGTCCACGGCGGCTTCGCCGGGGTGGGGCCTTCCGCGCGGAAGATGGTCAACTCGGGTCCTCTCGAATCGGGGACCGGTCCCGTGCCGGGCCGATACCGTACGCGCATGCTTCTTCGTACCAGGCGGGTTCTCGCCGTTTCAGCCGCCTTGGCCGTGCTGCCGGTGGTGCTCGCCGCCTGCGGCAGCACCCCGGCTCCCGCGGCCCCGAGCAGCTCCGCCCCGCCGCCGAAGCCGTCCTCGTCCGAGACACTGGCGCCGCCGAAGGTGCCGGACCGCGAGCCGCACACGCTGGTCCTGAACGCCACCGGGAGCGGCGACATCACCACGATCAAGTACTCCCTCGACGGCGCCGAGAAGCAGACCGGCGCGGTCAAGCTGCCGTGGCGCGAGTCGCTGACCGTGCCCGCCGACGGCAAGCCGCACAACTGGACGCTCGAGATCGACTATTCCGGCACCGGCAAGGGCGGGATCGACATGTTCGCGGTGTTCGACGGCAAGGAGGCCGGCCGCTCGGGCGCCGGGTCCGCGGGGTCGGGCGACGCCCACGTCAGCGGCAGCGCGTCGGTCGGCGGCACGGTGGACGGCTGAGCCGCTCACCCCGGCCCTGCGTCGTGGGTCCACCAGTCGATCAGGACGAACGGCTCGCTGCCGCGGTGGGCGACCGCCTCGATGCGCGTCTGGTCGTCCGTCCACTTGAGATACCGCTCGCCGCCGTTTTCGTAGCTGCCGCAGGCGAGGCGGCCGGTCCGGCCGTTACGGGTGTAGGGCCGGTCGCCCGCGAAGTCCTTGGGCAGGCTGGTGCACGGGTACTGGGAGTCGCCGGTGCTGTTGAACACCTGACCCATCGTGGCGGCGTCGGGAAGCTGGTAGTAGACGACCAGCCCGGCGCCACTCGTCCGTCCACACGCGACGGCCGCGACCGGGGTGATCGCGCCGAGGTCCTGCCACTTCTGGTCCGGTGACGGGCGCACGCAGTTCAGCCGTGACTGCGCCGGCACGTGGCCGAGCAGTGTCCGCTCGGCCGGGGTCGGGAAGGCGGGCGAGGCGCTGGTGTTGACCGCGTCGACGATCCGGCTCAGCGGCGCGATGTGCCACTGCGTCCACCAGCCGCCGGCCGCGTCCGGCGAGGTGGCCGTGACGTGCCCGATCATCGAGAACGCCTCCAGGCTCCAGTCCATCGCGACCGTGCCCTCGGGGCCGGGGTGGCAGAGCACCTGGCCGAGGTCGACGCTGAGCCAGTCGAACCGGGTCGTGCCGAGGAACGGCGTGCCCGGGCACGGGCTGCCGCTCGGCGCCTTCGCCGCGGTGACCAGTCCGGTGAAGGCCGTGCGCAGGGCGGGAAACGCGGCGAAGCGGTAGTAGGAGACCGAGCGGGCGCCGGTGCCGGCCGGAGTGCAGGTGATGCCGGCGACGGCGCCGGGGTAGGCGTCGAGGTCCGCGGCGGCCGCGCGGACGCAGCCGGTGCCCGCGGCGACGTCGATGAGCGCGCTCTCGTCCCGGGTCGGGAAGGCGGGGTTCCCGGTCCAGCCGGTCCATGCTTTCCGCAAGGCGGCGTCGTCGGGCGCTTCCGCGCGGCTGACCGAGTGGGCCGCGTCCTCGGTCCAGACCACAGTGGACGTTCCGTCGCGGGTGTAGCAGAGCGCGCGGCCGAGAGCTGGGCCCGTTGCGGGGTAACGGTGTTCGCCGCCGGTCGCGGTGGTGCAGTCACCTTGGCGCGGGGCGACGCCGGATTCGGCGAGTGCGGCGGCGTACGCACTGTCGGCCTGCTTCGAGTCCGCGAAGGTGCTGGTCGTGGCGGATTGGCCGGACGGATCCCGGCAGGTGACCGACGACGTGGCGCCGGCGATCGGGTGGTCGGCCGTTCCGCAGTCCGCGCGCAGCGCCGCCGGGACGTCGGCCAGGGCCGGGCGGTCCGCGCCGGCCGGTCCTCGGGTGGCGAACCAGGTCACCAGCAGCGCGACCACCACCAGCGCGGCGGCGGGCAGGCCGGCCAGGCGCAGGCGCCGCTTGCGTCGCGCGGCCCGTTCCGCTTCGTGGGTGGTGCGGACGAGGTCGTCGACCAGTTCGCGGCAGGTCGCGGGCCGCGCGGCCGGATCCTGGTCGAGCGCGCGCCGCAGGGCCGGCAGACCGGGGTGCGCGAAGTCCGAGTGCGCGCCGGGCGGGTGCCCGGCCAGGCAGTGGTAGAGCACGCAGGCGAGGGCGTAGGCGTCGGCCGCCGGTCCGACTTCGCGGCCGTCCTCCTGTTCGGGGGCCGCGTAGTACCGCGTGCCGATGAAGCCGCCGGTGGCCGTGACCCGGGTCAGCGCCGGGTCGAGGGCGCGGGCGATGCCGAAGTCGCACAGGTAGATCCGGCCGGTCTCGGTCTCCAGCAGGATGTTGCCCGGCTTGACGTCGCGGTGCACCAGGCCCTGGGCGTGCGCGGTGTCGAGCGCGGCGGCGACCGCGCGGCCGATCTCCATCGTCCGCTCGAACCGCAGCCGCCGGTGGTCGAGCACCTTGCCGAGGTCGGTGCCCTCGACGAAGCGCATCGCGAGGTAGCTGAGCTCGCCGTCCGCGGAGTGGCCGGCGTCGTAGGCGGGCACGATGTTCGGGTGGTCGAGCCCCAGCGCGATCCGCGTCTCCCGCTCGAACCGGGCCCGCGCGCCGGGCGCGGCCAGGAACTCGCGGCCGACGACCTTGAGCGCCACCGGCCGCCCGTGCTGGAGGTCGAGCGCGTGGAAGACCTCGCTCATGTTCGTCCGCGACAACCGCCGGACCAGGCGGAACCGCGGCAGCCGGGCGGTCAGGTCCGGCCGGTCCGGCGACTCCGGTGCGTCGGTGCTGCTGTCGTCCACGATCTCCCCCGAGGTGCGCCCGGAGCTTACCGACTGGGCCGAACGGCCGCACCGATGGCTTGCGCACGCCGGTCGGGTGGCCGAGACTCCGGCTATGCCGAGCCCGTTCAGCGCCGAAACCGGCGAAGCGATCCAGCGCGCCCGTCAGCACTCCGTGGGAGACCTGCTCCGCCGGACGGCGTTGCGGCACCCGGACAAGCTCGCCGTGGTGGCGGGCGAGCGCCGGGTGAGTTACGCGGAGTTCGACGCGGCGGTGAACCGCTGCGCCCACCGGCTGGCCGCGCGTGGGCTGGCCAAGGGCGACCGGCTGGCGTTGCTGAGCCACAACTCCTGGCAGTACGCGGTGCTGGTGTTCGCCACGGCGAAGCTCGGCGTGGTGCTGGTGCCGGTGAACTTCATGCTCGGCGCGGACGAGATCGCGTTCATCCTGGGCCACGCCGGAGTGTCCGGGCTCGTCGCCGAGGACGCGCTGCTCCCGGTGGCGCGCGAGGCACTGGATCGCGCCGGGCTCGTCGACGCGGTCCGCGGCCGAATCGGCGGCACCGCCGAAGACTGGGACGATGTGGACGCCTGGATCGACGAGCCCGGCGACGAAAGCGCCCCGGACGTCCTCATCGCCGACGACGACCCGCTGCGGCTGATGTACACCTCCGGCACGGAGTCGCGGCCGAAGGGCGTGATGCTGTCGAGCCGTTCGCTGATCGCGCAATACACCTCTTGTGCGATCGACGGATCGATGAGCGGTGACGACATCGAGGTCCATTCCCTGCCGCTGTACCACTGCGCGCAGCTGGACTGCTTCTTCTCCGTCGACGTCTATCTCGGCGCGACGAGCGTGATCCTGCCGGGACCGGACCCGGCGGCCTTGCTGGCGGCGGTGGAGCGCGAGCGCGCGACGAAGCTGTTCGCGCCGCCGACGGTGTGGATCTCGCTGCTGCGGCACGAAGCCTTCGACACCACGGATTTGTCCAGCCTCCGCAAGGGCTACTACGGCGCGTCGCCGATGCCGGTCGAGGTGCTGCGGGAGCTGGCCCGGCGGCTGCCGGACGTCGAGTTCTGGAACTTCTACGGCCAGACCGAGATGGCGCCGCTGGCCACCATCCTGCGCCCGCACGAGCAGCTGCCGAAAGCGGGCTCGGCCGGGCGCGCGTCGCTGAACGTCGAGACGCGGATCGTCGACGCGGAGGGCCGGCCGGTGCCGCCGGGGGAGGTCGGCGAGATCGTGCACCGCAGCCCCCACACGACGCTCGGCTACTACGAGGACGAGGCCAAGACCGCCGCCGCGTTCGACGGCGGCTGGTTCCACTCCGGCGACCTCGGCGTGCTGGACGAGGACGGCTACCTGTCCGTCGTCGACCGCAAGAAGGACATGATCAAGACCGGCGGCGAGAACGTGGCGAGCCGCGAAGTGGAGGAAGTCCTTTACCAGCTTGAAGGAGTCGCGGAAGTGGCCGTCTTCGGCGTCGCCCACCCGCACTGGATCGAGGCGGTGACGGCGGCCGTCGTCCCGCTGCCGGGCGTGACGCTGACGCCCGAGGCGGTGATCGCCCACGCGCGCACCCGGCTGGCCGGGTACAAGTGCCCGAAGTACGTCGTGTTCACCGACGCGCTGCCCAAGAACCCGAGCGGCAAGATCGTGAAGCGCGAGCTGCGCACCCGGCACGCGGGCCTGGCCGAGACGACGGCCGGCTGACGCTCAGCGTTCCGGCGAAGCTTCCCGGGCCGACAGCTTGTCGAGGTCGCGCACACAGAACCCGTGGTGCTCACGCTCTTCGTTGAGCACGGTGCCGAGGCACTGCCGGACCCGCCGCCCCTTGGCATACGGGGGCCATCGGTCGTCTTCGGGCACCGGCGCGGTCCGTGCGAGCTGCTCGGGCGTCACCTGCGCGAGCCACTCCTCGATCCCCTCGGCCTGCTTGGCGCGCACGGCGAGCACCTCGTCGAGGCTCGGGCTGGCCGACCGGTCCAGCTCCTGATCGGTCACGTACGGCGGTCCCAGCCCGATCGCCGTGAACGGTTCGGTCAGCCCGAGCACACAGCGCCGGAACCACGAGTCGTGCACGAACACCAGGTGACGCAGGGTCTCGGTCATCGACCACTCGCCGTCGACGCCGCGGTGCTCACTGCCCTCGGGCATGGACCGGACCCGGTCGGCGGTCGCGGCCCAGCCGTCCCGCAGCTGCCGCCAGGCCTCCCGCAGCTCGGCCGGCTCGTCGGAGCGGATCAGCAGCCGCACCGGGTGCCTGCGGTCGAGTTCGGCCTCGACGTACGAGCTGACCTCGACCCCGTTGACCACCAGGCCGGTGACCAGGCCGTCGATCTCGGCGTCCTGCATGACCACGCCGACCAGCCGGGTCCGGCTCAGGTCGCACTCGCGGAACTCCGCGCCGGTGAGGTCTTCGTCCTCGAAGCGTCGCATGCGGGCGAGACTAGTCGCCGGCCGAAACCAGGTAGCGCTGGGCGACCGCGCTGTTGTGCCGGTTCAGCAGGCGGGCGAACGTGCGCAGGTCGTCCGGGGTCCAGTCACCGAGCAGCGCGGCCGTGGTGTCCCGGCGGCGGCAGCGGGTCGCGTCCATCAGGCGACGGCCCTCTTCGGTCGGGGTGATGATCGTGCGGCGGCGGTCCGAGGCGGCCGGCCCGCGTTCGACCAGCCCCTTGCCGAGCATCGCCGAGGCCTGCCGGCCCGCGGTGGACGGGTCGAGGCCCAGCGCGCCGGCCAGCGTGCCGATGTCCGCCGAGCCCAGCTCGTCGAGCGTGCGCAGCAGCAGGTACTCCGACTGGTCCAGCTCCGCGTAGACGCCGGTGCGCCGCCGCAGCAGCTCGAAGTTGCGCACGAGCACGGCCGTGGCCAGCTCCAGCACGTCCAGCGCGTCGCCGGTCTCGGCCAGCCGGTCGGCCAGCTCCCCGGCGTGGAAGGTCCGCTCCATGGACGAGTCCTCCGAAACACCTGTATGACACCGATAATTACCGGTATCATACCGAGGATCACTCATTTCGCCGGGAAAGGTGGGTTTTGTGCTGCCCAGAGGGACCGAAGTCTGGGACCGGATCGTCGCTTCGGACCCAGGTCTGAGCCGGCTGCGCACCGCCGGTTCGGCGACCGTGGCGATGGGGAGCGCGCTCGGCGTCGAGTACGCGTTCGCCAAGGCCACCGGCGCCGATTCGATGGGCACGATCATCTCGATGCTGCTCGGCGCCATCGTCGCGATGATGGGTTCGATGGCACTGGGCGACGGCAGCAGCGCCTGGGTGAAGGCCCGCACGGCGGTGTTCTTCCCGGTCGCGCTCGGCCTGGGCATGGTGCTCGGGGTCGCGGTCGGCACGAACGCCGACCTGATGCTCGGGGTGTTCGTCGCGGTGATGTTCGTCGCGGTGTTCGTCCGGCGCTTCGGCCCGCCGTTCTTCTTCTACGGCTTCATGGGCTGGATGGGGTACTTCTTCGCGTCGTTCCTGCACGCGACGCTCCCGATGCTGCCCGGGCTGCTGCTCGCGATCGTGCTCGGCACGGCGTGGGTGCTGCTGCTCTCGGTCACCGTCCTGCGCACGAACCCGACCCGCACCCTGCGCCGGGTACTGCGCGCCTTCGACGCCCGCGGCCGCGAGCTGGCCCGGACCTGCGCCGACCTGCTGGCCAACACCGACCCGAACCGGGAACGGCGTCTGCGCCGGCGGCTCCAGGCGCGGCAGGCCCGGCTCGCCGAGGCGGCGCTGATGGTGGAGGGCTGGTCGGCCCTGCCCGGCGCGTTGCCCGCGGGCCGCTCGCCCGGCGCGCTGCGGCGGGCGATGGTCGACGCCCACCACCTGCTGGACCAGCTGGCCACGGCGGCCGACGCGCTGGTGCGCAGCGGTTCTGGCCTCAGCGTGCTCGCGGCTGAGGCGGCGGACCGGCTGGCCCGCCGCGACGACCGCGGCGCGAGCGAGGTCGCGTACCGGCTGGCGAGCCTGGCCGAGCGCGCGGGCGGCACCGCGGGCGGCTGGTGGCCGGCCCGGCACTTCGCCGCCGCCGCGCTCGAGATCGTCACGGTGCTGAACGACGCGCCCCGGCCGGAGGACCAGGGAGCGGACCTGGCGGACGAGTTCGAGCCCGCGGTCGGGCTCGCCTTCGGCAACCTGCCCGGCTCGGCGGCCGTGGCCGGTGAGGTGCCGGCCCGGCACCGCGGCTGGAACCCGTTGTCGCGCCTGGACTTCGTCAGCCGCCAGGCGATACAGGGCGCGATCGCGGGCGGGCTGGCGATCCTGGTCGGCAAGGAGCTGTCCTCGGCGCGGTACTACTGGGCCGTGCTCGCGGCGTTCATCATGTTCACCGGCACGGCGACGCGGACCGAGACGTTCATCAAGGGCTTCAACCGGGTGCTGGGCACGCTGGTCGGCCTGCTCGCGTCGATCGGCTTCGCCGAGCTGACCGCGGGCAACACCGCCGCCGTGCTGATCACCATCTGCGGCGCCATGTTCTGCGGCTTCTACCTGCTGCGCCTGTCCTACGCCTACATGATCTTCTTCATGACGATCATGATCGGCCAGCTCTACAGCGTGCTGCACGAGTTCTCCGCGGGGCTGCTGGTGCTCCGCCTGGAGGAGACGGCGGCGGGCGCGGTGGTCGGGCTGGTGGTCGCGCTGGTCGTCACGCCACTGTCCACACGCGACACCGTGCGCGCCGCGCGGGACAACCTGCTGACCGCGCTGGGGGAGCTGCTCGCCGCCGCGGCGGCGCGGCTGGACCGCAAGCGGAGCGGGCCTGCCGCGGACTTCGACGCGCTCGCCCGCGCGCTCGACCACCGCTTCTACCAGCTCGCGCTCGTCGCCCGGCCGCTGAAGCGCCCGATCCTCGGCGGCACGAACTCACCGCGGCTGCGGCATCGGATCGCGTTGTACGCCGCGCTGGCCACCCACGGCCGGGCGCTGGCCGTCGCGGTCCGCTGGCCTTCGAGCACCTGCGCCGCGCACCCGGACGGTCCGGTCGCGGCGTGCACGGCCTTGGCCGCGGCCGTGGAGGAGCTGGCCGCCGCGCCTCCGGGAGGCCCCCAGCCGACGGCGGCGCGCCCACTGGCCCAGGCCGACGTCGCGCTGTTCGCCTACACCCCGGCCGCACCGGGAGAGCGGGCGAAGGACCCGGTGCTGCGGGCGCTCAGCCACATTTACCACGTGCTGCGCGACCTCACCGCGACCGGCCCGGTCGACCTGCGGGCCGCCCCGTCACTGCCCACCACGACCGTGCCCCGGCTCTACCGCCAGGTGCGGGCCGGCCTGCCCGAGGCCAGAACGGAGAGCTAACCCGCCCTTCGATTGCCGCAGTCAGGTTCCGCCCCGAGGTGGCGTTGGGTGTTCTGGACACACCGAATGCCGCATCGGGTGCGTTCGCCGCAGGCCGGGGCGGGCTGACCTCCGCGCACACCTGTTGCCCGGAACGCCCTCCCGCCCGGCGAAACCGCGGCCGCCGACGGCCGGCCGCGGTTTCCTGGTGGTGCTGGGGCTCACCGGTGAGGAGGCAAGGATGCCTGCGGGAACACGGAACCAGGTCCGGCTGTGCCAGTGCGTGTGCGCGGTGCTCGGCCACCACTACGAGGTCTGCGACGAGATCGCGGCGCCCGGCGCGGTCGTCGCCATGCCGGCGCCTTCGGGCGTACGCGCGGTGCCTGCGTGCCTCGGCTGTCACGCCGCCGCGCGGGTCCAACGGCTGCCGCACGCAGCGGATGACGCTTCCCCCGCAATGAGCGCAGCGAAAGCGTCATCCACCTCGGCTGCCGCGCGCCGCTTGCCGGGAGCGGCTCGGCGCAGCGGATGACGCTTTCGCTGCACTGAGCGTGGCGAAAGCGTCATCCGCTGCGCTCGCACGGGTTGCCGCGGCGGTATGTGGCCAGGTGCCGCAGGGATCAGGCGACCCGGCGGTTGTCCATCGCGTCGCGGTCCCAGGCGATGCCCAGGCCCGGGGCTTCGGGCGCGACGGCGTGCCCGTCTTCGATCGTCATCTCCGCGGTGGTGATCGCGCGCAGCTGCGGGATGTGCTCCACGTACCGGCCGTTCGGGATCGCCGCGGTGAGGCTCACGTGCAGCTCCATCAGGAAGTGCGGGCACACCTCCACGTGGTAGGCCTCGGCCAGGTGCGCCACCTTCAGCCACGGCGTGATCCCGCCGACCCGCGCGACGTCCACCTGCACGATCGACGCCGCGCCGCGGTGCAGGTAGTCGCGGAACTGCGCGAGCGAGTACATCGACTCGCCGACGGCGATCGGGATCGAGGTGGCCGCGGCCAGCCGCGCGTGCCCGGAGACGTCGTCGGCGGGCAGCGGCTCCTCCAGCCAGAACAGGTCCACCGGCTCGAACGCCTTCGCCCGCCGGATCGCCTCGGCCGCGGTCATCGACTGGTTGGCGTCCACCATCAGGTCGAACCGCGGGCCGACGGCCTCGCGCACCGCGGTGAGCCGCTCCAGGTCCTCGCGGGCGGTCGGCTTCCCGACCTTGACCTTGACGCCGCCCCAGCCCGCGGCCGCGGACTTCTCGGCCCCGGCCACCAGCTCGTCGGTGCTCAGGTGCAGCCAGCCGCCTTCGGTGTCGTACAACGGAACCCGGGGCCCGAAGCCGCCCGCGACCCGCCAAAGCGGCTCGCCCGCCCGGCGGCACCTGAGGTCCCACAGCGCGGTGTCGACAGCGGCCAGCGCGAGCGAGGTGATCGCGCCGACGGTGGTCGCCCGCGTCGAGGCGAACAAGTCCCGCCAGACGCCCTCGACCAGCCGCGAGTCCTGCCCGACGAGCCGGGGGAGCAGGTGGTCCCGCAGCAGCGCGAGCACGGCGCTGCCGCCAGTGCCGATCGTATAGGAGTAGCCGAGGCCGGTCGCGCCGTCGGCGGTGGTCAGCTCGACGAAGAGCGTCTCCTGCTTGAGGAACGCCTGCACCGCGTCGGTACGGGTTTGCTCCACTTCCAGGTCGACGAGAAACGCCTCGGCCTTCGTGACGGCAGCCACCGGTCCTCCCTCGTTTGAATCGTAAAATCCTATAGGATTCGTCAGGATCGGATTCTTGCGGTCGAGGCGATCGGCTGTCAACCGCGGTGGTCATTTGCCCGATTCGGGCGTCCTGGTGCGATCGCCGGCAGCCGGCAGTACCTTGTCCACCATGTGGGAGGCACTACTCCAACATGGTGAATTCCCCTGGTGTTCTTTAGAGTTCCGTCGTCAAGATCCATTGAGCCGCTGAGGAACCGTGTCCGACATCCTGTCGCCGGGTGGTCCGCCCGTGCCCGCCGCGGCGTCGCGCACCCTCTGGCACGCGCTGCGCCGCGATCGCTGGGCGCAGGCCAGCGCCGTGATCATCGTGCTGATCGCCGTGGCCGCGGTCGCCGCGCCGCTGCTGGCGCTGGTCGAGGGGCAAGATCCGTACACGTACCACACCGAACTGCTGAATCCCTCGAACGGCGCCGGGGCCGGTGCGCTCGGCGGGATCAGCGGCAGCCACTGGTTCGGCGTCGAGCCGCTGACCGGGCGCGACCTGTTCGCGATCGTCACCTACGGCGCGCGCACGTCGTTCCTCATCGGCGTCGCCGCCACCGCGGTCTCGGTGGTCCTCGGGGTGGTGCTCGGCGCGAGCGCCGGTTACGTCGGCGGCTGGTGGGACTCGGTGGTGAGCCGGGTGACCGACGTGCTGCTCGGCTTCCCGCAGCTGATCTTCATGATCTCGCTCGGCGCGGTCGCCCCGGCCGCCATCCCGCGGCCGTTGCTGCTGATCACCGTGATCGGGCTGTTCGGCTGGCCGCGGGTCGCCCGGGTGATCCGCGCGCAGACGCTCAGCCTGCGCGGCCGCGACTTCGTCCGCGCGGCCCGGGCGCTCGGCGCGGGCGGGGCGCACGTGTTCCGCCGCGAGCTGCTGCCGAACCTGTGGGCGCCGATCATCGTGCTGAGCACCGTGACGATCCCGGCGAACATCGGGTTCGAGGCAGCGCTGTCGTTCCTCGGCGTCGGCATCCCGCCGCCCACGCCGAGCTGGGGCCGGTCCATCAGCGACGCGATCAACTGGGTGCAGTCCGACCCGATGTTCCTGATCTTCCCCGGCGCCGCCCTGTTCATCGCGACGCTCGCGTTCAACATGCTCGGAGACGGCCTGCGGGACGCGCTCGACCCGAAGACGGCGGTACGCCGGTGAACCGCGCGCTCCGCTTCCTCGGCGGCCGGCTCGGCGGCATGCTCGTGGTGCTGCTGGTGGTCAGCTTCGCCACGTTCGCCGTGTTCTACCTGCTGCCCACGGACCCGGCGCGGATGTCCTGCGGCAAGCCGTGCACCCCGGAGAACCTGGCGATCGCGCGCCGGTTCATGGGCTTCGACAAACCGTGGATCCAGCAGTACCTGGACTTCCTCGGCGGCATCTTCGGCGGCCGCACCTTCGGCACCGGCGCGACGGCGATCGTCTGCTCCGCGCCGTGCTTCGGCTACTCGTTCCAGCAGAACGAGCCGGTGCTCTCGCTGATCGGCGACCGGCTGCCGGTCACGGTTTCGCTCGCCATCGGCGCGTCGATCATCTGGCTGATCGCCGGCGTCGCCACCGGCGTGTTTTCCGCGCTGCGCCGGGGAAAGGCCGCGGACCGGGTGGCGATGACCGTTACGCTGGCCGGCGTCTCGGCCCCGGCGTACCTGGTCGGGCTGCTGGGCATCCTGCTGTTCGGCTTCACCCTCGACGTGGTGCCGGTCAGCGGCTACGTCGCGCTCGCGCAGAGCCCGGTCGACTGGGCCTGGCACCTGGTGCTGCCCTGGCTGGTGCTGGCGTTCATCAACGCCGCGGTGTACGCCCGGCTCTCCCGCGGGCAGATGCTGGAGATCCTCGGCGAGGACTTCATCCGCACCGCGCGCGCCGTCGGGCTGCCCGAGCGGACCGTGATCGGCAAGTACGCGCTGCGCAACGTGCTGCTGCCGGTGATCACGGTGTTCGCCGTGGACCTCGGCGCGCTGCTCGGTGGCGCGGTGATCACCGAGCGCGTGTTTGCGCTGCCCGGCCTCGGCGGCCTGATGGTCGACGCCGTGCACCAGGTGGACCTGCCGGTGCTGATGGGCGTGACGCTGTTCGCCGCCTTCTTCGTCATCCTCGCCAACTTCGTGGTGGACGTGCTCTACGGAGTGCTCGACCCCCGCGCCCGGCTCACGTAGGCAAGAAAGGGAAACACCATGGACCGCAGAGACTTCCTGAGGGCAGTGGGCCTGACGGCCGGCGTGTCGGGGGCCGCGGCGTTCCTCGCCGCGTGCAACGCGAACGAGCAGTCCGGCGCTGGTGGCCAGTCCGTCGCCGTCTCGGCCGGTGGCACGCTCTACATCCTCACCGACCAGACCTCGCAGCACCTGGACCCGGCGAAGAGCCAGAACCTGGCGATCACCACCACCGGCCTGATCCACCGGAAGCTGACCGCGTGGAAGACCTCCGCCGACGGCCCGGCCACCGTGGTGCCGGACCTGGCCACCGACACCGGCCGCGCGAGCGCCGACGGCAAGACCTGGACGTTCACCCTCAAGGACGGCCAGAAGATGGCCGACGGCACGCCGATCACCAGCGCGGAGATCAAGTACGGCATCGAGCGCTCGTTCGACGCCGCGTTCTCCGGCGGCCTCGGCTACCACAAGACGTTGCTGGCGGGCGGTTCCTCCTACACCGGCCCGTTCAAGGGCGGCGATCTCGCGTCGATCGAGACGCCGGACCCGAAGACGATCGTGTTCCACCTGGCCCGGCCGTACGGCGACTGGCCGTGGATCGTCAGCATGCCCGCGTTCGCGCCGGTGCCGAAGGGCAAGGGCACGGACGCGAGTTACGACTCCACCCCGGTCTGCTCGGGCCCGTACCAGGTGGCCGCCTACACCAAGGGCGTGTCGGTCCGGCTCACCCGCAACCCGAACTGGGACGCCAAGTCCGATCCGGCACGCAGCGGCCTGCCGGACGCGATCGTGATCCAGCTGGGCCAGGAAACCGGCGTGGTCGCCCAGCGGCTGCTCGCCAGCACCGGCAATGACGCGACAGCCTTCGGCGCCTCGTTCGTCAACCCCGCGCAGCTCGCGCAGATCCGGAGCAACTCGGCGGCGAAGGACCAGCTGGTCACCTCGAAGTCCGGGGCGCTGGCCTACCTCGCGCTCAACACGAAGCGCGGGCCGCTGGCGAACCCCAAGGTGCGCCAGGCTTTCCAGTACGCGGTGGACAAGACCGCGTACCAGATCGCCAGCGCGGGCAGCGCCGACCTCGCCGGCCCGATCGCCACCACGCTGATCACCGAGGGCATCGCCGGGCGTGAGGTGTTCGACCTCTACCCGGCGCCGCCGAACGGCGACGTGGCCAAGGCCAAGCAGCTGCTCGCCGAGGCCGGTTTCCCGAACGGGCTCGACAACCTGGACTTCCCGGTGTCCACTTCGAACAACGACGCCGACAAGGCCCAGGCGCTCCAGGCCGCGTTGCAGCGCGCCGGGATCCGGACGAAGCTGCGCCCGCTCGACGAGGACGCCTGGGAGGCCGTGGTCACCGGTAACGACAGCTCGTACGACCTGACGCTCGGCTCCTGGCAGCCGGACTTCCCCAGCGCCAACGCGAACATCGAGCCCCTGTTCGGCACCTCGGAGATCGGCAACGGCGGCTACAACGAGTCGCGTTACTCGGTGCCGGAGGTGGACGCGCTGATCGCGCAGGCGCAGGGCACCGTCGACCCGGCGGCCGCGGGCAAGCTGTGGGCGCAGGCGGACCGGCGGATCCTGCAGGACTCGCCCGTGGTGCCGCTGATCTACACACGCAACTCGTTCCTGCACGGCTCGAAGGTCGGCGACTTCACCATCGGCGAGTTCCCGGCGTACCCCAACTACCTCCAGATCGGGCTGGCGAAGTAGGGCCGTGAGCGAACCGCTGCTCGCCCTCCGCGACGTCTCGATCCGGTTCGGGGACGCCGGGACCGGCGCTGCCGTTCGCGAGATCGGCTTCGAGGTGGCCCCCGGCGAGGTCCTCGCGCTGGTCGGGGAGTCCGGCTCCGGCAAGTCGGTGACCGCCTTGTCGCTGCTCGGCCTGCTGCCGCCGACGGCGACGGTGACCGGCTCCGCGCTGTTGTCGGGACGCGAGCTGTACGGCCTGGACGCCGCCGCGATGCGCGAGGTGCGCGGCGGCGACATCGGCATGGTCTTCCAGGAGCCGATGAGCGCGCTGAACCCGGTGTTCCGCATCGGCACCCAGCTCGTCGACGCCGTCCGCGCGCATCGCAAGGTGTCGCGGGCGGAGGCGAAGAACCGGGCGCGGGAGCTGCTGGAGCTGGTCGAGCTGGACGCGGAGCGGGTGCTTCGCTCGTACCCGCACGAGCTGTCCGGCGGCCAGCTGCAGCGCGTGGTGATCGCGATGGCGCTGGTGCACGAGCCCGCGCTGCTCGTCGCGGACGAGCCGACCACCGCGTTGGACGTGACGGTGCAGGCCGGGATCCTGGAGCTGCTGCGCTCGCTGCGGGACCGGCTGGGCACGGCGATCCTGCTGGTCACGCACGACATGGGCGTGGTTGCCGACCTCGCCGACCGGGTCGTGGTGCTGCGCGAGGGCCAGGTGGTCGAGCAGAACTCCGTCACGGAGCTGTTCGCCGCACCGAAGGCGGCTTACACACGGGAGCTGCTGGACGCCGTGCTGTCGCTGGGCACCGGCGCTGGTGAGGAGCCGGGGCCGGCGGCCGAGGCCCTGGTTTCGGTGCGGGACCTGGAAGTCACCTACCGCCGGGGCGGCGGCGCGTCGCCGGTGCGCGCGGTCGAGGGCGTCACCTTGAGCGTGGCGGCCGACGAGGTGCTCGGCCTGGTGGGCGAATCCGGCTCGGGCAAGAGCACGATCTCCTCGGTGCTGACCGGGCTGGTGGCGCCCTCGGCCGGCTCGGTCAGCGTGGCCGGGACCGAGCTGGCGACGGCGTCGGCGCGGCAGTGGCGCGAGGTGCGGCGGCAGATCGGGATCGTGTTCCAGAACCCGGCCTCGGCGCTCAACCCGCGGGCGACGATCGGCGCGAGCATCGCGGAACCACTGGTGGTGCACGGGTTCGACGGCGATCACCGGGCCAGGGTGACCGAGCTGCTGACCGCCGTCCGGCTCGATCCACAGTGGACCGGACGGTATCCGCACGAGCTGTCCGGCGGCCAGCGGCAGCGGGTCGGCATCGCCCGCGCGCTGGCCCTGCGGCCCCGGCTGCTGATCGCCGACGAGCCGACCAGCGCCCTCGACGTCTCGGTGCAGGCGTCGGTGCTCGCCCTGCTGGCCGAGCTGCAGCGCGAGCTGTCCTTCGCCTGCCTGTTCATCAGCCACGACCTCGCGGTGATCGAGCAGGTCGCCGACCGGGTCGTGGTGCTGCACCGGGGCAAGGTCGTGGAGGAGGGCCCGGTGGCGTCGGTGCTGGGCTCGCCGCGCGAGGACTACACGCGCCGCCTGGTGGCGGCTGCGCCGGTCGCGGACCCCGCGCGGCAGCGTGAGCGCCGGGAGGCTTGGCGCGCCCTGCCCCGCTGACCGATGAGTTTCCGCGCCCGCCGGCGTCAGTACCGGGGCAGCACGGAAACAGCTCGGAACAAGGAGGCAGGACATGGGAAAGCTGCTGTACTCGGCCACGATGTCGCTCGACGGATTCATAACCGGGCCGGGTGGGGACATGAGCTGGGCGGTGCCCTACCTCGGGCCGAACCCGGTGGTCGGCGAGCTGATCGGCGACATCGGGGCGCTGCTCGTTGGCGCGCGCACGTTCGGCGGGGACGACCCCCACCGCGGCACGGAGAACGAGGGCAAGCCGTTCGGCGGCGGCTGGGAGGGCCCGCAGTTCGTGCTGACCCACCACGCGCCGGCCGAGCCGGTGCCCGGGGTGACTTTCGTGGCCGATCTGGCCGGCGGGGTGGCCGCGGCCAAGGCGGCGGCGGGGGAGAAGTACGTCAACGTGCTCGGCGCGACGGTCGGGCGGGCCTGCCTCGAAGCGGGGTTACTCGACGAGGTCTTCGTGTGCCTCGCGCCGGTGCTGCTCGGCGGCGGGGTCCGGCTGTTCGACCGGCCGGACGGGAAGCCGGTGCGGCTCGAACGGCTGCACCAGAGCGAGGCGGCCGCGGTGACGAACCTCTGGTTACGCGTCGTCGGCTGAAACCAGGCCGGTGAGGACCGCCCGGGTCAGGTGTTCCAGCCGGGGCGCGAAATCGACCACGGCGTGCCCGAGCCGCGGGTCCTCGGCGTAGAGCCGGGCGAGCGTGTCCGGCGGGTGCGACGTCTGCCAGAGCGCGGCGGCGAGTGCCGTCACAGCGGCGACGACGTTGCGCCCGCCGGTCGCGCCGAGGCCGGGAAGCGCGCGGGTGAGCAGCTCGACCAGGTCGTCGAGGGCGTCGAGCGCGGAAAGCTTGAAGCTGCGCACCGACTCCATCGACACGTGCCGCTCCAACGTGAGCGGGGCGTGCGCGAGCAGGTCGCAGAACAGCGGCCGGTCGGTGAGCGAGCGCGCGATGGCGGCGGCCACGACGGCGGGGGTCGTGTCCGTCCGGCCGTCCGGCTCCTCGTGCAGGGCGTGCGCCCACTCGTGCCAGCCCGCCGCGGTGAGGTGCAGGTAGATCTCTTCGCGCGTCTCGAAATAGCGCAGCAGCGCGGATTTGTGCACGCCCACCTCGCCCGCGATGTCGCCGAGGTTCACCGAACGCACGCCGTTGCGGGTCGCGAGGCGGGCACCGCGCCCGCGGTGGGTGAAGGGAACACGGACATGGGCAAGGTTTGGCTGGTCACGGGCGGCTCACGCGGGCTGGGCCGGGCGGTGGTCGAGGAGGCGCTGGCGGCCGGCCACCAGGTCGTCGCCACGGCGCGGAGCATCGACTCGCTCAAGGACCTCGACGAGCGTTACGCGGCCTCGTTGCTGCGCTTCCCGCTCGACGTCACCGATCCCGCTCAGGCGCAGGCGGCGGTCGCGGCGGCAGTCGAGCGGTTCGGGACGCTGGACGTGGTGGTGAACAACGCGGGCTACGCGAACATGGCGTCCGTCGAGGAAGTCGAGCTGGACGACTTTCGCGCGCAGATGGAGGCCGTCTTCTTCGGCACCGTGCACGTCACCAAGGCGGCGCTGCCGGTGTTCCTCGCGCAGCATTCGGGCCACTTCATCCAGGTCACCTCGATCGGCGGCCGCGGCACCGCGCCGGGCGTTTCCGCTTACCAGAGCGCGAAATTCGCGACGGAGGGCTTTTCCGGCGTGCTGAACGACGAGGTCTCGTGGCTCGGGGTCAAGGTCACCATGGCCGAGCCGGGCCTGATGCGCACGGACTGGTCCGGCCCGTCCATGACGGTCCGCCCGTACAAGCCGGCGTACGAGCCCACGATCGGCCCGCTGCTCAAGCACCTGGCCGACGCCCGCGGCACGGAGCCGATCGACCCGGCCAAGGTCGCGCGGGTGTTCCTCGAGATCGCGGAGCTGGACGAGCCGCCGCTGCACCTGGTGCTGGGCCGCGACGCCGTCGAGATGATCAAGGCCGGCTCGGAAAAGCTGATGGCGGAAGACGCCCGGTGGGCCGAACTCGGCCGTTCGGTCGACTTCGCGGGCTGACCGGCGGCGGCGCACGCGGTGCACTCGATCGCGCCGGGTTTCCGCCCGCGTGGCCGATGCCGGGCGCGCCGGTGCGGTCCTACGGTGGACAGTCCCCTGCGACTCGGGAGGACGCATGGCCAAGTCGGTCGAGGAGATCCTGGCGAACGTCGACCTCTACGCCGAGGATCAGCGCGAGAACCTGCTGGCGGCGGCCGCGGCGGCGCGGACGCGATGCCCGATCCCGCACACCGGCGCCGACGGCGGCTACCACGTGCTCACCCGCTACGAGGACGTGCGCACCGTCTGCGCGGACCCCGAGCGGTTCAGCTCCGGGCAGCCGAGCATCCGCGGCGTGCCGGTGCGGGTGATCCCGATCGACACCGACCCGCCGTTGCACCGGGAGTACCGGAAGATCCTGAACCCGTACTTCGCGCGGAACTTCCTGCTGCGGTACGAGGCGCAGATGCGCGAGATCGCCCGCGCCGCGATCGCGTCCTTTGTGGACAAAGGCGCGTGCGACGTGGTGCAGGACTTCGCGATCCCGTTCAGCGCCGGCTCGCTGGCGCGGATCGTGTTCGCGACGGAGAACCAGGACCTGGTGGCCCGCGGGGTCGCGGCGGCGAAGCAGGCGGCACTGACGAGCAGCCCCGAGTCGTTCCAGGCGCTGGCGGGACTGGCGATGGAGGCGCTGGCCGAAGCCGGAGATGGTGACGAGGACACCGTGCTGCGCGCGCTGGTGACGGCGAACGTCGGCGGCCGGCCGCTCACGCTGGAGGAGCAGCTGGGCATGGTGACCACGCTGTTCCTCGGCGGCCTCGACACGACGCGCGGCGTGATCGCGAACATCGCCTGTCACCTGGCGACGCGCGCGGACGTCGAGCCGATCCTGCGCCGCCCGGGCGGCTGGCAGCGCGAGCTGGAAGAGTTCCTGCGCTACGAGACGACGGTCGCGTTCATGGCGCGCACCGCCGTCCACGACACCGAAGTCGGTGGTGTGCCGATGAAGGAGGGCGACCGGATCGCGGTGCTCTTCGCGGCGGCCAACCGGGACCCGGTGTGGTTCGAGCGCCCGGACGAGCTGGTGTTCGACCGCCCGAACGTGCCCCACCTGGCGTTCGGCTTCGGCATCCACCGCTGCCTCGGCCTGCACTTCGCCCGCATCCAGCCGGCGGTCGCGTTCGGGGAACTCCTGGCGCGCACCACGAACTTCCGGCTCGCCGCCGGTGCCGAGATCCCCCGGCAGGTGGGCCTGTCGCTGAACAGCCCGCACCGGCTGGACGTCGTCTTCGATGCCCTCCCTGGTTGACCGGTCAGCGATCGGCGAAACGTGCGACGGCCGTCATGATCGCGTCGCCCATCGCGGGGCTGCCGGTATGGCCGGAGTCGTCGATCACCACCAGTTCGGCGCCGGGCCACGCCTGGACCAGGTCCCACGCGGGCTTCATCGGCACGCTGAGGTCCAGCCGGCCGTGCACGAACACGGCGGGGATGCCGTGCAGCCGGTGCACGTCGCGCAGGATCGCGCCCGGTTCGACCCAGCCGGCGTTGCCGAAGTAGTGGGCGCAGATGCGGACGAACGCGATGAGGTCGGCGCCGTCCCGGGTGCTGTACTGGCCCGGGTTCCCCTTCGATTCGTGCGCGATCACGGCGTCCTCCCACGTGCACCAGGCGCGCGCCGCGCGGAGCCGGACCTCTTCGTCGGGGCTCTCCAGCAGCCGGCCGTACGCGGCGAGGAGGTCGCCTTCGCGGTCGGCCTCGGGCACCGCGTCGCGGAAGGCCTCCCACTCGCGGGGCAGCAGCCGGCCGACGCCGCGATAGAGCCAGTCCACCTCCTCGGGGCCTGAGGTGAAGGTGGCGATCATGACCATCTCCGAGACCCGCTCCGGGTACCGCTCGGCGTAGGCCAGCATCAGCGTCGGGGCCCAGGAACCGCCGAACAGCAGCCATTTCTCGATGCCGAGGTGCTCGCGCAGCTTTTCCATGTCGGCGATCAGGTGCTCGGTGGTGTTGTGCTTCAGGCTGACCGACGGGTCACCGGCGTGCGGCAGGCTCCGGCCACAGCCGCGCTGGTCGAACCGGACGAGCCGGAACTTCCCGGGGTCGAACGCCGTACGGCTGCTGCGTTTCCCGCCCCCGCCGGGGCCGCCGTGCACGACCAGTGCGGGCTTGCCGTCCGGATGACCGTTGACCTCCCAGTAGACCTGGTTTCCGTCGCCGACGTCGAGCAGTCCGTGGGCATGGGGTTCGGGCATCGGGAACGAGTCGGCCACGGTGATTCCTCCAGTCGGGTGGCAACCCGGCCACGCTACCGGCGGCCCCGTCCCGCGGCACCTGCTTTTCCGGAACCGTCCACTGTGGATTCAGGCGAACGGGTCGACGCCGGTCAGTTCGACGCTGGCGGCCCACACACGGCTCGCGGCCTCGGGGTCGGCCAGCCGCCCGCGCACCGTTTCGAGGTGGGGCCGCCCGCGCAGGCCCAGCATGCGCGGGCCCCACAGCTGTCCGCCGTCGACACCGGATCCGAGCACCGCGTGGACCGCCGGCCACGCCCCGGCGTCCTTGCCCTGCACCAAGAGCCCGGCGGGGGAGAGCCCGGGCTTGCGGACGTGCACCGGTGGCCGGGACGGCGTCAGCGAGTCCAGCGCGCCGCCCGGGTGCGTCACGACGCTGATCGCGCTGCTCCCGGCCGCGCGCAGCCGGCGGTCCAGCTCGAAGCCGAACAGCATCTGCGCGAGCTTCGACCGGGCGTAGGCGCGCTTCGGCTGGTAATCGTGGTGGGTCTGGAGGTCGTCGAAGTCGAGTTCGGCGCGTTTCGCGGTGAAGCTGCCGGTGGTCACGATCCGCCCGCCGTCGGCCAGCAGCGGCGCGAGCCAGTGCGTCAGCGCGAAGTGGCCGAGGTGGTTGGTGCCGAAGGTCAGCTCGTGTCCGGCCGCGGTTTCCCGGTGCTCCGGCCCGTCGAGGTACACGCCGGCGTTGTGCACCACAGCGTCGAGGCGGCTCAGCTCGAGTGCGTCCACGGAGGCCTTGAGGGACGAGAGGTCGGCGAGGTCCAGCGGCACGTGCCGGACCTGTGCGCCCGGCACGTGTGCGCGGATCGAGCCGAGTGCGGCTTCGGCCTTGGCAGCGCTGCGGCTGCCGATCACCACGGTGGCGCCGCGAGCGGCCAGCTGCTCGGCGACGAAGTACCCGATCCCGGCGTTGCCCCCGGTGACCAGGACGGTCTTGGTTTCCATGTCCCCGAGAAAACCACGGTCGCGGAAAAACCGCAATGACTACGAGTTCGTAGTCACTTCGGGTATGGTGGGTGGCATGCCGGAGACGACCGGGCGCCGCGAGCGCAAGAAGGCCGCCACCCGCCAGGCCCTGTCCGAGGCGGCGTTGCGGCTGTTTTTGGAGCGGGGCTTCGACAAGGTGACCGTGGCGCAGGTCGCGGAGGCCGCGGACTCGGCGGTCACCACGCTGTTCGCCCACTTCCCGGGCGGCAAGGAAGCCCTGATCCTCGGCGACGGCGCGGAGCGTGCGGCCGCCCTCACCGCCGCGGTGCGCGAGCGCGGCCCGGACGTCTCGATTCTCGATGCGCTGCAGGCATTCCTGGTCACACGCGGGCCGTTCGACCCGCAGCCGAGCCCGGAGTTCCGCCGCCGCACGGACCTCGTCGTGCGGACCCCCGCGCTGCGCGCGTACGCGAGGAAACTGTGGACGGAGAACGAGGCCGTGCTGGCCGCCGTGATCGCGGAGGCGGCGGGCAAGCCGGCGGACGATCTTTCCGCGCGGGTGCTGGCCCGTTACGTCCTGGAGGTCCCCGACCTGTCCGGGCTGGAACCCGACCCGCGCCAGGCACTGGAGACCGCGTTCGACCACCTTCGCCGGGGCTGGCCGGGGTTCTGAATTCGATATTTACAGGATTAATCCGGCGCGTTAACGTCGCTTTCATGAATACGGCGATCGTGGTGGCCGGTCCGGCACA
>DASXYS010000146.1:0-63095 GCA_036502365.1 Amycolatopsis sp.
GCCGTCGGTGTGCGACTCGTTGCAGTGGCGGGCGAACCGAGCCAGCTGGGCGCGGGTCGGCACGTCGAGGGCGACGTGGCTCAGCCCCGGGCTCGAGGCGGGCGCGGGCTTCGCGTCCGGGATTCCGGTCAGCACGAGCACGGTCCGGCCGGCGACGCCGAACCGGGCGCGCGGGCCCTCGCGTGCGATCAGCTCCATTCCCAGCGATGCGCGGTAGTACCGCTCGCTGCGGTCCAGGTCGGCGACCGAGAGTTCAACCGGGCCGAGCACCGGCGACGCGCTCCACCGGCGATCGATCGTGGCTTTGTTCATGCTCTCCCCCCCATGGCTTCTCGTCTGCTCACGCTGAGCTGGATGGTACACGAACATGTTCGCCGCAAACATGTTCGTTCAGTGCCGAGGCCGGTCGCTGGCAAAGCACGAACATGTTCGTTACGATGCCGTGTCGTGAGTCCCCGTCGTGTTCCCGTCAGCCGCCGAGACCGGCCGGCCAAGCCGCTGCTGAGCCGGGAAAGTGTTGTGGCCGCGGCATTGCGCGTCATGCGGCAGGACGGGCTGGAGCGGGTCACCATGCGCCGACTGGCGACCGAGCTGGACACCGGCCCGGCCTCGTTGTACGTGTACGTGGCCAATATGGCCGAGTTGCACGGCGCGTTGCTCGACGAGTTGCTGGCCGGGCTGAAACTGCCGGGCAAGACGCGGCCGGCCCAGGCCCGCGCGGTCCTGGTCGATCTGCTCTGTGACTACACGGCCCTGCTGATGGAGTACCCCAGCCTCGCGCGGTCCGTGCTGACGCTGTGGCCTTCGGGGCCGAACTATCTGCGGCTGATCGACGGCATTCTGGGCTTGCTGCTCACCGCGGGCTTCGGGCACCGGCAGGCGGCCTGGGGCGTCGACGTGCTGCTGCAGCACGCCACCGCGAGCGCGGCCGAGCACGGCACCCGGGCCGAATCGGCCGAGGCCGACGGCGAAAGCTACCTGCTGGTCACGGCGATCGAGGAGGCCCCGGCGGCCGACTACCCGAACATCGGCCTGCTGCGGGACGAGATGTTCTCGGGCACCGGCAGCGAACGGCAGCGCTGGCAATTCGCCGCTCTCCTCGAAGGGATCGCCACGGCCGACGAGGCCGGGCACTGAGCCATCCGGAGCCAAACGGTGATCCAGTAGGTGACCCCCGAGTCCCGGCCGCTGGTCCACATCCGACCGTTCTGACCTGCGCTTTTCCCGGGTAAGGGGAGCACGTCGTCACCCCCCGTGGCCAGATAACCTGCTCACTGTCGCGTTGTCAGCCGTTCGGCCGATTTCGCCCAGCTCTTCGGCCGATGTAGGCGCGGGTCCGGCACGGAGAGGATCGACCGCGTTCTGTGACGAGCCGAAGGGGGTGGGGATGCCGGGCACCCGGGCACTCACCAGAACGGACCGCGTGTCGGCGGTCGTCGACCTGGACGCCGTGGCCGCCAACACGCGGCTGATCCGCGAGACGGCGGGCACACCGGTGATGGCCGTGGTCAAGGCGGACGGCTTCGGGCACGGGCTGCTGCCCGTCGCGCGGGCCGCGCTCGACGGCGGGGCCACCTGGCTCGGCGTGACGACCCTCGACGAGGCGCTGGAGCTGCGCCACGCCGGGGTGCCGGCGCCGGTGCTCAGCTGGCTGCACCTGCCGGACGAGGACTTCGGGACGGCCATCGGTGAAGGCGTCGACCTCGGCGTCTCGTCGGTCGAGCACCTGCGTTCGATCGTGGCCGCGGCGGGGGAGGCGCCCGCGCGCGTGCACCTCAAGATCGACACCGGCCTTTCGCGGAACGGGGCCGTCACCGAGTCGTGGGGCGAACTCGTCGACGAGGCTTGGCGTTACGAGACGGCGGGCGCGGTGCACGTCCGCGGTGTCTGGTCGCACCTGCACACCGCCGAAGAACCCGAAACCGTGCCGGAACAGGTGCGCCGCTTCGAAATGGCGCTGGCGCGGGCGAATCGCGCCGGGCTGCGGCCGACGGTGCGGCACCTGGCCAACTCCGCTGCCGCGCTCACCCTCCCGGCCACGCGCTACGACCTGGTCCGCGCCGGTATCGCCCTCTACGGCGTCGAGCCCGCGCACCCCGGGCTGCGCCCCGCGATGACCCTGCGGGCGCGTGCGGTGCAGGTCAAGCGGGTGCCGGCCGGCACCGGCGTCTCCTATGGACACGACCACGTCACCGCCCGGGCCACCACGCTGGTCCTGGTGCCGCTCGGGTTCGCCGACGGCGTCCCGCGCCTGGCCGGGGCGCACGGCGCGCAGGTGTGGTTCCGCGGCGCGTGCCATCCGGTCGTCGGGCGGATCGCGATGGACCAGTTCGTGGTGGACGTCGGCGACACGCCCGCGCACGTCGGCGACGAGATCGTCCTTTTCGGACCGGGCGACGAGGGCGAGCCCACGGCGGTCGACTGGGCGCGCTGGGCCGGCACCAACCCGCACGAGATCCTCACCGGCATCGGGCCAAGGGTGCCGCGTCGTCATCACCGCAGCGAAGGAGCTTTGCCTTGACCCAAAACCGGATCCGCGTCGCCGTGCTGCACGGCGGCCGCAGTGGCGAGCACGAAGTCTCGCTCAAGTCGGGCCGGTCCGTGATCGACCACCTCGACCCCGGCCGTTACGACGTCGTCCCGATCCTGATCACGCCGGACGGGCAGTGGGCGAGCGGCGACGACGAGCCGGGCGGCCTCGCGCACGCCATCGGGCTGTTCGAGGGCGTCGATGTGGTTTTCCCCGCCCTGCACGGTGAATTCGGCGAGGACGGCACGGTGCAGTCGCTGCTGGAGATGGTCGGCGTGCCCTACGTCGGCAACGGCGTCTTCGCGGGCGCGGCGGGCATGGACAAGGAGTTCACCAAGAAGCTCCTCGTCGCCGACGGTCTGGAGGTCGCCGACGGCGTCGTCCTGCGCGACGGGGACGAAACCCTTACCCCGGAAGAGATCGACCGCCTCGGCTTCCCGATGTTCGTCAAGCCGGCCCGCGCCGGCTCCAGCCTCGGAATCTCCAAAGTGGACGCGGAAGAGGAGCTGGCGCAGGCGGTCAAGCTGGCCAAGGACGTGGACACCAAGGTGCTCGTGGAGGCCGCCGTGTCCGGCCGCGAGGTCGACGTCGCCGTGCTGGAGCACCCGGACGGCCGTCTCGAAGCCGGCCCGGCGCTGGAGATCCGGATCGACGACGGCCACGCGTTTTTCGACTACGAAGCCAAGTACGCCGACACCACCACGATCTTCGACATCCCGGCCCGGCTGGACGACGAGCTGCGGAAAGCGGTCGAACGGCAGGCGCTCGCCGCGTTCCGCTCGCTCGGCTGCCGGGGCCTGCTCCGCGTCGACTTCTTCCTGCGCGACGGCCGCACGCCGGTGGTCAACGAGGTCAACACCTTCCCCGGCTTCACCGCCGCCTCGCAGTTCCCGCAGATGTGGCGGGCGGCGGGCGTCGAATTCCCGGAGCTGCTGGACATCCTGGTGACGACCGCGCTGGCCCGTCGCTGAGGCACCTTCTGCACCTGGACCTTCTACAAGAATGTGCTGGCTTCAGGCATTCGGCGGGTCGTTGCCGGTCGCGAGAACCGATAACATGCCGCGATGCGAGCCGACGACGCGTTCCTCACCCGGATCGCCATCGTGTCGCGCCGGCTCAAAAGTGAGACCGATCGGCGCTTGCGGGCGCACGGTGTGCACGCCGGTCAGCAGTTCGTGCTGGGCTGCCTGTGGGAGCGAGACGGCCTGACACCGGGCCAAATCGCGACGCGCATCGGTGTGGAGGCACCGACAGTCACCCGTGCGGTCCAGCGGATGACGACAAGTGGCCTCGTCCGCAGTGATCCGGACGAGCGCGACGGCCGCCGGGTGCGCGTCTGGTTGACCCGTAAGGGCGAACGCCTGCAGGGCGTGGTGCCCGGGGTCAGCCGCCGGCTGCAGGAGGACGCGCTTTCCCTGCTGTCACCGGAGGAACGCATTACGCTGAACGACCTGCTCGGCCGCGTCGACCGCGCGCTCGGCGGCTGATCCGTCCGATGTGGACAAATGGCGGTCAGGCCGTGACGAGTTCCCCAGGCTCCTCGTCGGCGGCCGCCTCCCGCGCGTAACGGCGGGCCAGTGTGGCGCAGACGATCAGCTGGATCTGGTGGAACAGCATCAGCGGCAGCACGATCAGGCCGACCTGCGCGTGCCCGAACAGCACGGTGGCCATCGGCAGCCCGCTGGCCAGGCTCTTCTTCGAGCCGCAGAACAGGATCGTGATCCGGTCGGCGCGGTTGAAGCCGAGCAGCTTCGCGCCGGCGCCGGTCACGGTGAGCACGACGGCGAGCAGCACCACGCACACGCCGAGCAGCACCAGCAGCGGGCCGATGTCCAGTTTGTGCCAGATGCCCTCGGTCATGCCCTCGCTGAACGCGGTGTAGACCACCAGCAGGATCGAACCGCGGTCCACCAGCTTCAGCGGCGCCGAGTGCTGCTTGATCCACGCGCCGATCCAGCGCCGGGCCAGCTGCCCGGCGATGAACGGCACCAGCAGCTGCACCACGATGTTCAGCACCGCGGAGCCGCTGACCCCGGGGCCGCCGCCCGACAGCAGCACGGCGACCAGCAACGGCGTCACCACGATGCCGAGCAGGTTCGACACCGACGCGCTGCAGATGGCCGCGGCGACGTTGCCCTTCGCGATCGAGGTGAACGCGATCGAGGACTGCACGGTCGAGGGCAGCAGGCACAGGAACAGCACACCGGTGTAGAGCGGGCTGGTCAGCAGGCCCGGCGAGAGCACGGAGGTGGCGAGGCCGAGCAGCGGGAAGAGCACGAACGTCGCGGCCAGCACCGTGACGTGCAGGCGCCAGTGGCGGAGGCCGTCGAGCGCCTCCTGGCCCGACAGCCTCGCGCCGTAGAGGAAGAACAGCAGGCCCACGGCGATGTTCGACGCGACCCCGAAGCCGGTCGCGGTCCCGCCCGAAGCGGGCAGCAGCGAGGCGATGCCGACGGTGGCGAGGATGGCCGCGATGAACGGGTCGATCCGCAGCTTGGCCAGCAGGGCGGCGACGGGGCGGGTCAACGGGGCGAGCACGGTGGTCATGGAACTCCTTTCCCAGCTATTCTCCGCGCGGCACTGATCATTCGGAACCCCGATGACCGTACTGACTGTCATTGTGAACGACGATAAGATGGGCCGCATGCTGGATCCCCGTCTGTGCCGCTCCTTCCTCGCGGTGGCCGAAACCCGCAGCTTCACGGCCGCGGCCCGGCGGCTCGGTGTGGGCCAGCCCACAATCAGCCAGCACATCCGGCGTCTGGAGGGCGAAGCGGGCGGGCTGCTGTTCGCGCGCGACACCCACGCGGTCGACCTCACCGCGCGGGGACAGGCGATGCTCGGCTTCGCCCAGACCATTGTGGACACCGAGGAGCGCGCGGCCCGGCACTTCCGCGGCGTGGAGGTCCGCGGGCGCGTCCGGTTCGGCTGCTCGGAGGACTTCGCGCTCGGCGTGCTGCCGGGGATCCTGCGGCGGCTGCGGCGCAGCCACCCGCTGGTGGACGTCGAGCTGCACGTGGAGCTGTCCGACGTGCTGGCGCAGCGCCTCGCCGAGGGCCGGCTCGACCTGGTGCTCGGCAAGCGCCGTCCGGGCACCGGCCACGGCCCGGCGCTGCGGCGCGAACCACTGGTGTGGATCGGCTCCGAGGCCACCGCGCTGGAGCCGGCGCAGCCGGTGCCGCTGGTGCAGTACCCGATGCCGTCGGTCACACGGCAGCTCGCGGTCGAGGCGCTGGAGCGCGCGGGCCTCGAATGGCGCGCGGCGTGCCTCACCTCGAGCCTCACCGGCCTGCGCGCCGCGGCCGCCGCGGGCCTCGGCGTCACGGTCCACGCCCGCAGTCTCGTCCCGCCGGACCTCCTCGCGCTGCCCGTCGGCCTCGGCCTCCCGGACCCCGGCGAGGTCGAGTTCATGCTCCTTGCCCGCGACGGCGCGGAGGGCCCGGCTCAGGCGCTGGCGGACTTCGTACGCGCGAAGCTCGGCACTGACGCGTGAGTGTTTATGCCGGTTCTAACGCAAGTTCGTCGGAAGTTGCCGGCGTGCCCGGCTCAGTCCGGCTGCGCGCCCTCGGCCAGACGACGGTGACTGCCCGGCCGGGTTTCCGTCGGGCACGTAAGGGGGTTGAGTGGCGTCGGTCGAGGAATTAGCCGCGCACATACGCCGCGGTCTCGCGCTCGTCGCGACCGCGCGGACCGCGCTCGCCCACGTGCACGGCCTGGTCGGTGAGGTCACCGCGTCGTGGGCGCAGGCGGTCGAGAGCACCAACGATCGCGACGCGGCGCAACTGCCCGTGCTCGCCGGCACCGTGGCCGCCGGGATCGGTGAATGCCACGCCGCGACCACACAAGCCGAACAGTTGCTCACGGCCTACCTCGGCACGCTTGGCGTGGACGAACCCGCAGGTGTGCCAAAGGGCTCCCCTGCCACGACCAGTACGCCCGCGCCGGAGCCGATGTCCTCGCCCCGTGCGGACCGGATCGAGCAAGCGCGGCAACGGGTCGGCGAGTCACGCATGCCCGGGAGCCAAGCGCGCGGCGAATGGGTGCGGTCCGACGGGTGGTCGGTACGGCTCACCAGTGGCAGAGACGACGAACACCATCGCGCGGCGCTGCGGTTCATCCGCGACAACAACCTGCCGCGGCCGGCATCCCAGCTCGCCCGCCACGTCGAGGTCAAGGTGGCGGTATCGATGTGGGAACGAGGGTCGCGGGACGAAACTGTGGTGATGGACCGGCAGGTGTGCGGTACTCGGGAGTTCGACCGCGACGACCCGTTCACGTGCGACAAGTACCTGGCCCGTTTCCTGCCGCCGGGGGCACGTCTGCGGGTCGTGCAACCGGATGGCACCGTATCCGAGTACATCGGCACCGAAACGGAGCAGTAATGACCCTCACCGCGAGCGTCCCCACCTTCCGCGACGGCGTACAGGGCGGCCAACGGCTGCCGCTCGTCACTGACGCGGACGTGACGCGGCTGGTCGAACTGCTCGCCCAACCGTGGGCCGACACTGCGTCGATCCAAACCGCCGACACGGTGCTGGACGTCCGCATTCAAGACGGGTGGGGTTACATGCTGTACGCCGGTGACGCCGGGTACCTCATCACCGACGGTGACCCCGCTTCTCCGGCCGCACCGTGCGAGGTCGACTTTCCCGCCGGGAGCGGCCTCCCCGCCGACCGGGTGATCGCAGCGCTCCGGGAGTTCGTGCGCACCCGGGAACTCCCGGAGACTGTGCCGTGGCAGGACGAAGGCGAATAGCAAGCCTCTTGGGACCGGTGCATGCTGGTCTCGTGGACGACGTGGTGAGCGAGGCGATGGCGCCGGTGCTGCGTGATCTTCGGAGTGCCGGCATCGCGGCGCCGCGCATCGAAGATCGCGACTGGGCGGACGACCCGGATTCGGCGTCGGTGATGATGTGGAGTGCGGACGGCAGCGGCGTCGGCGTGTATGTCTCGCGGTCGGCTTCGGCGCCCGAGCGGGTCGCGATGGTCACCGATCAGGTTCAGGACTGGGCGATCGAACAGCTCTGGGGCCGGGCGACGACGAACTGGCCGCCCTGCCCGCGTCATCCGGAAACCCATCCGATGCGGGTGTCGGTCCGCGACGGGGTGGCGGTGTGGACCTGTCCGGCGGCCGGGGCGGCGATCATCCCGGTCGGCACGGCGTGACCGGTCAGGCGCCGGGTTCCGGCCGCTCGTGAGTGGAAAGCGCTCGCCGCAGCCGTAGCAGCGCGCGGTGCTGGGAGACGCGCACCGCGCCCGGGGTGGAGTCCACGGCGTCGGCCGTTTCCTCCGCGGAGAGGCCGACCACCACGCGCAGCAGGACGATGTCGCGCTGGCGCTCGGGCAGGACGCTCAGCAGCTGCGACAGCCGGTCGTTCAGTTCTCCTTGCAGGGCAAGCTGTTCCGGGCCGTGCCCGGGCGCGGCGCGCTCCGGGGGCTCGGGGACCGGGTCGGTGCGGTTGCGGGCTGCGGCGCGGTGGGCGTCGGCGACCTTGTGCTGCGCGATGCCGTAGACGAAGGCGAGGAACGGGCGGCCCTGATCACGGTAGGAGGGCAGGGCGGTGAGGACCGCCAGGCACACCTCTTGCGCCAGGTCGTCGGCCGAGGAGTACGCGCGCTCCAGCCCGCCGACTCGGCCGCGGCAGTACCGGACGACCAGCGGCCGGATGATCTCCAGCAGGCGGGCCGCCGCGCGGTGGTCCCCGGCGACCGCGGCGGTGACCGCGCCGTCCAGGGGCAGCCAGTGCGCGGGGAACGCGTGTGACGGCTTCTCGCGCGCCTGGTCCTTCACCCGCGTCAGCGTCGCTTCCACGTCGAGGCCGAGCCTGAGCGAGTCGAGCAGGGCTGCGTCCGCTTCGAGTACGACGGCCATCACGGCCTCCTCTTGATCCATGGGTGCCTCGCTGTGCGCGGTGGCCCGGCGCCGGAGCCGGTCTCGCGCGTGGCGCAGGTTGGAGCGCACGGTGGCGGCGGGCATCCGGAGCGCCGCGGCGATGTCCGCCTGGGTGAAGTCGTCCAGCGACCAGACGAGCACCGTCCGCTGCGTGTCCGGCAGGGTGGCGAGCACCTCGATGACCCGCGCGTTCTGCTCGACGAGCGCGGTCAGCTTGTCGTCCTCCTCGCCGGCCGGGCCGTCGTCGAGCCAGGCCTGCTCGTCCGCGACGCGCGCGGCCGCCAGCCGCACCCAGACCCGCGGGTCCCCGGCGGGCGGCCAGGCCTCGGCGGCCTGCAGCAGTGCCTCGGCGGCGACGTCGCGGGCCAGCGCGGGCACCAGCCCCGACTTGCACAGGAACGCCACGAGCGGCACGAACTCGGAGCGGAAGAAGTCCTCCACGCTCGCCCACCCCCCTCCGTCCCGGAAACACCCCCGCTGACTCAGGTGCGGTGAGCAGCCCTCCGGGTGTAACGATCGGATCACGGCACCGCGAGTAACTCCGCGAGTACTGGGGTACCTACCTCGAAGGGCCATTGAGGAGAGCCGGCGCCGAACCGCCCGCGTCGCGGCTCGCGCGGCCGGGAATGTGTTGCGGGGCACGGAAAAACCGGGCGGGTCTCGCGCGTGTCGCGCTGGACAGGCGCCCGCACCGGGCACAGGGCCGGCCCGGCGTCGCCAAGTCGTGGTGTGACCTGGAGCAGAAGGGCTGGGAAGATTCCCGATCCCTGGTACGTTGGATATTCGGTTGCCCACCCGCCTTCCCGGCCTGGGCAGTGCGATCGAGAACCCACCGAGTGCCGCAAGTGATGATCAGTGCCGCGCGCCCGGGAGAACTCGGTTGACCGAGAAATGACAATGAATGACAGGAGGTGAAACGCGAAAATGGAACTCACGACCACCGGCTGGCTGTCTCGCGCAGCCTGCCAGGACGAGGACCCGGAACTGTTCTTCCCGATCTCCGAAGTCGGGCCCGGCGCCCGGCAGGTCGCCCAGGCGAAGGCTGTCTGCGCGCGCTGCCCGGTCCGCGAGGCCTGTCTTTCCTATGCCCTCGACAACGGGCTGGACAACGGGGTCTTCGGCGGTACCACCGAGGTGGAGCGCCGAAAGCTGGTCCGCACCCGAACCGTGGCCGCCGGAGAACGGCACCGCGCCGCCTGACCGCGCGCCGGTGACCACTCCCGGCGACGAGGGCGAGAGCGCCTCTCCCGGAAAACCACTGGGGATCCGGCATTGGGCCCGGTCCGGCGATTCAAGGAATCGCCGGACCGGGCTTTTTCACGCTTGGAGTGTCTCGGGCAAGCCGTAGGGCGCGAAAGAAGGCGTCTCGAACGCGGCCATCGCGGCCACCAGCCCGTGTTCGACCGTGAGCCCCTGTTCGACCGTGAGCCCGTGTTCGATCGTGAGCACAGTGACGCCGAAACGGCGGAACTCGCTTTCGCCGCGGCGGCACACGTAGGTGGCCACTGCCGGGGAGCGGTTCGCCCGGATCGGCACCATCCGGAAGCGGCCGGTGAAGTACGGCGACGCCGCGTCGAAGCTCGTGGACAGCGCCCCGATGATCCTGGCCCGGCTGTCGAACCACAGCGGGTACGGCGGCATCACCGCGCGGGCGTCCTCGCGCAGCAGTTCGGCGACGGCGCTCAGGTCCGCGGCCTCGTACGCGGCGATGAACCGGCGCAGCAGAGCCGTTTCCTCGGCCGTGGTCACCGGCGGCGCGGACCATTCGGCGCGCCGGGCGGGCAGCCGCGAGCGCAGGGTCTCCCGCGCCCGCTGCAACGCGCTGTTGGCCGAGGCCACCGAAGTCTCCAGCAGCGCCGCGGTGTCCTTGGCCGACCAGTCGAGCACGTCCCGCAGCACCAGCGCGGCCCGCTGCCGCGGCGGCAGGAGCTGGATCGCGGCGAGGAACGCCAGCTCGATCGTCTCCCGCTCGACAACCGCGGCGCCGGTGTCGTCCGGCGCCGCGGCGTCCAGCAGGCGGTCGGGGAACGGCCCGAGCCACGGCCGGTCCAGCGCTGCCAGCTCCCCGGCGTACGGGTCGGCCGCGGGGGCCAGCTCGTCGGGCAGGGCCCGGCGGGGGCGCCGGGCGAGCGCGTCGAGGCAGACGTTGGTGGCGATCCGGTACAGCCACGTCCGCACACTCGCCCGGCCTTCGAACGAGGAGCGGCCCTTCCACGCCCGCAGGAACGCTTCCTGCGTGAGGTCTTCGGCCTCCTCGAACGAGCCGCTCATCCGGTAGCAGTGCACCCGGATCTCACGGCGGTGCCGCTCCAGCAGCTCGGCGAACCCGTCCTCCACAGTCACCAGAGCACTGTAGGGCTACGCCGATTCCTCCGCCGCCATCCGCTCCAGGCCGCTCTGCGTCTTGAGCGGCAGGTGCTTGAGGAACGCCACCGCCACCACCACGAGCAGCGCGATCGGCGCGCTGATCAGGAAGAGGTCGCTGGTCGCGGTCCCGTAGGCCTCGCGGATCACGTTCGCGACCGGCGCCGGCAGGTCCGCCAGGTTCGGCACCTTCCCGCCTTCGCCGCCGGTGCCCGCCATCGGGCCGAGGCCCTGGCTGATCAGCGCGGCGACCCGGTTGGCCAGCACCGCGCCGAGCGCGCTCACGCCGATCGAGCCGCCGAGGCTGCGGAAGAACGACAGCGTGGACGTCGCGGCGCCGAGGTCGTGCGCCGGCACGTCGTTCTGCGTCACCAGCACCAGGTTCTGCATCAGCATGCCGACGCCGATCCCCAGCACCAGCATGAACAGGCTCAGCACCACGATGCTCGTGTGCGCGTCGATCAGCCCGAGCAGGCCCAGGCCCGCGGCCATCAGCACCGAGCCGAGCAGCAGGTGGCCCTTCCACCGCCCGGTGCGGCTGATCAGCTGGCCGGACACGGTCGAGGAGACCAGCAGGCCGAAGATCATCGGCAGGCTCATCAGCCCGGCCACCGTCGGCGACTTGCCGAGCGAGAGCTGGAAGTACTGCGACAGGAACACGGTGCCGCCGAACATCGCCACGCCGACCAGGAAGCTCGCGACGGTGGTGAGCGTGACCGTGCGGTTGCGGAACAGCTTCAGCGGGATGATCGGCTCCGGCACCTTCGTCTCCACGAACACCGCCAGCGCGAGCACGACCACGCCGGCCGGCACGAGCACCGCGGTCTGCCAGGAGCCCCACGCGAACTCGGCGCCGGCCAGGGAGGACCAGACCAGCAGGGTGGACACCCCGAGCATGATCAGGAACGCGCCGAGGTAGTCCACTTTCGCGTCCCGCCGGATCGTCGGCAGCTTCAGCGTGCGCTGCAGCAGGAGGATCGCGGCGATCGCGAACGGGACGCCGAGGAAGAAGCACCAGCGCCAGCCGAGCCACGAGGTGTCCACCATGACGCCGCCGATCAGCGGCCCCGCGACGGTGCCCACGGCGAAGACGGCGCCGAAGATGCCGGAGAACTTGCCCAGCTGCCGCGGCGAGACGATCGCCGCCATGATCACCTGGGCGAGCGCGGTCAGCCCGCCGCCGCCGATGCCCTGCGCGACGCGGCTGGCGATCAGCAGCTCGATGTTCGGCGCGAACCCGGCCACCAGCGAGCCGACCACGAACAGCCCGAGCGACAGCTGGATCAGCAGCTTCTTGTTGTAGAGGTCGGAAAGCTTGCCCCACAACGGAACCGTCGCCGTCATCGCGAGCAGCTCCGTGGTCACCACCCAGGTGTAGGACGCCTGTGAGCCGCCCAGCTCGGAGACGATCCGCGGCAGCGCGTTCGCGACCACGGTCGAGGCGAGGATGGCGACGAAGATGCCCATCATCAACCCGGACATGGCCTGCAGCACCTGCTGCCGGCTCATCACCGCCGGCGCGCCGGGCGCCTCGGCTTCGGATACGGACACAGTGATCCCCTCGGTAGTGGGTGCGGCTGGTTCAGTGCGGGTCGGCGAGACCGCCGGCCAGAGCGGCGGCGGCCTCGTCGAAGATCTCGAGCAGCGGGCGCTTCCCGTCGAGGTCGCGCCAGAGCATCAGGGCGGCGTTGATCGTGGCGCCGACCGCGCTGAGCACGAGGGACGGGTAGACGTCCGTCGCCGGGTCGGTGCCGCTGCGCCGCGCGATGGCGGCGACGGTGGGCTGCACGGCTTCGGAGTTGAGCGACATCGCCCGCAACGTCAGGCCCGGGTTCTCCTTGATGATCCGGATCCGGGTGAGCCACTCGTCGCGCTGCTCGTCGATCTCGGCCAGGTCGTCGCGCAACGCCGCGACCAGCGCGTCGCGGGCGCCGAGTTCGCGCGGCTGCGCGGTCAACCGGCCGACCAGCCGGTGGGAGCGCTCGACGTAGTCGGCGTAGGCGATCACCACCGAGTCCTCTTTGGACGCGAAGTAGTTGAAGAAGGTGCGCGCCGAGACCCCGGCTTCGGCGGCGATGTCCTCGACCGTCACCTGGTCCAGACCGCGTTCGCCGACCAGCCGGACGGCGATGGTGGCGAGCGTCCGGTGGGTTTCGAGCTTCTTGCGCTCGCGCAGGCCGGCAACGGGGGACATGAGGCCAGCCTAGCGGGAAACTTTCACATTCTGCAAAGTTGCAGTTTGTGAAGCAGGCCACCCGGTAGGGGGCGGCAGGGGGCTGGCAGACTGCCGCGCGTGAGCGGAACAGTGCTGGTGCTGGGTGGCCGGAGCGAGATCGGGACGGCGGTCGCGTCGCGGCTGGCCGCGGGCGGGGCACGGCGGTTCGTGCTGGCCGCGCGGCCGGGCGCGGACCTGTCGGCGCAGGTGACGGCCCTGCGCTCGGCGGGCGCCGAGACCGTGGTGACCGCGGACTTCGACGCCGACGACCTCGGCGCGCACCGCCCGTTCCTCGACGGCCTGCTCGCCGAGCACGGCCCGCTGGACGTGGTGGTGCTGGCCTTCGGCATCCTCGGCGACCAGTCCCGTGCGGAGACCGACGCCGCGCATGCCGCCGCGATCGTGCACACCGACTACGTCGCGCAGGTCGCCGTGCTCACGCACGCGGCGGAGCTGTTGCGCGCACAGGGTTCCGGCAGCCTGGTGGTGTTCTCCTCGGTGGCCGGCGTCCGCGTCCGCCGCGCCAACTATGTCTACGGTTCGGCGAAAGCCGGGCTCGACGGCTTCGCGTCCGGCCTCGCCGACGCGCTCCACGGCACCGGCGTGCACCTCCTGGTGGTGCGGCCGGGTTTTGTCGTCGGCCGGATGACCGAGGGCATGACGCCGGCGCCGTTCTCCAGTACGCCGGAACAGGTCGCGGACGCCACCGTCGCCGCACTCCGGCGCCGCCGCGGGGTCGTCTGGGTGCCGGGCGTGCTGCGGCCGTTCTTCGCCGTGCTGCGCCTGCTCCCGCGCGCGGTGTGGCGGCGGATGCCGCGCTGATCCACAGCAGCCCCATCCGCATCGGCAGCCACATTCCGTGCAGGGAGCGCGAAATCTCCCGTTAACACGGCTGGGGAACTCCCCGTACCCGAAGCGGCACACCGTGTTGTGAAGGCTGTAGCGCCGGTCACAAACTGCTGCGCCGAACGGGCGCCATCACATCTTTACGACAGGATTCTCAGCTTATTCCCAGCTAACGCGGTGATCCTCGATGGAGGGGACCACAGTTTTGCCGAAGCTAAGGGGAATCTGCCGTGCCGGTCACGTCTCGGGGCAGCCGGGTGGGCCGCCGCGTCGCGGTGGGCGTGGTGTCGACGCTGGTGCTGGCCGCCACCGGGTACGCGTGGGCGCAGCTGCACCGGCTGGACGCCGGCATCGTCACGGCCGACATCATCCCGCCTGCCGCCCAGGTGCCCGGCGCCCAGGCCGGCCAGCCGCTTCAGGTCGCGCAGAACATCCTGCTCGTCGGCCTCGACTCGCGTACGGACGCGAACGGCAACCCGTTGCCACAGAACGTGCTCGACGAGTTGCACGCCGGAAGCGGTACCGACGGCGGCGACACCACCGACACCATGATCGTCGTGCACGTGCCGGTCGGCGGCGCGGCGGCCACGGCGATCTCCATCCCGAGGGACTCCTATGTGGACGTTCCGGGGTTCGGCAAGCACAAGATCAACTCCGCGTACAGCCGGGCCCGCGCGGCCGCGCGCTCGAATCTCCAGTCGCAGGGGCTCAGCGGCCCGCAGCTGGAGGTCGCGGCGGACGCCGAGGGTGCGAAGTCCTCGATCGCCGCCGTCTCGGAGCTCACCGGGCTGACCATCAACCACTACGCGGCCGTGAACCTCGCCGGGTTCGCCGCGCTCAGCCAGGCCGTCGGCGGGGTGCAGGTATGCCTCAAGGCGCCGGTGCACGACACCTACTCCGGCGCGAACTTCCCGGCCGGCCCGCAGACGGTCTCCGGCGCGCAGGCGCTGGCCTTCGTCCGGCAGCGCCACGGCCTGCCCAACGGCGACCTGGACCGGATCGCCCGCCAGCAGGCGTTCCTGTCCGGCATGGCCAAGAACGTGCTCAGCGCCGGCACGCTCACCAACCCGTCGCAGCTCGGCGCGCTCGTCGACGCGCTGCAGGGCTCCGTGGTGCTGGACCAGGGCTGGGACATCCTGAGCTTCGCCCAGCAGCTGCACGGCATCAGCTCGGGCTCGATCGGCTTCGTCACCATCCCGGTGCAGAGCCTTTCGCTGGCCACCCCGTCCGACGGCGACGCGGTGAAGGTCGATCCGGCACAGATCAAGACCTTCGTGCAGGAGCAGATCGGATCCTCGGCCAGCTCCGCTTCCGGCGCGGGCACCGGCACCGCCAGCACCCCGCCCTCGTCCGGTCACAGCGACGGCGTCCGGCCGATCGCGGTGACCGAGTCCGCGGCCCCGCCGGCCTCGGGAACGCCGCAGCAGCCGGTGACGTCGAACGCCACCGGCTGCGTGAACTAGCCCCAACTGCTCGTGAGTGTTTATGACGGTTAGAACCGTCATAAACACTCACAAGCTTTTTTGGTCACACGAACGCGCTCTGCCCCGTGATCGCCTTCCCGACGATGAGGGTGTTCATCTCGCGCGTGCCCTCGAAGGAGTAGATCGCCTCCGCGTCGGCGAAGAACCGGGCGATGTCGTAGTCCAGCACGATCCCGTTGCCGCCGAAGATCTCGCGGCCCCAGGCGACCACCTCGCGCATGCGCGCGGTGACAAACGCCTTGGCCAGCGAGGAGTGCTCGTCCTTGAAGATCCCGGCGTCCTGCAGGCGGGCCAGCTGCACCAGCATGCCCCACGACGCGGTGATGTTGCCGAGGCTCTTCACGAGCAGGTCCTGCACCAGCTGGAACCGGGCGATCGGGCGGCCGAACTGCTTGCGCTCCTTGGCGTAGTCCAGCGCCAGTTCGTACGCGCCGATCATCACGCCCAGCGCCTGCCAGGCGACCCCGCCGCGGGTGGCGCGCAGGATCTCCGCGACGTCGCGGAAGGAGTTGATGCCCTGCAGCCGGTTCTCCTCCGGCACGCGGACGTCGGTCAGGGTGATCTCGGCGTTCTCGACGATGCGGAACGCGATCTTGCCCTCGATCTTCACCGGCGAGAAGCCCGGGGTGCCCTTCTCGACCACAAAACCCTTGACGTTGTTGTCTTCCTCGTCGCGGGCCCAGACCACCACGTAGTCGGCAAAGGTCGCGTTGCCGATCCAGCGCTTGGCACCGTTGAGGATCCAGGCGTCGCCGTCACGTCGCGCGGTGGTGCGCATGCCGCCCGCGACGTCTGAGCCACCGAGCGGCTCGGTCATCGCGAACGCGCCGATCTTGTCCATCGCGGCCATCTCCGGGAGCCAGCGGTCCCGCTGTTCCTGGCTGCCGCCGGCGTAGATCGAGTACATCGCGAGTCCGTTGTGGACACCGAAGAAGGTGGCGACCGAGGCGTCGGTGCGGCTCATCTCCATCGCCAGCATCCCGGTGAGCAGGTTGCTGACCGCCGGGCGGTGCTCGCCGTAGCCCTCGTAGGGCAGTCCGGCCAGCCCGCTCTCGCGGAACTTCCCGATCAGCTCCTTCGGGAACGTGCCCGCGGCCCAGTTTTCGTTCACCAGCGGCTTGACCTCGTCGCGCATGAAGGTCCGCGCCTTGAGCAGCAGCTTGCGCTCCTCGTCCGGGAGCAGCGTCTCGTAGTCGTAGAAGTCGGCGGCGAGCTGGTCTTCGAGTGTGGTGGTCATCTTCAGTTCTCCTCTGTGCGGGCACTGTCCAAAGCGGACAGGACAGCGAGCTGCTTGCGGTCACGCGTCTCGGCGAGTTCCGAGTACGTGGAGGAGCCGTAAGCCTTTTCCACGGCTTCGATGAGCCGTTCGGTTTCTTCGGGGCCCTGCGCCGGGTTTCCCAGGCCGGCCCACATCTTCTTCATCGACACGCCGATGTGCTCGGCCATGTGCCGGTAGCCGCCGGGGCCGCCGCCCAGGTGCGAGCCGAGGAACGGCCCGACCGTGGCCCAGCGGATGCCGAGCGAGTTCGTCATCACGGCGTCGAGGTCCTCCGGCGTGACAACGCCTTGCTCGACCAGGTAGATCGCCTCGCGGTTCAAGGCGTTCTGCAACCGGTTGCCGACGAAGCCGGGCATCTCCTTGCGCTCCACGACCGGGACCCGGCCGAGGAAGGTGTAGAAGTCCACGGCCGCCTGCACGGCGTCCTCACCGGTGCGCTCGCCGGGCACGACCTCCACGAGCGGGATCAGGTGCGGCGGGTTGAACGGGTGTCCAATCAAGACCCGCTCCGCGTCGGTCAGGTCTCCGGTGAAGGCCGTCGACGGGATCGCGGACGACGAGCTGAGCAGCAGGGCGTGCGACGGGGCCTCGGCCACCAGGGTGGCGAACAGGTCCTTTTTGAACTCGACGCTCTCCGGTCCGTTCTCCTGCACCACATCGGCGCCCCGGACCGCTTCGGCCACGCTGCCGGCGAGCTGCACCCGCCCGGCCAGGCCGTCGACGTCCAGGCCCTGCGCGGCCAGGTGCGGGGTGAACTCCGCCAGCGCGGCGGCCACCGCCTCGGCCAGGTCCGGCCGCGGGTCGCTGACCCGGACGGTCAGGCCGTGGCCGGCGAACAGCGCCGTCCAGGACAGGCCGATGGTGCCGGCGCCGATCACCGCCGCCGTCTTGAAACTGGCACTGCTGTTGAAACTGGCACTGCTGAATTCCGTGCTCATCGCCGGGCTCCCGTCAGGTAGTCGTGGACCGGCTTGACGGGGGCGAGGGTCAGGTCGGTGAGGATGTGGCTCGCGGAGACGACCTCGAGCACCGGCAGGTCGGCCAGCGGCGCGAGCACGTGCTCGAACAGCTGCAGGCGCGCGGGGCCGGTCCAGGCCTCCTTGACCACCACGTCGGTGATCTCGGTGCGGACCAGTTCCATCACCCGGGGCGAGCCGTCGTAGTCCGGGATCGTCTTGAGCATGAACGTCGGCACGGTGATCTGCGCGGTGGCCTCGGCGGTGTCGAGCCGGTTGTGCTTGTAGCCCATGGTCGCGGTGGCGACGCGGAGGCTGCCGTAGTCGAGCGTGCCGACCAGGGCGCCGTTGTCGACATAGAGGTTCGGCGCCCCGATGGTCTTCGGGTAGGCGCTGACCTCGCGGCCGGACGCGGTGGCCGGGAAGTTGTCGAGGTACATCGCGTGCAGGTACTCGCCGTGCTCGCCGTCGAGGACCACCGGGATCGCCTGGCCGGACTCGGTGTACGGGCCGTAACCGCTGACGTCGCCCATCTTCATCACCTCGAAGCGCACCAGTGGCTCTTCGAACTTCAGCGGCTCCGGGACGACAGCGCGCAGAGCGTCGGAGTCGGTGCGGTAGACGATGTTCAGGTACTCGCGGTTGGTGAACCGCGGCACCACCGGTGCGAACGCTGGGTTCACCAGCGGGGTGGTGACGTGCTGCCGGACTTCTGATTCCTTCATGATTCCTACCGTCCCGTCCACTGGGGAGCGCGGCGCTCGGCGAAGGCGGTCATGCCCTCGCGGACGTCGGCCGAGGCCATCAGCGGCCCCATTTCCTCGCGCTGCGCGGCGAACGCGTCGGTGTCCGGCACGCCGTCGGCGGCGCGTACGATCTTCTTCACGGCGGCGAGCGCCAGCGGGGCGTTCGCCGCGAGCCCGTCGGCCAGCTGCAGCGCGACCCCGGCCGCGTCGCCCGCCGGGACCACCCGGTTGGCCAGGCCCAGCTCGCCCGCGCGGCGGCCGGTCACCGGCTCGCCGGTGAGCAGCAGTTCCATGGCCAGGTGGTGCGGGATCCGCTTGGGCAGCCGGATCACGCCGCCGCCGGCGGCGACCAGCCCGCGCTTGACCTCGGGCAGCCCGAAGCGCGCGTCTTCGGCGGCGACGATCAGGTCGCAGCCCAGCGCCAGCTCGAAGCCGCCGCCCATGGCCCAGCCCTCGACGGCCGCGATCAGCGGCTTCGTCAGCGCGGCCTCGGTCAGCCCGCCGAACCCGCGGCCCGGGATCTCCGGGGACTCGCCGTTCAGCGCGGCCTTCAGGTCCATGCCGGCGCTGAACGTGCCGTCGGCGCCGGTGAGGACGCCGGCCCGCAGCCCGGGGTCGGCCTCCAGGGTGTCCAGTGCTGCCGCCAGCCCGGCCGCGACCGCCGCGTTCACGGCGTTGCGGGCTTTCGGGCGGTCGATCGTGATCAGCAGGGTCCCGCCGATCCGCTCGGTGCGCACCTCGGTGCTCATGACTTCACTTCTCTTCTGTCTCAAGGCTTGTGAGTGTTTGTGACGGTTAGAACCGGCATAGGCACTCACGAGGGGTTCAGCGGTTGGCCAGCTCGGCGAGGACCTCGGCGGTGTCCTGGCCCGCGACGGGGGTCTGGCGGCGGATCGAGGCCGGGGTGGCGGAGAACCGCACCGGGATGCCGACGGTGCGGATGGTGCCCTCGGTCGGGTGCTCGACGGTGTCGAGCAGGTGGCCTTCGCGGACGTAGGCGTCTTCGTGCGCCTGGTCCAGCTCCAGCACCGGGGCCATCGGGATGCTGTGCTTGGCGCACACCTCGGCCCACTCGGCGGTGGTCAGCGCCGGGGCGCACTCGTCGATCAGCTCCGCGAGCGCGTCGACGTCGGCGTTGTCGATCGCCTCGCCGTTGACCCGGGGGTCCTCGGCCAGGTCCGGCCGGCCCGCCGCCGCGAAGAAGTCGCGGAAGTTCTGCGGGTTGTAGGGGATCACGCAGGCGAGGCCGTCCTTGGTGGGCGCGGCGCGGTGGCCCTTCGACATCGACAGCGGGAAGCCCGTCGGGCCCTCGGCCGGCTCGAACACGTGCCCGGCGAGGTGCTCGACCAGGTTGAATGCGATCAGCGTGTCGGTCATCGGGATCTCGACCTGCTGGCCCTCACCGGTCTTGTCGCGGTGCAGCAGCGCGGCGAGCACGCTGTAGGCGATGGTCAGCGACGAAACCTTGTCGCCGAGGATCGTCGGCAGGTACACCGGCTTGCCGATCGCGCGGTTCGCGATGTCGACCAGCCCGGACGCGGCCTGCACGGTCTCGTCGTAGGCCGCGTTGCCGGCGCGGTCGGAATCGCTGCGGAAGCCCTGCGCGTGGGCGTAGACCAGGCGCGGGTTGCGGGTGGCGACCTGGTCGTAGTCCAGGCCGAGCCTGGCCAGCGCGCCGGGGCGCATGTTGGTGATCAGCACGTCGGCGGTGTCGATCAGCTTCAGTGCCTGCTCGCGCTCGCCGGCGTCCTTCAGGTTGAGGGCGACGCTGCGCTTGTTGCGGTTCACGTTCAGGTTGAGCGGGGTCATCCCCGGCGTGGTGCGGTACCGGCCGACCCGCACGGTGTCGGCGGGGGACTCGATCTTGATCACGTCGGCGCCCAGGTCACCGAGGATCTGCGCCGCGTACGGGCCCATCACCACGGTCGAGAGGTCGATCACCCGCACCCCGTCCAGCGGGCCGGCGGTCTTCGTGTCGTCCATCTTCTTCCCTTTCACGCCTGCGGTTTCTTGCTCTGCCATCGAAGTTAGTGGCGAACGCAGGGAAAGGGAATGATCGAAATGCTCGGAATGGTATGACTGCGGTGGTCATACCATTCTTGGGGTAAATTCAGCTGGTCAGCGGCTCGGCGAAGACCTCGCGGGCGGCGGCGACGAGGTCCGCGAGGTCGCCGGAGTCGCCCCGGTCACGTCGCCAGACCAGGTTGGTGTCCAGCTCGGGCCGGAAATCCGTGAACGGCAGCACGGCCATGTTCTCCAGCCGGTACAGCTGCATGGGGCTGGCCTCGTCCAGCATGGAAATGGAGAACGCGAGTCCGGAGGAAATGATTTCGGAAACGCCGCCGTAACCGGTGTTGGACAGTTTGATGCGTTTTTTGATGCCGAGCGAAGTCAATTGATGGTCGAGCTGCTCGAAATACGCCGGGGTGGATTCCTCGGGTGAGGCGACGTAGGCGTAGCCGGTCAGCTCCGAAAGGCTCACGGCCTCGCGCCCGGCGAACTGGTCGGCCGGCACGACGGCGCCGAGCCGCTCGGTCATCACCGGCAGCGCGTCGAGCGCCGGGTCGGCGACCGGCATCCGGGCCAGCGCCAGTGCCAGCTTCCCCTCCTGGACGGCGGCGAGCAGATCGGGGCTCGCCCCGGGCCAGCGCTTCAGCTCGAACCGGTCGCGGACGCGCTCGGCGAGGGCGTTCACGCGGTCGCGCAGGTCCGGGTGCACGCCGGCGGGCATGCCGAGGAAAACGGTGCTGCGCTGGGGTTTTGTCGCCTCGCGCAGCCGCCACGGGATGGCGTTCACCTGCTCCAGGATGTCGCGCGCCAGTGGCAGCAGCGCGGTGCCCGCGGGGGTGAGCGTGACGTGGTGGGTGCTGCGGTCGAACAGCTGCTGGCCGAGTTCGTGCTCCAGGTCTTTGACCCGCTGGCTGAGCGGCGACGCGGCCATGTGCAGCCTGCGGGCGGCGGCGGAGAAGTTGAGTTCCTCGGCGACCGCCACGAAATAACGCAGGTGCAGCATTTCCACGCCGGTCAGCCTAACGGCCGGCGGGGGCCGGGCCGGGACCCCGCCACACCCGCCGTGACCGGGTTCACCAGGTCGGGACCAGCCCGCCGTCGATCCGGAGGTCCGCGCCGGTGACGTTCGCGGACCGGTCGCCCGCCAGATAGAGCACCGCGTCGGCGACCTCCTCGGGCTGGGTGAACCGGCCCGTCACGGAGTCCTTCGCCGCGCCGCGCACCACGTCGTCGGCGGTCTGGCCGGTGGCCCGCGAGACGGTGGCCGCCACGCCGCCTTCGCCGAGCCACAGCGCGGTGGAGACGGGGCCGGGGCTGATCGTGTTCACGCGCACGCCGTCGCCGCCGACCTCGCGCGCGAGCGCTTTGCAGAAGTTCGCCAGCGCCGCCTTGGCTGCGCCGTAATCGATCACCGCGGGGTCGGCGAGGGTGCTGTTGACCGAGCTGATGGTGATGATCGAGCCGTGCCCGGCGGCGAGCATCCCGGGCAGCACCGCGCGCGTCGCGCGGACGGCGGCCATCAGGTTCAGCTCCAGCGACCGCGCCCACAGCTCGTCGGTCACCGACAGGAAGCCGCCGGTGCGGGCCGGCGCGGAGCCGACGTTGTTGACCAGGATGTCCACCCGTTCGCCCGCGGCGGCGACCAGCTCGGCCGGCCCGCCGGGCTCCGCGAGGTCGACCTCCACCACGCGTACGGCGTCACCCAGCTCGGCCAGCTCGGGGGTCGACCGGCGCGCGCCCGCGATCACCTGCACGCCCTCGTCGACCAGCCGCCGCGTGACGGCGAGCCCGATGCCCCGGCTCGCGCCCGTGACGACCGCGGTGCGGCCCTTGAGTCCCAAGTCCATGACCGGCTCCGTTCTTGCGGCCGGAACCGGTCGCGGGTTGAGCGTAGCCGCCTGGCGGCGTAGGGAACGGTGTGGTCGCCGATGGGTTCGCGTGGCGGCGGGTCAGGCCGACGGCGCGGTGCCGCGGCGGAGCAGGGCGAGCAGGTGGTCCGTGCGGGCCGCCGGCGCGCCGGCGAGCGCGATCCCGGTGGCCAGCAGGAGCAGGTCCAGCGGCTCGACGTCGACGGCCAGCCGGGCGCGGGCGGCGAGCGCGGCCGCGGTGGTGTTGATCGTCGCGTGCCACTCGGAGAACAGGGCCTCGCGGTCGTCTGGTTCGTCCGAAATGGACAGTGCCAGCTCGCGTTTGTCCTTGACGTGCTCGACGAACCGGCGCAGCCACTCGTACAGCGCTTCGTCCGGGTCCGAAGACGACAACAGCGCCTCGCCTTCCGCGCGAAGTGCGTCGACCTCGCCCGCGTACACGGCGGCGAGCAGCTCTCGGCGGTTCGGGAAGTGCCGGTACATCGTGGCGTTGCCGACGCCGGCGTGCCGGGCCACCCGGTCGAGCGGGGCGCCCGGCCCATCCGCGGCGAAGACCTCTCGTCCGGCCGCGAGCAGGAGCGCGCGGTTGTCCCGCGCGTCCGCCCTGAGTTGCTTGGCCATCAAGGACTCCTTGCCAATCGGGGAGGTCCCCGGTTAGTGTACGGGCGGTCAACCGGGGAACTCCCCATTTATCGTCGGAAGGATGCGGTCATGGAACCGGCCGAGGTGCACCGCCTGGTGGTCGAGCACGCCTTCACCGAGGAAGGTCTCCGCTACATCGCCCCGGACGTGGTCGACCACCGCGGCGGCGCGGGCGGCGACCACGTGGGTCTCGACGCTTGGCGCGCGAAGTGGGAGGCCTTGTCCCGTGGCGATTTCACGCCCGGCTTGAGCGACCTGTCCGTGCGCGTCGAGCAGAACGTCAGCGAGGGCGAGTTCTCCGTGAACCGCTACACCAGCTCCGGCACGGAGATCGCCACCGGCCGCCGCTATTCGGTGGCCAGTATGGACATGATCCGGGTGCGCGAGGGCCGGATCGTCGAGCACTGGGCGCTGATGGACGTCACGGACCGGGCGGCCCAGCTGCGATCGGGCCGGTAACGATCGGCCCAGTAACGATCGGCAGGGTGATCGTGAACGCCGCCCCGCCCTCGGGCGCCGGGCCCGCGGTCAGCGTGCCGCCCATCCGCGTGACGAGCCCGTGCACCAGCGCCAGCCCGATGCCGGAGCCGACCGGGCGGCGGTCGCGGTAGCGGGCGTTCAGCACGCCGCGCTGGAACGCCACGTCGTAGTCCTCCGGCGCGAGCCCGGGGCCGCCGTCGCGGACGGACAGGCGCGCGTCCGGTCCCGCGGTGAGGGCGAAGACCATCGGCGCGCCCGCGGGGGTGACGCGCAGGGCGTTTTCGGCGAGCCCGTCGACGACCTGGTGCAGCCGCCGCGCGTCCGCGACCACGGGCACCGGGGAGTGGGGGAGCAGCACGGACAGCGGCACGTTTTCGCGCTCGCAACGCAGCTGCCAGACCTCCGCGCAGTCGCGGACCAGCGCGGTGAGGTCGATCGTCGCGAGGTCCAGGCGGAACTCGTCGGCGCCGAGGCGGGCGAGTTCGAGCAGGTCGCTGACCAGCCGTTCGAGCCGCTGGGCCTCGCGGTGGATGGTCTGCCCGGCGCGGCGCGCGTCCGGGCCCTCGGCGACGCCGTCGGCGATCGCCTCGGCGAAGCCGGTGACCGCGGTGAGCGGAGTGCGCAGCTCGTGCGAAACCGACAACAGGAACTCGCGCTGGCGGGCCTCGCTGTGGGCGAGCGCGTCGGCCAGCGCGTTCAGCGAGCCTGCGACCTCGGCGACCTCGGCCGGGCCTTCCACGGGCACGCGCACGTCACGCCGCCCGGTGCGGAGGATCCCGGCGACGGCGGCCGCGCGGCGCAGCGGACGGCCCAGCAGCCGTCCGCTCACGAACCCCGCCACCGCGGCCACGAGCAGCCCGATGCCGAGTGCGAGCGCGATGTTGCGCACCAGCGCGCGTTGCGTGGCCTGACCGCTGCGGGTGGGCTGGACCAGCGCGAACGCCGCCCCGGCCCCGCCGACGTCACGGACCTCCACGAGGTATTCCACCGAATCGATGGTCACCCGGGCGGACCGGTCCTGCCCGGATGCCAGCCCGGCGCGCACGGCCGCGCGCACCGGCACCGCCTCACCGACTTCCTGCCCGCCGGGACGCCGCACGACCACCGCGATGCCCTGGCCGCGCACCACGTCCGCCACCTTGCCGACGCCGAGCCGGTTGCCGATGCCGGTCGGGTCGAGCTGGCTGGCCACGACGTCCGCCTGGGCCTTCAAGGACTGCTGGAGCACAGTGTCCCCGGTGGTGCTGACCAGCCGCGCCGCCACCAGGCCCGCCACGATCACCGCGACCCCGGCCACGGCCAGGCACACCACGGTGATCCTCAGCGCGAGGGTGGTCCGGGGCCTGCTCACCCGGCGTCCGCCGCGTAGCCGATGCTGCGGACCGTCCTGATCGGACTGTGCTCGCCGAGTTTCGCGCGCAGCTGGGCCACATGCACGTCGACGGTGCGGGTGCCGGCCGCCGCGGCGTAACCCCAGACGGCGCTCAGCAGCTGGTCGCGCGAGAGCACCTGGCCGGCGTGGCGGACCAGGTACGCGAGCAGGTCGAACTCGGTGGACGTCAGCGTCGCCTCCCGCTCGCCCGCCCACACCCGGCGCCCGCCGATGTCCACGCGGACGCTCCCGCAGGTATGCGTCTCACCCGCACCGGCCGGGCCGGACGCGCGGCGCAGCACGGTGCGCACGCGTGCGGCCAGCTCACGCGGGCTGAAGGGTTTGGTGAGGTAGTCGTCGGCGCCGATCTCCAGGCCCAGCAAGCGGTCCAGCTCGTCGTCGCGGGCGGTGACGAACAGCACCGGCGTCCAGTCGCCCGCCGCGCGCAGTGACTGGCAGATCTCGATCCCGTCCATTCCGGACAGTCCGATGTCGAGCACCACGGCCACCGGCCGCAGCCGCCGGATCGTGGCCAGCGCGGCCGAGCCGTCGGCCTCCACGTGCACCCCGAACCCGTCACGCCGCAGGTACAACGCGGCGAGTTCGGCGATCGCGGCCTCGTCCTCCACGACGAGGACGAGGCCGCGGCCAGCTGACCCCATACGGGCTCCCGTCTCCTTCGGCCGGCTACGTCGGGGGAGACGCTACGCGGGTCACGGCGAGCCGTCGCCCGCCATGTCGGAGCCGATGCTGTCGAGCGTCGACTGGATGCCGTTCAGCTCGCTGGTGGCCGCCGCCCCACCGCCGGTCGCGGCCGAGCCGCCGCCGTTGTCGCAGGCGGCGACGCCGAGGAGCACGAGCGCGGCTGCCCCGACCGCGGCCGCGAACCGCGCTGTCCTCACTTCGTCCCCGCGGGCTTGCAGTGCGCCGAGGCGAAGGCGTCGAGCTTCTGCTTGGCGTCGGCGAGCTGGCTGATCCGGGCCTGGCGCTGGTCGGCGCGCTTCTGCAGCCGGTCGGCCGCGGCGGTGTGGCCCTTGGCCTTCTGGTCGGCCGAGCGGGCCTTGAGGTTGGCCACGGACCCGGCCACCTCGGCGCCGCCGTTGATCCGCTCGGTCAGGTTCTGACTGCGCTTCTGCAGCTTCGGCACCCAGTCCCCGCAGACCTGCTGCGATTCCTCGGGGCTCAGCGTGATCGGCGCGACCGCCGCCGGTGGTGCGCTGCTCTGCGCCGAGGCCAGTGGCGTGACCGCCAGCAGCCCGGCCGCGATCCCGCCGCCCGCCAGCGCCAGCCGCCGCGTCCAGGTGGTTGTCCGCATGGTGCTCCTTCCCGTGACCGGAGTCTTTCCGGGTACGCCGAAGGAGCCTCGCGCCCCGGTGTTCGGGGGGTGTCGGGTGAATGTTCGGGTTCGGTAAAGGCCTCAGCCGGTGCCGAGGTGGTGCAGCACCGCCGCGGCCAGCGCCGTGCGTTCCAGCATGCCTTCGACGCTGATGTGCTCGTGCCGGGCGTGCGCGCCGTCGCCGACGGCGCCGAAGCCGTCGAGGACCGGGTGACCCGATGCGGCGACGAAGTTGCCGTCGCTGGCGCCGCCGACCGAGCACTCGCGCAGGGTGACGCCGAGTTCGGCGGCGTGGCCGCGGGCGAGCTCGTACAGGCTCACGATGGCTTCGGAGCGTTCCATCACCGGCCGGTTCCAGCCGCCCTCGATGGTGACGGCCGCACGGGGGTCGTGCGCGGTCAAAGCGGCCAGGCCGGCGTCGATCCGGGCGGCCTCCGGCGCGCTGCTGACACGCACGTCGATCTCGCCCCTGGCCGCGCCCGCGACCACGTTCTGGCGGCTGCCGCCGGAAATCACGCCGACGTTCACGGTGGTGCCCGCCGCCGGGTCGGACAGCGCGTGCAGCGCCAGGATCGCCCGCGCCAGCTCGTCGACGGCGCTCGCGCCCTTCGCCGGGTCGAGCCCCGCGTGCGATTCGACGCCGGTCGCGTGCACCTGGAACAGGCCGACGCCCTTGCGTGCCGTCTTGACCGCGCCGTCCGCGCTCGCCTCGAACACCAGCGTCGCGCGGGTGCCCTCGGCCGCCGCCTCGATCACCGGGCGGGAGGCGGGGCTGCCGATCTCCTCGTCGCCGTTGAGCACCAGCCGCACCGCCGGGCGGGGGAGTCCGGCGGCGTCGAGCGCGCGCAGCGCCCACACCGCGTGCACCAGCCCGGACTTCATGTCGAAGACCCCCGGCCCGCTCGCCCGGTCACCGTCCACAGTGAACGGCCACCCGGCGAGCGTGCCCAGCGGCCACACCGTGTCGTAATGGCAGAGCAGGAGGATGGGCTGCCTGCCGGACCCGGGGTAGTCGTAGACCTTGATGTCGCCGTGGCGGCCGCCGTCGACGTCGCGCACCGACGCGGGCTCGCCCAGCCGCCCGCGCAGCCAGCCGTCCACCCAGGACAGTCCACGGCGCAGGCTTTCCTTGTCGTCGCTGGGGGTTTCGATGCCGACGTACTCGGCGAGGTCGGCGAGCAGGTCTTCGCGGTGCGCGCGTACCCACTCGTGCAAGTCCCGGATCCCGGTCACAGGTGCCGCTCCAGTTCGGTCAGGTGGTCTTCGGACATGGGCGTGCCGGCCTCGACCTCGGCCAGCCGGGTGAGCATCGCCAAGAGCAGCGGCACCCCGACGCCGAGCCGGGCCGCCTCCTCCAGTACCGGCGCGTAGTGGTGGTGCACCTCGACCGGGCGGTGGCGGACGGCGATGTCGCGCCAGATCCCGCTGCGGTCCTTCGGCTGCGTGCGCAGCCACGCCACCAGCCGGTCGGTCGCGGCCTCGCGTCCCGCGGCGCCCGGCTGGTACGCCGCCGGGTCGAACTGGTCGAACGGCTCCAGCGTCCGCGAGCCCGCGACGGCGAAGACCTCCGCCGTGATCGCGTGCATCAGTGGCCGGTGACGGTCGATCAGGCCGGCCATCGGCGCGTCGGCGAGCGAGGTGGTGGTGAGCATCGCGCCGAAGCCGAGCTTCGACCACAGGTAACCCTCGACGTTCGCGGTCGCCTTCGCCGGGCCCCAGGACTGGAGATCGGCGACGACCTCCTCGACGCGGCCGGTGATCCGGCCGTCCGGCTCGCCGACCACCAGCGCGCCCAGCCCGCCGTCGCGCACCACCCCGGGCTCGACCACGTCGGCGAACAGGTTGACGAACGCGCCCACCGTGCGGCCGGCGCCGACGAACGACGCGATCAGCGCCTCGTTGAGCCCGTTCTGCAACGACACCACGAACCCGTCACGGGACAGCCGCGGCTCCAGCCACTGGAGCACCGGCTCGGTGGCCTGGGCCTTCACCGCGAGCAGCACCCGGCCCAGCTCCGGCGGCGCCTCGTCCGGCACGAACGCCGGGACGTCCACGCGCTCGTCGCCGTCCGGCCGCCGCAGCGTCAGGCCGCGCTCCCGGATCGCGGTGACGTGTGCGGGATCGGCGTCGACGATCACCACCGGATACCCGGCGCGCGCGAGGTGGAACGCGAGCGTCCCGCCGATCGCGCCGCCGCCCACGACGGTGTAAGCGCGGCGCTCGTCAGACCCGGACATCGTATTCTTCTCCCTGCTGCACAACGGTTTCCCCGGACCAGTGCAGAGGCAGCCCGGTGGTGCCCGCGGTCGAGCCGCCGTCCACGCGCAGCACCGCGCCGGTGATCCACCGGGCCTCGTCGCCGGCCAGCCAGAAGACGGCGTCGGCGATTTCACCCGGCTCGCCGCGGCGGCCCAGCGGGTTCACCGACACGGCCGCGGCGTAGGCCTCAGTGACGGGGTTGGCTTCACTGTCCACAGTGACAAAACCGGGGCTGACGGCGTTGACACGAATGCCGTGGCCGCCCAGTTCCACCGCGCACGCCTTGGTCACCATCTCCAGCGCGGCCTTCGACGTCGCGTAGTGCGCGGCGCCGGGCCGGGCGCGGGTGGCCGCGCCCGAGGAGATGTTGACCACGGCGCCCGGCATCCGGCTCGCCACGTGCTGCCGTCCGAACGCGACAGTGGTGAGCAGTGCGGCGCGCACGTTGACGTCCTGCACCCGGTCCCAGGTCGCCGCCGTCATCTCCAGCAGCGGGGTGGCTGGGTAGATGCCCGCGGCGTTGACCAGCACGTCCACCGGGCCGGCGCGGTCGACGAGCCCTTCCGCGTAGCCGGCGTCCGCGAGGTCGCCCGGCAGCTCGACGACCTCGGCGCGGTGTTTCTCCCGCAGTCGTGCGGCCACAGTGGACAGTTCCGCCGCGCGGAGGTCGGACAGGGCGAGCCGGGCGCCCGCGGCGGCGAACCGGTCCGCGATCGCGGCCCCGATCCCGCCGCCGGCGCCGGTGACGAGCACGTTGCGCACTTAGAGTTCCTTACCCTTGGTCTCCGGCATGGTGAGGTACACCGCGACGCCGATCAGCGCGGCGACCGCGACGTACACCCACACGAGATCGCCGTGGTGGTTGGCGTTCAGCCAGGTCGTGACGTACGGCGCGGTGCCGCCGAAGATCGCCACGGCCAGCGCGTACGGCAGGCCGATGCCGGTGGTCCGCACCTCCGGCGGGAACTGCTCGGCCATGATCACCGCGCAGTTGGCCGAGTAGCCGACGATCAGCACCAGGCCGATCAGCTCGATCACGAACACGCTCCAGAACCCGTTGGACAGGAAGTGGAACGCGGGCCAGGCGAACACCAGGAACCCGCCGGCGAACACCGTCATCGTCGGCTTGCGGCCGATCCGGTCGGACAGCAGCCCGCCGAAGGGCAGCAGCACGATGAACACGACCATGGCCAGGGTGTTGGCCAGCAGCGCGGTCTTGAGCGGGATGCCGGTGGACAGGTGCGCGTACGTCGGCATGTAGGTGACCCACACGTAGTAGATCAGCGTGCCGGCGATGGTCACCCCGGCCACCCGCAGCGCGGCGCCCGGGTGGTCGCGGACCATCGCGACCAGCGCGTTGCGCCGCGGTCCTTTCCTGATCCGGGTGAACGCCTCGGTCTCGTGCACCGAGCGCCGCAGCCACAGCCCGACCAGCCCGAGCAGCCCGGCGAGGCCGAACGCCAGCCGCCAGCCCCAGCCGTGCAGGTCCGCGTCGGAGAGCGTGGAGTTGAGGATCGTGCCCAGCAGCGCCGCGATGAGCGAGCCTGCGCCCACCGAAACCTGCTGCCAGGAACCGGCGAACGCCCGTCGCCCGGAGGCGGCCGACTCGATCAGGAACGCCGACGAGGAGCCGAATTCTCCGCCCGCGGAGAAGCCCTGCACGAGCCGGGCGAGCAGCAGCACGATCGGCGCCGCGACGCCGATGTGGGTGTAGGTCGGGCACACCGCGATGACGATCGACGCCCCGGCCATCAGCGAGATGGTGAGTGTGAGGCCCTTCTTGCGGCCGTGCCGGTCGGCGTACGCGCCGAGGACCGCGCCGCCGACCGGGCGCATGACGAACCCGACGGCGAACACGGCCAAAGTGGACAGCAGTGCCGTGGTTTCGTTGCCACCGGCGAAGAACTGCCCGGCGAAGACCGGGGCGAACGTGGCGTAGACGGCCCAGTCCACCCATTCGACGGTGTTGCCGATGGCCCCGGCGAAGATCGCCTTGCGCTGCTGCGGATTCAGCCGGTGTGTGGCCGCGGTGGTATCCGATGTGGACGAAACTGAAGTGGATGAGGTGCTGGTCATGGCTGCTCCCCGGCCGCGGTGAGGACGTGGTCGACGATCTGGGCGTGCGTGGCGAACCACACGCCCTCGTGGCCGCTGATGTGTTCGAGCAGTTCGGCGAGCACGGCGAGGCGGGAGCGGTGCCCGATGATGTGCGGGTGCATGGTGAGCTGGAACAGGCCGCCCTCGGCGTACGCGGCGTCGAACTCGTCCCGCCAGATGGTCAGCACCCCGCGCGGCGGCGTGTACGGCCGCAGCGAAGCGAACCGGTCCATCATGAAGTACGGCGCGTCGTCGCGGATCCACTCCACCGGCAGCTCGACGATTCCCGTCGGCTTCCCGTCGGCGAGCAGTTCGTACGGCTCGTCGTCGGCCATCAGCGAGGAGTCGTACTTCAGGCCGAGCTCGCGCGTGATGTCGAGGGTGTGCGCGGAGAAGTCCCACGACGGGGTGCGGATGCCGACCGGGCGGGTGCCGGCCAGCCGCTCCAGCACGTCCGCGGCGCGGAAGGCGAGGTCCCGCTCCTCGGCGGCGGTCAGCGCGGTGTTGCGCTCGTGGATCCAGCCGTGCAGCGCCACCTCGTGCCCGGCGTCCACATAGGACTTGACCTCGCCGTCGTGCAGCAGGGCCGAGACGGCGGGCATGAAGAACGAAGACGGCGCGTGGAAGCGCTCCAGCAGGCGAAGGATGCGCGGGACGCCGACGCGCGCGCCGTACTCGCCCTGCGCGAGCTTGCCGGGCAGCACCTCGCCGTCACGCAACGCCGGGGTCTCGTGGTCGGAGTCGAAGGACAACGCCACCGCCACCTTCGCCCCGCCGGGCCACGCGGCGGGGCGAAGCGAACGCCCGGCGCGGACGCGTTCCACGTGCCCCCGCCAGGTCGGCTCGTCCCACAACCACGGTTGTTCCGTCACGCTTCCTCCAAGGTGGCCCGGGGCTCCGGTGTCGGCGCCCAGGCGCGTTTCAGGGTCGAGACCTGCAAGGTCACGTCGGCCTCCCGGAGCCCGGGCAGCGCGCCGACGACATCGGTGGTGTGCCGGTACAGCTCGCCGTAGTGGCGCAGCACGATCTGGCCGACCAGGTTGAACCGGCCGGTGGTGGCGGAGAGGTACTTGGTGCCGGGGTGCGCGGCCAGCTGCTGGCCCGCGCGGTCGAGGTCCTTGGGCAGCACCGAAAGCCAGAGCATGAACTCCAGCGCGTAACCGAACATCGCCGGCTCGGCGAGCGTGCGGAAGCGCAGGCAGCCGCGGCGCACCAGCGATTCGACGCGACGGGCCACAGTGGACTCACTGGTGCCGGAGTGCCGTGAGACCTCCTTGAACGACAGCCGCCCGTCCTCGCCGAGCGCGGCGCAGATCGCCAGGTCCAGCTCATCGAGCTGCTCCGGTGGCCGTTCCCAGTGCTGCTCCTCGAACGGCCGGACGTCGGTGCCGCGCAGCTCGGCGGCGGCCTCGGGGGTCAGCTCGCCGGAGTCCCAGTCGTGGTTGGAGGTGAACGTGCGCATCACCGCGAACGTCTCGGCGTCACGCAGGTGCTCGGCCGCCGGGAAGCCGTCGAGCTGAAGGCGGACGGCGTCCTGGTAGGTCGGCAGCACGAACTCGGCCGTGCAGTCGGCACTGCCGGCGAGCATGGTGGCGTAGCGGACGTCGGGCCGCGCCGCCAGCGCTTCGGTGACCGTCGCGGCCGTGCCGGGGCGGCACCGCAGCCGCGTCAGCACCGGCACACCCAGGCCGCACCGCAGCACGTCGACCACGCCGATCACCCGCAGCTGCCCGCTTTCGGTCAGCTGCCCGGCCCGCCGCAGCACGGTGGACTCGCTTGTCCCGACGTGCCGCGCGATCGCGCCCCACGAGGCCCGCCCGTTGAGCTGCAACGCGGAGACGATCCGCCGGTCCAGCTCGCTCACCCTGACCTCGTCCTGCATGGGACGCATCCTGAATGCAGGAAAACGTCAAGTCAAGGGGGTTCAGTGCATGAAACCTGCGGTTTACCTCGATGGCGGCCCATAGCGGAGCAGGAACTGCTCCATCGCGGCGTCCACCGCCGCCCGGTCGCCCGTGGTGACGAGGTCCAGCAGCAGCCCGCGCGCGACCGCCAGCCCCAGCCTCGCCTGCGCCGCGCGGTCCGGCTCGGGCACGCCGAAGCGGGCGAGCAGGGCTTCGAGCGGGGGCAGCCAATCGGCGATCACGCGATCGAGGAACTCCGCCGTGCCCGGGGTACCGCCGAGGGCTTGGCCGTAGAGCTGGAAGAAGAGCTTTTCGTTGTGCCGCAAGGTTTTGTCGGTGAGACGACGCCAGAACGCGCGGGCGGCTTCGGCGGGTGGCAGGGCTGGGTCGAGGTCGTCGAGAGCGGCGCGCTGACGGCGTTCGACCTCGCGCGCGACCGCGGTGAGCAGGCCCTCGCGGGAGCCGAAGTGGTAGATGAGCATCCGGTGGCTGGTGCCGATCGTGTCGGCGAGTGCGCGCAGGCTCTGGTCCGCGCCGCCGTGGGCGATGTGCTCGACGGCCGCGGTCAGGAGCCGCTCTCTTGCTTCCGGCATGTACGAGATGGTACGTGTACCACGTGGTACATGACGGACGAGGAGGCCGATCATGGTGCAGCGCATCTCGGTGCGGGGACGGACGTCCGCGGACGCGGCGACGGTGTACGCGCTCTTGCGCGACGGAGCGAGCTGGCCGGGGTGGTCGCCGCTCGGCTCGTTCGAGCTGCTGCAGCCCGGAAACGGTGAGCGCGAAGGACTAGGCGCGTTGCGGGTGTTCCGCACCGGCCGCACCCGCTCGTGCGAGGAGATCATCGCGCTGGAGCCCGGAAAGCGGTTCGGTTACGCGCTCCGCAGCGGCCTGCCGTTGCGCGACTATCGCGCGTACGTCGACCTGACCCCCGACGGCCATGGCACGGCGATCCACTGGCACTCGACGTTCACCGGCAAGGTCCCGGGCACGGGCTGGTTCTACCGGCTGGTGCTGGGCCGGTTCATCACGCGCACGGTGCGGGGGCTGGTCGCGGCGACCGATACGGCCGGGGTGGCACCCGGCAAATAGAGTAGACGCATGTCAGCGCCACGGCGGGGGACCACCGGCCGCACCCAGGAGGAGCGCAGCGCCGCGATGCGGGTGCGGCTGCTCGACGCCACCGTCGACTGCCTCGTCGAGTACGGCTACGCGGGCACCACGACCACCCGGGTCGCCGTCCGCGCCGGCGTCACGCGCGGCGCGCAGGTGCACCACTTCCCGACGAAGGCCGACCTCGTCACGTCCGCGATCCGCCACCTCGCCGAGAAGCGCACCGAGGTCGCGATGGCCGAGCTGGACCGGCTGCGCACTTCGGCCGACCCGGTCGGCGACGCGCTGCAACTGCTTTGGGAGATGCACCAGGGCCCGGTTTTCACCGCGACCGTCGAGCTGTGGGTCGCTTCGCGCACGGACGACGACCTGCGCCGCCAGATGGCGCTCGTCGAGCCGATCGCCACCGAGAGCCTGGTCGCGTTCGGCCGGGCCGTGCTGCCGGCGCAGGCGAGCCACACCGAATTCCTGCACCTGGTGTACACCGCGATGGACGTGATCCGCGGCATCCTCATCGCCAGCTGGGCCACCCGCGACGAGGATGACCTCGATGCCCGCTGGGCCCGCGCCCGGCGGCACCTGCGGGTGCTGTTCACGGCGCTGCTGGACTCTCCCTGAGCCTGTTACTCTCTTTGGGAAAGTAACGCAGCCAGGAGGTCCGTGTGCAGGGGAACCCGTACGACCGCGATTGCCCGACCCGGCAGCTGCTCGACCGCATCGGCGACCAGTGGACGGTGCTGATCGTCGGCGCCCTCGTCGACGGCCCGCTGCGCTTCACCCAGATCGGCAAGCGCGTCGAGGGCATCTCGCAGAAGGTGCTCACGCAGACCCTGCGCAGCCTGGTCCGCGACGGCATCCTCACCCGCACCGCGTACCCGGTGATCCCGCCCCGGGTGGACTACGAGCTGACCACCTTGGGCCGCAACCTGTCCGAGCCGCTGGACCTGCTGGACCGCTGGGCCCGCCGCCACATGGCCCAGGTCTCGGCGGCCCGCGAGGCCTTCGACGCGGAGCACACCCCCGCCTCGGCCTGACCCGACGTCCCCCGCGCGAGCTACGGGCAAGTGCGCTCTCAGTGGTGACGATTCCCGGTCCCCGGATCCGTAGCGTGCCGATCGGCCGCTGGTGTTGCGGCCGTTTCCGGCATCGATTCGGTTCACCAGGAGGACGTAATGACCCGTCGTGGCAGGGTTTCCGCTTTGCTCGCGCTGTGCTGCACGGTGGCCGGGGTGGTGCTCGCGGGGTGCGACGAAGCCTCCGATGCGGGTCCGGCGGTGCCCTCCGGCGTCAGTGCGCCAGGCCCGGAGGCGTTCACTGGCGTGAAGAAGATCCAGGTCGACGGCAAGTCAGTCAACGTGTCCTGTTCGGGCACCCAGGTGGCGGGCAAGCCGGTCGTCGTGCTGGTGGCCGGGGCCGGTGACGGGCTGAAGACCTTCGAAAGCCTCCAGCAGACCCTGAGCGCGAAGAACCGCGTCTGCTCCTACGACCGTCTCGGCGAGGGCGACAGCGCTCAGCCGGACGGACCGCAATCCTTTGACAGCACTGGAAAGGTGCTGACCGGGGTCCTCGACCAGGTCGCCGGTGGCGCCCCGATCGTGCTGGCCGGGCACTCGCTCGGCGGGCTGATCGTCGGCCGGTACGCGCCCGGCCATCAGGACCGGGTCAAGGGCTTGGTCCTGATGGACGCCACTTCGCCGGCCCAGGCCGCGGACCTCGAGAAGGACATTCCCGCGTCCGCCGGCGGCGCGGCGGCCGAGCTCCGTGACCAGACCCTGGCGGTACTTCGGGGCGACAGCCCGGAAAAGCTGGCGACTCCCGACGGTCCCGTCGCTTCGGCCGGGAGCATTCCGGCCGAGGTGATCCAGCACGGCAACACCTACCTCGTCGACAGTGTTCCCGAATACGGGCAGGCGCTGGAGAAGTCCTGGTCGGACGGTCAGCAGAAGTGGCTCGGGCTGTCGAGCCGCGCCAACCTGAGCATCGCGACCACCAGCGGGCACTACATCTACCGTGACCAGCCCGATCTCGCCGTCCGGGCGATCGAGCGCGTCACTTCCGAGGCCGTGCCGGCGTAAGCGGGTCGCCTCAGGTGACCAGGCCGTGGCGATAGGCGTGGACGACGGCCTGCACGCGATCGCGCAGCCCGAGCTTGGCGAGGATCCGGGAAACGAAGGTCTTCACGGTTTCGTGGCTGATCACCAGCGCCTCGGCGATCTCGCGGTTGGACAGGCCGTCCGCGATGAGGCGGAGCACTTCCAGCTCGCGGGCAGTCAGCGGGGTTGGGGGCGTGGTGTCGCCGGTCGGCCGGATCCGGGCGGCGTAGTTGCCCACGAGCCGGCGTGTCACCTCCGGGGCCAGCAGCGCCTCGCCGGCCGCCACGGTCCGGATTCCGTGCAGCAGCTGGTCGGGCGGCGCGTCCTTGAGCAGGAACCCGCTCGCCCCCGCGCGTAACGCGTCGTAGACGTACTCGTCCAGGTTGAAGGTGGTCACCACGAGCACCTTGACCGGCTGCGGGACGCCGGCGCCGGCCAGCAGGCGGGTGGCCGCGATCCCGTCGAGCACCGGCATGCGCACGTCCATCAGCACGACGTCCGGGTGCAGCCGGCCCGCGAGCTCGACCGCGGTCCGGCCGTCCCCGCAGTGGCCCGCGACCTCGAGGTCGGGCTGAGCGTCGATGATCGTCACCAGCCCGGTGCGGACCACCACCTGGTCGTCGCAGACCAGGACCCGGATCGGCGCGGTCACGAGCCGCTCCCCTCGGGAATGCGCGCCCGCACGGAAAAGCCGCTCCCGCTCCGGCCCGCGCTGAAGTCGCCGCCGAGGACACCGACCCGTTCGCGGAGACCGGCGAGGCCCCGCCCGCTCCCACCGAGCGCCGCGGCCGGAGCGCCGGCCTCGCCGGTGCTGATCTCCCCAGCGTTGATCTCCCGAGTGCTGATCTCCCCAGCGTTGATCTCCCGAGTGTTGATCTCCCCGGTGCTGATCTCCACGGTCATCTCGCCGGTGCGGTACCGGACCTGCACCGAAGTGCGGCTGCCGTGCGCGTGCTTGAGGGCGTTCGTCAGCGCTTCCTGCACGACGCGGTAGGCCACCGGGCCGGCGCTACCGGCCGGCTCGGCCGGCGTGCCCTCCTCGGTGAACTCCACCGGCTGCCCGGCTTTGCGGGCCTGCTCGACGAGCGTGCGAAGCTCGCGCGAGGACGGGGTGCCGTGGCCGGGGTCGAGCACGTCGAGCAGGTGCCGCAGGTCGGTGATGGCCTCCCGGCCGGTTTCGGTGACCACGGTCAGGGCCTGGTCGAGCCGTTCCGGTGCGTCGGTGAGGTACCGCGCGGCCTCGGACTGCACGACCATCGCCGTCACGTGGTGGGTCACGACGTCGTGGAGTTCATGGGCGATGCGGGCGCGCTCGGCGGCGCGGCTGTCCTCGGCGACCCGGCGGCGGCGTTCGGCCTCGGCGAGGCGGGTCGAGCGCAGCCACCGCCCGAAAATCCAGGCGAGGACCAGCGCCAGGTAGAACATCACGTAGTCCTCGATGGTTTCGCCCGGGCCGAGCGACGAGAACGTGATCGCCGCCGCGACGTAGGCCGAGGAGAACGCGAGCACGGTGACGCGACGATGCCGCTCCAGCCGTGACCCGGTGTTCAGCAGGGCCAGCGGCAGTGCCGTGCCCGCGAACGAGTGGTAGCCACGCAGCTGATCGAGGAGAAAACCCAGCGACACCAGCACAAGGCAGGTGACCGGCCACCGTCGGCACACCGTCAGCGGAAGGCCCTGGGCCGCGATCGCCACGACGGCCAGCGCGTCGTAGGGCCGATCGGGCATCCCGCCGAACACCGTGCCGTGATTCTGCAGCGCCGGCACGAGCGACCCGGCGAAGAGCAGCAATCCGATGGGGATGTACCAGGCTCCGCCACGGAACCGGAGCCCGAGCTCCAGGCCCCGCCGAAGAGTGATCACCGGGGAAAGCCTAGCCGCGGCGCCGGGAAGTTCTCCAGGGCACACCGTCAGCGTGCGACAAGGCCCGCTTCGTGGGCGAGCAGGCCGGCCTGGGTGCGGTTGGCGCATTCTAGCTTCACCAGCATCCGCGAGACATAGCTCTTCACCGTCGCCTCGGCCAGGTGCAGGCGGGCGGCGATGTCCGCATTGGACAGTCCTTCGCCGAGGCAGGCCAGCACATCGCGTTCGCGCTCGGTCAAGCCCGCGGTGCGGCGGCGGGCGTCGTCGCCGCGTTCGCGGCCGTCCGAGGACAGCGCGACGAGCCGGCGGGCGGCCGAGGGGGAGAGCACCGTGTGCCCGTCGGCGGCCACGCGCACCAGCCCGATCAGGTCCTCCGGCGGCGTCGACTTGACCAGGAAGCCCGCCGCTCCGGCGCGCAGCGCGCGGATCACGTACGTGTCGGCGTCGAACGTCGTCAGCGCGACCACCGCGGGCGGCTCCGGCAGGGCGGAGATGCGCTCGATCGCGGTCAGCCCGTCGACGCCGGGCATCCGCAGGTCCATCAGCACCACCCGCGGCCGGTGCCGGACGACCGCTTCCACGGCCTCGGCGCCGTCCTGGGCCTGGGCCACCACGTCGATGTCACCGGCCGAGCCGAGGATCGTCCGCAGGTGGGCGCAGACCATCGGCTCGTCGTCGGCCACGACCACCGTGATCACCGCGGGAGCCCTTCCTTCGTCGGGACGTAGGCGGGCAGTATCGCACCGACGGCGAACCCGCCGCCGGGTGCGGGCCCGGCCTCGAGCCGCCCGCCGACCAGCTCCACCCGCTGCCGCAGCCCGCTCAGCCCGGCGCCCGAACCGGAGCCGGCCAGCGCCGGGTCGGGCGGCCGGATGCCGCGGGTGTTGGTGACGGCGACGTCCAGCCCGCTCGGGTGGTAGCGCAGCGAGACCTCGGCCGACGAGCCGGGCGCGTGCTTGCGCACGTTGGTCAGCGCCTCCTGCACCACACGGAACGCCGTGCGCGCGACCGTCGGGGAGACCGTGCCGGGGTCGCCGGTCACCGAAAGCTCGGTCGCCACCCCGATCGCGACGGAACCGGCCACCAGCTCGGCCGGATCGCCGACGGGAGTCGCGGCCGCCGCCGGGGACCCGGTCACTGGCTCGCCGTTGCGCAGAACGCCGACGAGGTCGCGCAGTTCGTCGAGCGCGTACGCGCCTTCGCGGCGGATGTCCTCGGCCGCGGTGCACACGGCCGGGTCCGCCGACGTGACGCCGAGCGCGCCCGCGTGCAGCACCATCAGGCTCAGCCGGTGGGTGACGACGTCGTGCATCTCGCCCGCGAGCCGCCGCCGTTCCTCCGCGCGGGCCTGCTCGGCGAGCAGGTGCTGTTCGCGCTCGGCGCGCTCGGCGCGGTCGCGCAAGGACCGCAGCAGCTGCCGCCTGGCTTCGTAGTACAGCGAAATCGCCACCGGCAGCGCGGTGGCCAGCAGGCCGAACGGGGTGGTGTTCCAGGCCGGGTTCCACGGCCGGGTCGCCAGCAGGGCGAGCACCCCGCCCAGCCACAGCAGCCGACGGCGGTCCAGCAGCCGGGCGGCCTGGCTGAGCACGACCGGGGTGATCGTCGGGACGGTCATCAGCGTCGGCTGCACGGCGGGCACCAGCAGGCCGGGGGAGAACAGGTCGGAGGCCAGCATCGCCAGCGCGACCACCACGAGCAGGCTCGCCACCTGGGCCGGGAACCGCAGCAGCAGCACCACGGAGAAGTCGCAGACCAGTTGCAGCACCAGGGGCGCGTACGGCCCGAGGGCGCCGGGGCTCGGGCCCGAAGCCAGGAACAGCCCGGTGTCGATCATCGCGAACACGATCGCGGCACCCAGCAGCCAGAGCCCGTCGGCCGGCCGGGGCCAGAGCGGGCGCCTGCTGCCGGATTCCTTCACGCGGCCACGGTATCCGCTCGGCTGCGCGCCCGCGCCGGATCCGCACCGGCCGGGGGACCGCCGTCGACGAAAGTTGCGGGCCGCGCCCCGGCGGGCAACTTTCGTCGACCCGATCGGCTACCGGGCGCGCTTACCCGCACCCGGCCCGGCGCGGTGGACTCGCATCATGACGAGTGAAGGGCTTACGACGGAACACTCGCCCGTCCACGCCGCGGCGCGGGAGGCCGGGGCATTCGCCCGTGGACCGGTGTTCGCCGTCGCCGTGCTGGTGGCCGCGCTGCTGGTGGTGACCAGCGCGCGGTACGCGCACGGCTTCGACGAGCTGTATTTCCTGGTGGCTGGTCGAGATCATCCGGCCTGGGGGTATTTCGACCAGCCACCGCTCGTCCCGCTGCTCGCGGGCACGCTCGACCGGCTGTTCCCCGGCTCGCTGATCGCGTTCCGCGCCCCGATGGCGCTGGCGGCGGCCGCGGGCGTGGTGGTCACCGCGCTGATCGCGCGTGAGCTGGGCGGCGGAGGTGGCGCCCAGCTGATGGCGGCGGGCGCCTACGCGACGTCCGGCCTGATCATCATCAGCCACTGGGTGGCCACGTACGTGCTCGACCCGTTCCTGTGGACGGTGGTGGTCTTCCTGCTGGTGCGGTGGACCCGGACCCGGCGCGACGGCCTGCTCGTCTGGGCGGGCGTGGTGACGGCGGTGTCGCTGGAGACGAAGTTCCTCATCCCGGCGCTGTGGGCGGCGGTGCTGCTTTCGGCGCTGGTGCTGGGCCCGCGACAACTGCTCTCCCGGCCGAAACTGTGGCTGGGCGGGCTGATCGCGGTCGTCGCTACGATCCCGGCTCTGGTCTGGCAGGCCACGCACGGCTGGCCGTACGCGCACATGGCCGACGTCGTTTCGGCGGAATTCCCGGGATACCTCAGCTTCGCGCGCGACGGCTTGCTCGGTGCCGGCATGGGCATCGGCGTGCTCGCGCTCCTGTACGGCGTGTGGCGGCTGCTGCGGTCGCCGGACTTGCGGCCGTACCGCTACCTCGCCGTGGCGCTGCTGCTGGTGACTCTCGCGGTGCTGCTCACCCACGGGCGCGCGTACTACCTGATGAGCGTCTACTCGCTGCCGTTCGCGGCCGCGGCGACGGAGCTCTCCCGGCGGAAGCTGGTGCGGTGGTGGAAAACGCCGGTGTGGCTGGCCTTCGTCCTCTCGGCCGCGGTGACCGTGGCGGGGCTGCCGGTGTGGCCGGCTTCGATGAAGGCGACCACGTTCGGGCCCTTTTCGCTCGGCACCGTGTTCGCCGGGGGCGAGACGGCGCAGAAGGAGGTGGCCGACGGCGTCGGGCAGACCTACGCCGCCCTGCCACCGGAGGTGCGGAAGCAGACGGCGGTGTACTCGGAGATCTATCCGTTCGCCGCCGCCGTCGAGTACTACGGCCCGCAGTACGGGATCACCGACGTCTACAGTGGACACCGGGGCTACTGGTACTTCGACCGGCCGCCGGACTCGGCGCGGGACGTGCTGTTCGTGGGCTTCGACCCGGACCTGCTGCGGCCGTACTTCGCCTCGGTGACCGAGGTTGCGCCCGGGCTGATGTGGCTGTACTCCGGGCGGAAGCAGAATTGGGACCAGATCTGGCCGAAGGTGAGAGCGCAGTGACACTTTCCTTGCCCGCCCGGGTTTATCTCCTCGCTTGCGGGGGAGTCAAGGGGCGGATCTCCGACCGCCGCCGCGTCGCGCTGCTGGTGCGCGCGGCCGTGGTCACCGACCTGCTGCTGCGGGACCGGCTGGCCGACGACGGCGGCAAGGCCGGCGTGACCGGCCGGGGCCCGACCGGCGACCTGCTGCTCGACGACGTGCTGGCGAACCTCGCGGAGGACGGGCCGCGGCCGTGGCGTTCGCTGGTGCGCCGCGACGGTGCGGACACCCTGAAGTCGCTGGAACTCCAGCTCGTCGCGGCCGGTTTGCTGCGCGAGCACACGACACGGTTACTCGGCCGTTCGGTGCTCGAACTCGCCGATCCCGAGGCGGCTCGCCGGGAGGAGGCCCGCGTCGAGGCCGCGTTACGGGACCCGGTGTCCGAAGTGGACTCCGGCGACGCGGCGCTGGCCGCCCTCGCCGCGGCGGCGGGTGTCGGCGTTTCCCGTCGCGACGCCTGGGCGAACTCGGCCCGGCTGGCGGAGCTGGCCGGACGCGCGGGCCCGGCCGTGCCCGCGCTGCGGCACCTGGTCCGGCGGCAGCGCGCCGTCCGGTCCGGCGGCCACGGCTGAGAGATCGCTGCGCGACCGTCCACATCGGCTGCGTGACATTGTGCGCAAACGATACGGGCCTTTCGGACAGGGTTGAAGGTTCCCGCGGGCAGCCCGGCCCGGGACTCGCGGCGTGCCAAGGATTCTCGTGCCAGCGTCGGAATCACCGCGACTCCGGCCGAGTCCTTGTGCGAAAGGTTCCGTTGTGGCTGTTGAGACAACGGGCAGGTTCGTCGGCGACCTCCATGACCCGGCACCTGTCGAACGGCTCTTGTGGCCCGACGTGGCCAAGGGTGCCTGCATCGTGCTTGTGGTGCTGTGGCACGTGATCATGAAGCAGTACCTGCAGATCGACTGGCGGATTTCGACGCCGCTGCCCGGCGCGTGGGGCGCCGCCGGCGAACTGCTGCTGCCGCTGCGCATGCCCCTGTTCTTCGCGATTTCCGGGTTCTTCGCGGCTCGCGCGGTCAACCGGCCGTGGCGCATCGTCGCGCGTTCCCGGGTGGCCAAGTTCTTTTACCTCTACCTGCTGTGGCTGTCCGTGCACACCCTGGTGCTGTCGTTCTTCCCCGGCTTCGCCACCGAACACGCCGGGAGCGTGCTCGAATTCGTGGCCCAGCTGACGATCACGCCGACGAACCTCTGGTACCTCTTCGCGCTCGCCGGCTACTTCGTGATCGCCAAGCTCTCGCGACGGCTGCCGTTCTGGATCATGCTCGCGGCCGCGTTCGCCTTGTCCGCCACGGCATCCGCCGGATTGGTCGCCGTTCCCGGCGACCGCGGCGGGCTGTACCAGAACCTGTTGTTCTTCCTTGCCGGGATCTACGGCACTTCGCTCGTCAAACGCATCGCGGTGGAGGCCGGCTGGCTGCGGCTCGCCCTGGCCGGCGTGCCCTATCTCGGCGTGCTGGCCGCGGTTGACCACTTCGGCCTGAAGACGGCGTTCGGCCTGTGGCCCGTGCTGAGCCTGATCGCGATCGTGCTCGGCGTGACCGCGGCTTCGCTCGTCGCGCGATGGGAGCGCCCGGCGAAGGCCATCGCGAGCATCGGGCGGCGGACCCTGCCGATCTACGTCATCCACCTGCCCCTGGTCGCGGTGCTGGACGCGGTCCTGCACGATCCGCTGTCGTCGCTCGGCCCGGCGGCGCAGCTGGTCGTCGCGGTCCTCGACCCCATCGTGCTGGTCGCCGCGATCGTCGCGCTGTGCCTGCTGCTGCAACGGATCCTGCCTTCGGCGTGGGTTTTCGACCTGCCCGCGCGGCGGACCGGCGAAACCCCGCGAGCCCCGGCGGCCGACGACCTCGACGCGTCGGCGCAGACGATGCCGCTCTACCCGGTACGGCGCCCTCAGGCGTTCTCGGGGATGCGGCCGCGGTAGCGCTTCCGGCATCCCCGGCTCGCCTGGCACCATGGGGCGCATGGGAGCGAAACTTCGGCTGGTCACCGTGCGCGGGCGCGCGTTGCGGTGTGTGGTCTGCGGGGACCGGGAGTTCTCCGCCCGCGAGGTGAAGCTGAACAGCACCGGCGCGGAGTTCCTCGGCCTGGGCTGGGCCAACCGCTCGGTGCCGGCCGTCAAGGTCGACTGATTCCGGTGGCACCGAGTCCGGCACCGAGTCGCTTCTGGGGAACGGCCCGCTTCGCCGTCCCCGACGGATATCTCAACACGCCCAGCATCGGGATCCCTTCCGTCGCGGTGGGAGAGGCGGTGGCCGGCGCCGTGGCACGGTGGCGCGCCGGGGGGGACTCGGCGCCGGGATTCGACGAGGCCGTCGCGCGGTCGCGCAGCGGGTTCGCGCGGCTCGCCGGGGTGCCGACCGAGCGGGTGGCGATCGGGGCGTCGGTCTCCCAGCTGATCGCGAACGTCGCGGGCGGGCTGGGAGAAGGCGCGCGCGTGCTGGTCGCGGAGAAGGACTTCACCAGCGTCACCTTCCCCTTCGCCGCGCGGCCGGGCACGCGGATCACCGAGGCGCCACTCGCCAAGCTCGCGGACCACGTCGAGGGGCACGACCTCGTCGCGGTGAGCCTGGTGCAGTCGTCGGACGGGTCGGTGCTCGATGTCGCGGCGCTGCGGGCGGCGGCGGAGAGCGCGGGCGCGGCCGTGCTGCTGGACGTCACCCAGGCCGCCGGGTGGCTGCCGCTCGACGTCGCCTGGGCCGACTGGGTCGTGTGCGCCGGCTACAAGTGGCTGTTCTCGCCGCGCGGGTGTGCCTGGCTCGCCGTCCACCCGCGAGCGCACGAGCGCACCCGGCCCGTCGCCGCCGGCTGGTACGCGGGCGACGACCCCTGGAAGTCCGTCTACGGCCTGCCGCCGCGCCTGGCGCCCGACGCCCGCGCGTTCGACCTCTCGCCGGTCTGGCTCTCGCACATCGGCGCGGCGGAGGCGCTGGACTACGTCACGGGGCTGGACCTCACCGCGGTCCGTGACCACAACACCGGCCTCGCCGATGCCCTGCTCCAGGCCCTCGGACGGCCGTCAAGAGGGTCCGCGATCGTGTCGCTGGAGGCGGACCCGGCGCGGGTCGCCGCGGCGGGCGTCGTGTCCGGGTTGCGCGACGGCCGGGTACGCGTCGGATTCCATCTCTACAACACCGCTGACGACGTCGAACGCCTTCTCACCGCATTCGGGTGAAGCCGCCGGACGCGGTGAACTACGGTATGTGCCGTGGCTGGTCCCCATTTCTCCGCTGATCCCTCGGACACGGCACCGCTCGGCGCGGTCCCCGCGCACCCGGGGCCGCCTGCGCCTGGCCGTGGCCCGGCCCGGGACAACCGCACCCTGCTGCTGCGCGGTGCGGGCCTGGTCGCGATCGCAGTGGTGTCCGGCCTGATCTGGTTCCTGATCCGGCACGACAGCACGCCCGAGCCGGTCGCGCAGCCGCCCGCGAAGACGAGCGAGTTCGACTACCAGCTCGTCGAGGGGCCGAGCAAGTCCACCGACTGCGCGGCGAAGTCCTACGGCGAGGCACAGAACTACTTCAAGAACACGCCCTGCACCGCGCTCTCTCGCGCGCTGTACACGGTGCAGTACGGCGACGCGAAGGCGCTCGTCTCGGTGGTGCTGGTGTCCATGCCGCAGGCGAGCCAGGCGACCCAGCTCAAGGCGCTGACCGACCAGGACGGCACCGGAAACGTCACCGACCTGGTGCGCGACCACACCTACAAGGCCACCGGCGCGCCCAGCGTGGGCGGCGAGAAGGCCGCGTACGAGTCCCAGGTCAGCGGTTCCGACGTGACCATCGTGCTCACCGACTTCTACGCCAAGCACAAGGACGCCGTGCTGCTCAAGCGCATCGCCAAGGACGCGCTCCAGCTCTCCGCCAACCTCCGCTGACGCCTGCCGCCTGACGGCTGCCGCCTGAACCCCGCCTACGAGCGCAGCGGATGACGCTTTCCCCTCGCTCAGTGCAGGGAAAGCGTCATCCGCTGCGTTCGGCTTACGAGGCCTGGCCGGGCATCGCGATCGCGGTCGGCTTCTCGCCGGCCTGCTGGCGCCACGGCGTGCCGCGCCGGGCGGCCGCGATGAGCGCCTGCAGCGCCATGCCGCGGACGCCCTTGTCGTCGGTGTGGGTGACCACGCCGAGCCACGCCGCGGCCGAGTCGGCTTCGGCGGTCGCGACCACGGAGGCGGCCGAAGCGGCGTCGGTGACCGGCTTGGCCGGCACGTACGCGGCCTCCGGCGCCACCGGCGTGCTGCCCGCGGAGGTGATCACCTGGATGAGGACGTCGCGGCGCGAGGTGTGCTCGGCGCGGCCGCTTTTGAGCGCGTCGCCGAAGTCGGCCGGCAGGAAGGCCATGACCAGCCCGTACACCCAGAGCGCGGCGTGCTCGGTGGCCAGCGCTTTCTGCAGCGGGTCGACGGCCTCGGCGGGCACGGTGCCCGGCGGCGCGGCGATCGGCTTGGCGTCGTCGCCGCGGCCTATCGACGGGGCGACGCGCTGGAGCGCCGCGCAGCCGGCGGCGACGGAGGCGACCAGCCCCGCGCGGTAGGCGGGCAGCGCGGGCACCAGGTCCTCGGCCTGCTTGCGGACGGCCGCGAGCCGGTCCTTGAAGCCGGCCAGGTCCGTCGGCACGGGCACGGGCGCGGGCGGGGTCTTGGGCTGCGGCCGGTTGAGCCGGTCCACCTCGGGTTTCAGAGCGGCGGCGTGGGCGGCGCGGGCGTCGGCGATCTGGCCCGCGGCGTCGCCGTTCGCGCCGGAGGCGAGCTTGCGCGCGGCCGCGGCGTCCGCCTGGGCGGCGGCCAGCAGCGGGGCCAGCGGGTCGGGAGTTTCGTCGTTGCCCGTCGTGCAGGCGGCGAGCGGGAGGGCCACGGCGGCGACGGCGCCGAGGCGCAGGACGGAGCGCCGGCTGAGGTCGGTCGGTCTTGCGGTCACGTCGGCCCATCCTGCCAGGCCCGGCACCGGCACCGCCGCTCGCGCGTCCCGGCGGGGTCGCAGGATAAGCTGGTCCACCACCGACCACCGTCGTGACCAGCCCGCGTCACCACCGCCGAACAGGAGTGCTCCACGTGCCCAACGAACTCGCCAGCCGGCTGGAGCCGTTAGTGGCCGAAGCCGTCACGACCGCGGGTTTCGACCTCGATTCGCTCGAGGTGCAGCAGGCCGGCCGGCGACAGCTGGTGAAGGTCGTCGTCGACTCCGACGACGGGATCGGGCTGGACGAGGTCGCCGAGGTCAGCCGCAAGGTGTCCGCGGTGCTCGACGAGAACGAGCACGTGCTCGCGAGCGCGTACACCCTCGAGGTCACCTCGCCCGGCCTCGACCGGCCGCTGACCCAGCCGCGGCACTGGCGGCGCGCCAAGTTCCGGCTGGTGCGGATCACCCCGGCCGAGGGCGCCGAGTACGTCGCCCGCGTCGGGCACGCCGGCCAGGAGGCCGCGCGCGTGCTCGCCGGCGGCAGCCTCCAGGACGTGGCCTACACGTCCGTGGCCAAGGCCGTGGTGGAGATCGAATTCAAGCAACCACCGGCGGAAGACCTGAAACTGCTGGAAGAAGACGCGTCCGGCCAGAGCACCACGGCCGGCCAGACCGAGCCGAAGGAGGAGTCGAAGTGAACGTGGACATCGCCGCGCTGCGCGCGATCGAACGGGACAAGGACATCCCCTTCGAGACGGTGATCGAGGCCATCGAGACGGCCCTGCTCACCGCGTACAAGCACACCGAGGGCCATCAGGCGCACGCCCGCATCGACATCGACCGCAAGACCGGCCTGGTCCGCGTCCTCGCGCACACCCTCACCCCCGAGGGCGAGGTCGACGAGGAGTGGGACGACACCCCCGAGGGTTTCGGCCGGATCGCCGCCACCACCGCGCGCCAGGTCATCCTGCAGCGGCTGCGCGACGCCGAGCACGAGAAGACCTTCGGCGAGTTCTCCGCCAAGGAGGGCGAGATCATCGCCGGCGTGGTGCAGCGCGACACGCGAGCCAACGCCCGTGGCATGGTCGTGATCCAGGTCGGCGACACCGAGGGCGTGCTGCCCTCGGCCGAGCAGGTCGCGGGGGAGTCCTACGAGCACGGCACCCGGATCAAGGCGTACGTGGTCGGCGTTTCGCGCAGCAACCGCGGGCCGCAGATCATGCTTTCGCGCAGTCACCCGAACCTGGTGCGCAAGCTGTTCGCGCTCGAGGTCCCGGAAATCGCCGACGGCGCCGTCGAGATCGCCGCGCTGGCGCGCGAACCGGGGCACCGCAGCAAGATCGCGGTCCGGTCCACCATCGCCGGGGTGAACGCCAAGGGCGCCTGCATCGGCCCGATGGGCGCGCGCGTGCGCAACGTGATGAGCGAGCTGGCCGGCGAGAAGATCGACATCATCGACTACTCCGAGGATCCGGCCCGCTTCGTCGGGAATGCGCTGTCGCCCGCGAAGGTTGTCTCCGTACGTGTCGTGGACGAGCGGGCGAAGACGGCGCGGGTCGTGGTGCCCGATTTCCAGCTTTCGCTCGCGATCGGCAAGGAGGGCCAGAACGCCCGCCTCGCCGCCCGCCTCACCGGCTGGCGGATCGACATCCGCAGCGACTCGGCGCCCGCCGAGGGCGAGGGTGATCAAGACCACGCCGGACAGGCGCGGCCCGCCGCGACAACCGGTTCGGCTGAGTGAAGGTCGAAGCGCTAGACTCTGAAATGGTTCAAGGCCTGCGGCGGGCAGCCGACCCCCAGTGTGACCCGGGTTCCCCGGTACGCACGTGTGTCGGGTGCAAGACGCGGGCCGTGATCGGTGAGCTGCTGCGAGTGGTCGCGGTGGACGGGCGGCTGGTCGTCGACGAACGTCGGCGGTTGCCGGGCCGGGGCGCTTGGTTGCACCCCGGCACGGGCTGCCTGGCCAAGGCCGAGCGGCGGCGGGCGTTTCCCCGGGCTCTCAAAGCCCAGGGAGTACTCGACGCGGCGGGGCTGCACCACCACCCGGCGCTCACAGCGCTCGCCACGGAGACCGGAACCGGGACGTACCCGGAACCGACAGGAATCAAGGAAGCAGGTCGACCCGTCATGAGTCAGCCGTGAAGCTGAAGCCATGAACGCGCGACAATAAGGACGAGGTCAGCGGGTGTCTTCACCGCCTGGCCTCCCCTAGATGAGGAGAGCTGTGCCAGGCAAGGCCCGTGTTCACGAGCTCGCGAAAGAGCTCGGCATCACCAGCAAGGAAGTTCTCGCCAAGCTCAAGGAGCAGGGCGAGTTCGTGAAGTCCGCGTCGTCCACGGTCGAGGCGCCGGTCGCCCGCCGCCTGCGTGACGCGTACCCCGCCAAGGGCGGGAAAAAGCCCATGCCCACTCCCGGACCGCCGGCCCGCCCCGCGGCGCCCGCTTCGAACGGGAGTCCGACCGCTGCCCCGAGCGCCCCGCAGGCCCCCCGGCCCGCCACGCCCGCGCCGCAGCAGAACCAGCAGCAGCAGGCGCCTGCCGCCAAGGCGGCCCCGGCCGCTCCCGCGCAGCAGTCGCCCGGGCCGCGCCCCGCGACCCAGCCGGGCGGCGGACGCCCCGGTCCCGGCCCCCGGCCCGGACCGCGTACGCCCGCGCCCGCCCCGGCTCCGGAGGTGCGTGAGGTGCCGGCCGCCAAGGCCGAGCCCGCCGCGCCGTCGGTCCCGAGCGAGACCACCAAGCCCGCCCCGAAGCAGGACGCCGCCGCGGCGTCTTCCGGCTCGGTCGTCCCGCCGCGGCCGCAGGGCCCCAAGCCCGGTGGCCCGAAGCCCGGCCCGCGCACCCCGCGGGTCGGCAACAACCCGTTCGGCGTCGGTTCCGGTTCTCCGGCCCCGCGCCCGCCGCAGCGTCCCGGCTCCGGCCAGGGCGGCGACAACCGGCCCCCGCGTCCCGGCGGTGCCGGTGGTGGCGGTGACCGGCCCGCGCCGCGTCCCGGCGGTGGCGCCGGCGGCAACCGGCCGACCCCGGGCAACATGCCCCCGCGGCCGAACCCCGGCATGATGCCGGGCCGGACCCAGCGTCCGGCCGGTCCCGGTGGCGGCGCCCGCGGCGGTCCTGGCGGCGGTGCCCGTGGTGGCCCCGGCGGCGGCGCCCGTGGCGGTCCCGGTGGCGGCGGCGGTGGCTTCCGCGGCGGTCCCGGTGGCGGTGGCGGCGGTGGCGGCTTCCGTCCCGGTGGCGGCGGCGGTGCCGGTGGTGGCGGTGGCTTCCGTCCCGGTGGCGGCGGCGGTACCGGTGCTCCGGCCGGCGGCGGCGGTTTCCGCGGTGGCGGCGGTCGTGGCGGCCCCGGTGGCCGTGGCGGCACGGCGGGTGCCTTCGGGCGCCCCGGCGGCCCCTCGCGCAAGGGCCGCAAGTCGAAGCGGCAGAAGCGCCAGGAGTACATGGACAACATGCAGGCGCCCAGCGTCGGCGGCGTCCGCCTGCCCAAGGGGCAGGGCGAGACGATCCGGCTGCCGCGTGGTGCCTCGCTGACCGACTTCGCCGAGAAGATCGACGCCAACCCGGCTTCGCTGGTGCAGGTGCTCTTCCACCTCGGCGAGATGGTCACCGCGACGCAGTCCGTGTCCGACGACATCCTCGAGCTGCTCGGCGGCGAGATGAACTACGTCGTCCAGGTCGTGTCCCCCGAGGAGGAGGACCGCGAGCTGCTGGAGACGTTCGACATCACCTATGGCGACGACGCCGGTGGCGAGGAGGACCTGCAGGTCCGGCCGCCGGTCGTGACCATCATGGGTCACGTCGACCACGGTAAGACCCGCCTGCTGGACACGATCCGGAAGACGAAGGTGCGCGAGAGTGAAGCCGGTGGCATCACCCAGCACATCGGCGCCTACCAGATCGAGACCGAGCTCGAGGGCACCCCGCGGCTGATCACCTTCATCGACACCCCGGGCCACGAGGCGTTCACCGCCATGCGTGCCCGTGGCGCCAACTCCACGGACATCGCGGTGATCGTGGTCGCGGCCGACGACGGCGTCATGCCGCAGACGGTCGAGGCGATCAACCACGCGCAGGCCGCCAAGGCCCCGATCGTGGTCGCGATCAACAAGATCGACAAGGAGGGCGCGAACCCGGACAAGATCCGGCAGCAGCTCACCGAGTACAACCTCGTGGCCGAGGAGTACGGCGGCGACACGATGTTCGTCGAGATCTCCGCGCGGGAGAACATCAACATCGATGGTCTCCTCGAGGCGATCCTGCTGACCGCGGACGCCGCTCTGGACCTCCGGGCCAACCCGGACATGGAGGCCCAGGGTGTCGCGATCGAGGCGCACCTCGACCGCGGCCGCGGCCCGGTGGCCACGGTGCTGGTCCAGCGCGGCACGCTGCGCGTCGGCGACTCCGTCGTCGCGGGCGACGCCTACGGCCGCGTCCGCCGCATGGTGGACGAGCACAACGTGGACGTCACCGAGGCGCTGCCCTCGCGTCCGGTCCAGGTCATCGGGTTCACCTCGGTGCCCGGCGCGGGCGACACCTTCCTGGTGGTCGACGAGGACCGCGTCGCCCGGCAGATCGCCGAGCGCCGCTCCGCTCGCACCCGCAACGCGCTCAACGCGTCGCGCCGCAAGCGGGTCAGCCTCGAGGACCTCGACTCCGCACTGAAGGAGACGAGCAGCCTCAACCTGATCATCAAGGGTGACAACTCGGGTACCGTCGAGGCGCTGGAAGCGGCGCTGCTGCAGCTGGACGTCGGCGAAGACGTCGAGCTGAACGTGGTGCACCGCGGTGTCGGTGGCGTGACCGAGTCGGACATCGACCTGGCGACCGCGTCCGACGCGATCGTGCTCGGGTTCAACGTCCGGGCCCAGGGCAAGGCGACCGAGCGGGCCACCCGCGAGGGCGTCGACGTCCGGTACTACACGGTCATCTACCAGGCGATCGAGGAGATCGAGCAGGCTCTGAAGGGCATGCTCAAGCCGGAGTACGAAGAGGTCGAGCTGGGCCGCGCGGAGGTCCGCGAGGTCTTCAAGTCCTCCAAGATCGGCACGATCGCCGGTTGCCTGGTCATGTCCGGCGAGATCCGGCGCAACGCCCGGGCCCGCCTGCTCCGCGACGGCACCGTCGTGGCGGAGAACCTGCCGGTCAGCTCGCTGCGGCGGTTCAAGGACGACGTGGTCGAGGTCCGTGAAGGGTACGAGTGCGGTCTGACGCTGGGCTCGTACGGCGACATCAAGGTCGGCGACTCGATCGAGACCTACGAACAGCGGGAGAAGCCCCGCGCGTGATGGCTGATTTGGGGAGGGGTGTGCTCGCCAGGCTGCGCTCGCCCCTCCCCGCCATCACGGTGTCATTTGGGGGTCGAACCCCCAAACCCCCGCCAGGGGGCAAGCCCCCTGGACCCCCGCGCGTGGTCGCGTTAGCTCGTGGAGGTCGCCTATGTACGTCGGGGCTCTTGAGTTCGACATCCTGCTCGACGATGTCCATTCGTTGAAGCAGAAGCGTTCGGTGATCAAGCCGGTGGTGGCGGAGGTGCGCAAGCGCTTCTCCGTGTCAGTGTCCGAGGCGGGTCACCTCGACCTGCACCGGCGCGCCCTGATCGGGGTGGCCGTCGTCGCCGCGGGTGGCGAACACGTCCGGGACGTGCTCGACTCGTGCGAGCGGTATGTGGCCTCGCGACCGGAGTTCGTGCTGCTGTCGGCGCACCGCCGGCTGCTGGGCCCGGACGATTAGACAAGCACTTGCCAGAAGGGGAAGTTCCATGGCCGATCCGGCTCGGGCCCGTAAGCTCGCCAAGCGGATCTCGCAGATCGTGGCCTCCGCCATCGAACACGATGTGAAGGACCCGCGGCTGAACTCGGTGACGATCACCGACACCAAGATCACCGCGGACCTGCACGACGCCACGGTCTATTACACGGTGCTGGGCGAGAGCCTCGACGCGGAGCCGGACTTCACCGGTGCCGCGGCGGCGCTCGAGTCCGCGCGCGGGGTGCTGCGCACCAAGGTCGGGCAGGGCACCGGGGTCCGCTACACCCCGACCCTCGCCTTCGTCGCGGACAGCATCCCCGACGACGCCCGCCGGATCGAAGAGCTGCTGGCCAAGGCCCGCGAGGCCGACGCCGAGGTGGCCCGCCGCTCCGCGGGCGCGCAGCACGCCGGCGAGACCGACCCGTACAAGGCGCCGCGCGTCGACGAAGACGACGAGGACTTCGCGGAAGAGGAGACCCGGGGCTGAAGCGATGCGGTGGGGGACCGATGTCTCGCGACGCGGTGTGCTGCTCGGCGGCACCGCGGCGCTTGTCGCCGCCTGCTCCGGGCGCTCCGCCCCGGTGGGTGCTCCGGCCCCGCTCACCCCGCCCGCCGGCTCGTCGGCCCTGACCCAGCCGGTCACGATCCAGCGGCGGCACTCGGCCGCGCGCGGGCGGGACGTCGACCTGGTGCTGATGGCGCCCGAGGGCGTGCCCGCCTCGGGCCTGCCGGTCTGCTTGGCGCTGCACGGCCGCGGGGCGAACGCGCGTACCTTCCTCGACCTGGGCGTGCCGCAGATGCTCACGGACCTGGTGCGCGCGGGCGCCCGGCCGTTCGCCGTCGCGGCCGTGGACGGCGACCACTACTGGGTCGAAACCGGCAGCGGTGACGATCCGCAGCGGTTGCTGACCGACGAGGTCCCGGGCTGGCTCAGCGGCAGCGACCTCCGCCCGGCAACCGGCGTCCTCGGCATCTCGATGGGCGGTTTCGGCGCGCTCGACCTGGCCCGCCGTCGCCGTGACCTGACGGCCGTCGCCACCTGCAGCGCCGCGCTGTTCCGCACCTGGTCCGAAGCCAAGGCCCGGCGGCGTGTTCGCCTCCGAAGCCCAGTGGCAGGCCGCCGAACCGCTGGCGCACCTCGACGAGCTGCCGCCGGGCACCCTGGGCGTGTGGTGCGGCGCGTCGGACCCGTTCCTGGCCGCCAACCGCCGCCTGATCGATCGCGCCGGCCCGGTCACCTCGAGCATCACCCCGGGCGGCCACACGGATTCCTATTGGCGCGGCGTCCTTCCCGACGCCCTGCGCTTCGTCGGCGAACGCCTGTAAGACCCACGTCCATCCACAGTGGACGGATCAGCTGTCGGTCTTCTTGGCGCAGGTGACCGGTTGTCCGGCGGCGGCCGTCGCCTTGGCCAGCTCCTTCGTCTTGTCCAGCAGGATCCGGCAGGTGAGTGCCGCGTCGCCGGACGGGGTGGCGGTCACCCTGGCCTCCTGGCCCGCGCTGACGATGACGTCCAGCTTCCACGGCAGCCCGAGCGGGCCGGTCAGATCGTGCTGGGACACGTCGTTCTGGTACCGGTCGACGGACTCGGCGTACGCCAGCTTGGTCACCGTCGCGGAGCCCGCGGCGGTCAGCTCATAGCTGATGGCCCAGGACTTTCCGGTGGGATTCGAGCAGGCGGTGAGGCCGGCGAAAAGCGCGAAGATCGCGGTCGCGAGAGCCATTCTCTTGATCACCCGCGGAGCGTACTGCGGCGCGGCATCACGCGCTTCGCGTGCCGGGGTCGTACCAGCCGCCGTCGACGTTCAGGGTCGCGCCGGTGAGGTAGGCGGCGGAAGGACTGGCCAGGAAGGCGACGACGTCGGCGTACTCGCGGAGGGTGCCGACCCGGCCGACGTCGCTGGGGGCGAGTTCGGCGACGGCGCGCGGCTCGATCTCCGCCCAGTTCTCGCCCCAGCCCTGCTGCCGGCCGATTTCGGTCAGGTAATCCTGGGCGGCGGGCGTGAGCATCCCGCCCGCGGCAACCGAATTGGACGTGACGCCGCTGTGCTTCAGCTCGCGGGCGAGCGACGCCGCGAGGTTGTCGCGGGCGGCGTTGGACGCGGCGTAGTGCGGCTGGCTCGCCTGCGGGAGATGCCCGGTGACGCTGCTGATCTGGATGACCCGGCCCCAGCCTCGTTCCCGCATGCCCGGCACGAGCCGCTGGATCATCCGCACGCCGGCGATCACGTTGACGTTGTAGGTCCGCGCCCAGTCCTCGGGTGTGACGGTGGTCCAGCTGATCGACGGGTCGAACACCCCCATGTTGTTGACCAGGATGTCGGCCGATCCGGCGACGGCCGCGACCGCGTCGGCCCCGGCGTCGGTGCCGAGGTCGCCGATCGCCACGTCCGCCTGCCCGCCGGCCGCGCGGACGTCCTTCGCCACCGCCTCGGCCCGCGCCCGGTCCCGCCCGTGCACGACGACGGTGGCGCCTTCGGCCGCGAGCACCTTGGCGATCTCCTCGCCGAGCCCGCTGCTCGAACCCGTGACGAGGGCTCGTTTCCCAGCCAGCCGGAGTTCCATGGCCTGCCTGCCTTTCCCTGTGGTGCCGCCGGTTCCGCGGCTCGTGACCGCCAGCTTGCCCAGTTGGAATTGGACCAGCAAGTCCAGAAATTACGGATGGTGCCGCAGGGCGTCGAGCACCACGTTGACGGCGGCGCGCTGGGGTGAGCCGCGGCGCACGGCGGCGGTGATCGTGCGGGTGACCGGGACCGCCAGTTCCCGTGTCGTGACGCGGTAACGCGGGTCCACGGCCAGGCCGGGCAGCAGCGCGATCGACAGGCCGGCTTCGACGTGCTGCAGCGTCAGCAGGTAGTTGCTGAACCGGCAGACCACGCGCGGCTCGAACCCCGATTCGCGGCACAGCCGGGTGGCCAGGTTCGCCATGTAGGACCCGGGTTGCTCGAACGCCCAGGCCTCGCCCGCGTAGGCGGCGAGGTCCGCCGGCCCCCGCGCGGCGCGCCCGGGCGGCAGCACCAGCACGACGGGGTCGGTGGCCAGCGGCACGAGGTCGACGTCCGGGCCCAGCGGCTGCTCGACGAAGTCGGTGGTCGTGATGATGATGTCCGCGTCGCCGGCCCGGAGCGCGGGCAGGCTCGCGTGCGGCTCCGGACTGACGATGACGGTGCAGCCGATGTCTGCGGTGGTGAACCGCTCCGGCCAGGGCCCGTACCTGGGGTGGCTGCTGCCGTCCGCGGTCAACGTCGCCTGCGACGCGGCGCCCGCGTCGAATCCGCGCCGGGACATCGTGGTGTTGCGCAACTACGACGCGGCGATCGGCGACACCGGCGGTGCGACCGGGCCATGTCACATCGAGATCATCACCGGCGTGCCGGGCGCGGTCCCGGTTGACCCGGTCACCTGGGATACCACCGGCACGATCACCACATGGCCGGCTGCGGCGTCGGGTGGCGGTGTCGGCATCCCGCTCGCGCGGGCGCAGGTCTCGACCGGCGGCGTCATCACCCTGACCGACATCCGGCGCTCCGCCGGCGTGCTCGGCGCGATCCGCGCGTTGCTGCCGGGCGACTCGCTGTCGGACTCGGGTTTCCTGCCCGGGGAGCAGATCATCACCGGCGGCGTGGTCTACACCTGGAGCGGCACGGCATGGGTGCCGGTCGACCTGGTGGGGGCCAGCCCCGGGTACGCCGAGTACTCGCAGACCACGGCACAGACGATCACGACGAACACCGACACCCGGGCTACCTGGGATACGACGGTGGTGTCCTCGCCCGATATTTCTTACAGCGCAGGCGTTTTCACCGTGAACCGGGCGGGAGTCTGGGACATCTCGGGCACGTTGCGCTTCAACGGGGCCGCAGGCAATGGTGTGTTCGAGCGAGCTGTGGTCCTGTCGTCCGCGACCGCGTACCGGTTCGGCGGCGTGAACAACTACGACCCGAACCTGAACAGTGCGCCGTCGCCCCCGTATGTGGCTACGCAGTACCCGATCATCGGCAAGAAGCGGTTCGCGGTGGGCGACACCTTCGCGGTGTGGTTGTGGCAGTCGTCGGGAGGCAACCTCCCGACGCACGTTCTGCTCGGCGCGAACCGGGTTGCGATGAAGTGGACCGGTCTGTGAGCCAGCCCGTGGAGCGCGAGTACGCGGCGCTCGTCTACCACACCACCACGGGCAACGTGCTCTACGACCTGGACCTTGCCGCCGAGCCGGAGTGGTCGAGCCTGATCAACGACGCGGGCGGCTGGAAGATCTCCGTGCCGCTCGACGGCGGCCCGCGCACGGTGAAGGTGCGCGAGTGGTGCGTGCCGGACCGGTTCTCCGTGGCGGTGCTGCGCGGGGACTTCGCGTGCCAGGCCGGACCGATCACCCCGTACGCGCCGGACGACAGCACGACGGTGTTCACGGTGTCGGGTAAGGGAATCTGGGGACATCCTCAACCGGCGGGTACTGCACAACGCGGCGCTGCTGCCGACGCAGCGGCTCAACGACCCGGCGGCGGACATCACGCTGACGGGCACCAAGCCCGAACGGTGGACCCTTGGCGTCGAATTCACCCCGTTATTGCCCCGCTCGCCTGCCGGATGCAGGTGGGTGGGGCCGTTTTTGCATTACCAGACGCTAAGGTCGCTGCTGATGTGGCAGGAATCGGAGGCACTAAAAGCTGCCGTCAGAGAACCCCACCCACGAGTGCGCTTCAGCCGACGTGTACTCGCGAACTCCGTGTTTCCCGAACTCCACCCCATAGTTCAAGGCACCGTCAGGGACATCGGTCACTGTGAATTCGAACGAGCACGACCCGAACTCGGTCATGGTGAACTTGCCCTGCTCCAGGTATCCCGTTGTCAACAGCTTCCCCACAGTGTCGAACACCTTGACGGGGCTCCCCTTGTTGATGTCCGAGTACATCCCAGTTCCGCGGCAAGCTGCACCCGGTTGAAGGTCGGTCGCACCCTTGGCCGCGAGGAGCGACAACCCACCTCGCATGGTGAACACCGGGCCCGTCGGTGTCGATGCCGAGAACAACGGCTTGTAGGTCGGGACAGGGCTCGCTGCGGTGAGTGCCGGCGTGCTCGGTTGCATGGAGACGTAGGTGACCACTGCGACGATCGCGATGGCTGCGACCAGCGCCCCTGTGACAGCGACAACGCGGCCCTTAGGCATGGATGGCCCCCTCGGTGGTGTACTGCTGACTCGTGCTGGGCAGGAGATCTGTTACAAGGTCAACTGCCCCGCTTGTCCCTACGCTGAGGGATGAGCGCACGAAAGAGCCCCGTCTCCTGCATCACGCAGGCGGCGGGGCTCTTTCGTCGTTTCGTGGGTCAGGCGGCGGGATGTGCCTTGGCCAGTTCCTGCCGGCCGAGATCGGTGAGCATGTAGTAGCGCTGTGGCTGGGGTGTCTCCGGTGCGGGCTCATCCCACTCGTCGGCGAGCCAGCCGCGTTCCAGCAACAGCGTCACCAACGGGTACAGCCGCCTACTGTGTATGCGCGCTGCACGCCGCAGATCCCCGCTGTAGAACCGGGTTTCGACAGATCCTGCGAGGAGCACCGTCGCCAGCCTGCGCATTTCCTGGGTCGACCGCATGGCCCGATTCTAGACGGTCGTTCAGTCTTCGTCCTGTGCTGGCGGGTCGGGTCGCCAGCGGAACAGGTTCGACCGGTAGGTGCCGCCCGGGTGGGTCGGGCCGGTGGGCTGCCGCGGGGGATGGCTTCCCGCCGAGCCGATGGCCACGTTCCCCGCCTGACCGCCGACGAGGCAGCTGCGGCGGTCGCGGCGGCGAGGACGGATAGGCCTCTTGGGCATGGGCTTCTCCTAGCGATTCGGGCGCGGCGGCTGAACGGGGCGGGGTTGCGGAGCGGGGTTGCTGCGGGTCGGTCCGCTCGGCCTGTCCTTGCCGGGGCCTGGCCTTGTCGGTCCTGGTCCTGCGGGGTTGCGCGGCATCGACTGTCCTCAGGTCAGTTGCGTTTGCAAATACGAAGGTGGAACCCAGTCGCCGCACTGCCGTCGGGGAGAGCGGGTGCGGCGGCCGGGAGTCAGGTGGGCCGGTGCGGGCGGGACCCTCGCGGTCGGAGCGTCACACCCCGCTGGAGCAACGTCCGCCGGACGCGGCTCGGGTTGACCCCGTAGTGCTCGGCGATCCGGGTCGTCGACCAGCCGTGGACCTCATACAGCTGTTGCCACCGAAGCCCCACACGGCCGGGAGTGGCTGCCGGGCGGCTCACTCTGGGTCCTCCTCGTCGACCGGCGGGTCCTCGCCCCGCACCTCGATGAGGACGCCGTCGTCGTCGTATACCTCGCCGTCGTAGGTCTGCCAGGTGACCATCAGCGCCGCCCGATCCGTCGCACAGCCTGCCGAGGCTTCAACCCCGGGTGGTCTGCCGGCACCGGCATGCCGTGCTCGCGCATGTAGATGGCCTCGCAGTAGAAGCACGTCTTCGGGGCGCCGCGGTCGCGCCGTCGCTCCAGCGGCTCGAACGCCGCCGCGCCCGTCACGCCGCACATCATCGTGATCCCCTGGCCGGGCGCCGGGATCGCACCGAGCCGGGCGCGGTGGCACTCGTCGTCGATCACGGGGTGGATCGCCTGCGGGTCGATGTAGATCAGCGCCGTCACGCCGCAATCATTTCCGAAAGTGACTAGCCGGTACACAGCGTGTAATCACCACTTGCGCGGCTGTGCCAGCGCGATCTGGGCGCGAATGGCCTAGATCAACTTCGTGCTGAACCACGCCGGTACGCTCGTGCTCGTGGATCTCCTGCCATTCGACGAGTACGTGCGCTCGCTCAACCGGAAGCGCATGTCGGCCGGCCTGCTGATTCGCGACAATGCCGATCGGGTGCTGCTCGTCGAGCCCTCGTACAAGGACCATTGGGACATTCCCGGGGGTGCCTGCGAGGCGGGTGAACCGCCGTGGCGCACCGCGCGGCGTGAGTGCGCCGAGGAGATTGGTATCGACCGGTCACTCGGTTCGCTGCTCGTGCTCGACTACATCCCAGCCGACGACCGGATGCCCGAGGGATTGGCGTTCATCTTCGACGGCGGCCACGTCAGCGATGACGAAGTCGCGGCGTTGACGCTGACCGATCCGGAGATCTTGTCGGTGCAGCTGCTGCCGATCGACGATGCGGCCGAGCGGGCGAAACCGTCGCTTGCGCGGCGGCTCCGTGCCGCGCTCGCAGCCGCGCAGGCTGGCGGCCGCTTCGTGATCTGCGAGAATGGTCAGCCCGTCACAGAATGATCCGCGGGCCGGGGAGGACCATTGGCCGAGTCGTCGCTAGCGGACAACCTCGCGCGGATCCGTGTCGCGCGCGACCTGTCGCAAGAGGAACTTGCCGAGGCCGCCGGAGTGTCCGTCGACACCGTCGCGCGGATCGAACAACGCAAGCGGACGCAGAGCCGGCCCAGCACCCTGCGCAAGCTCGCCGAAGCCCTCGGCGTTTCGGTTGATGGGCTGCTCGGGCACATGCCCGCACTGCACTCGCCCGATGTCGATGTGGCGCCACTGCGCCGCGCGATCAACGCGGACTCCCGCATCCCCGGACTGGACGACCTAGCCGACACGCGCGAGGTGTTGCCGCTGCCGGAGCTGGCGGCCAGCGCGCACGAAGCGTGGCGGGCGTACGTGGACGGCCGGCACGGCGAACTGCTGCACGCGCTGCCGCTGGTCCTGGCCGACGCACGCCGAGTCGTCCGAGAAGCCCGAGATGAGGAACGTGCCGGTGGGTACCGGGTGCTGTCCACTGCGTACCGGCTCGGTGCGGGCGTCGCCGGCCGGCTTGGGCTCGACGACCTCGCCTACACCGCGGCCGCTCGCGCCGTCGAGGTAGCCGGTGAGGCGGACAGCCCGGATGTGGAGCGTGCGATCTCGCTGCGGTACCTCGCGTGGACGCTCGTCCGCCAGGGACTCGCGGAGGACGCCGAGCGGGTCGCGACGGAGGCCGCTGCTGCAATCGAACCTCGCATGCTGGATCGTGACCCGGTGCGCGCCGGCGTGTTCGGGAACCTGCTGTTCAACGCTGCCACTGCCGCGCTGAACGGTGGGAGCACGAGCCGGGCAGATGACCTGCTCGCCGCGGCGCATGCCGCTGCGATCCGGTCCCGTGGTGACACCGCCACCGAAGCCGCCATCTTCGGGCCGCGGGTCGCTGCGCTGCAACGCGTGGACTTCACCGTGCGGGCCGGGGACCCCGAACGAGCCCTCATGCTGGCGGACTCCGTGCCTGCCGTAGCGGGCAACGAGGTGCCTGCGTTCTGGGAGGCCGGGCACCGGCTGTTCCTCGCATCCGCTGCCGCCGAACTACGCCGTGAACGCAACGCGCTGGGCCGGCTGACTGAAGCGCGTGACCTGGCTCCCGACTGGGTGCGGTATCAGCCGCTCGGCAAACGCACTATGCGACTACTCGTCGAACGGGCGACTCGCCGCCGAGGTGGCGCGTTCGCTGAACTCGCGGCCCACTATGGCGTCGTCGTGGCGACATGAACGCACGAAAGAGCCCCGGCCGCCGCGAAGGCTGACCGGGGCTCTCTGCTGTCTGGCTACTGTGCCGGCGCGTACGAAGGTGTCCACTGGGCGCCGTCCCACCACTGCATTTGCCCGGCCTGTTGCGGCGACGGGTACCAGCCGGGGGCGGGCGCAGCGGGCGGGGCCGCGGGCAGCAGCGCAGGCTCCTCGACTGCCTTGGGTCCGAGTCCCCACTGGACTCGCATCTGGTCGCCGAAGCTGAGCGGCTTCGGCTCCGGAACGCCAGCTGCGCGGTTGGCCTGCGCCTGGACGATCGCGGTCTGCTTGCGCAGTTCCTTCAGCTGGGCCTTGGCGACGCGCTGTTTCTTCGACGAGCCGGAGACGATGCCGCCGGAGCTGATCATGAGGGACTTGCGGATGATGCCCATGAATCTGGCGCCTTTCTGATCAACGGTCGTGTACGTCGGTCGCGGCGGCCCGGCTGGCTGTTACAGGTCCGGGGCACGGCGGCACGCTCGAGTCGATGTGGATGATGCGCGGGTTGCGGCCGAGCTTGAGCGCATAGGCCGAGTGGCCGCACCGCTCGCAGGGCAGCCCGGTCAGCAGTGCGTGGCGCGGGCGGCCGAGCCGCGCGGTCATCAGATCGCCGCCGGGACGGTGCAGCGGTCGACCACGCGTTCTGGTCTGTCGACCTCAGCCACTGCGCCATCGCGTCCAAGTCCGTGATGTGCGTGGGTGATGCTGGCGGTCTTGGTCGACAGCTGCGTGTAGACCTCGTCGACCACGGTGAAGGGGGCGCAGCCGATGCCGAACGGGATCTCGCCGCCGTTGGTCCGGTACGTCACCGCGGTGAAGCCGTGGTGACGGAGATCAGCTGACACGGTGTCCGCGTGCTGCCCGATGTAGCTCGTGGCGTCGACCGGCTGAGCCGTTGCGGGCACCGGCGCCGGAGTCGCGTGGCCGGGCACGGACTGGCTGAGCGTGCCGGCTGCCCAGAGCGCGAGCAGGGCCACGCCGACGATGACGAGGACCAGCCGTACGAGCGCGGCGGCGAGAGCCGCGGCCCGCTTCACAGGTCCACCCCGTTCGGGTCACAGCGGTGGTTGCCCATCGTCGAGCAGTTCCAGCAGGGCTGGTCTTCCTCGCAGTGCGCCGTCGGTGCGGGCTTGGCCGGCGGCGGGGTGTCGCATTGCGCGGCGAGGGTGAGCGGCAGCAGCAGTGCCACCATGATCGCTGCGGCGCGCTTGAGAGAATGTCGGGTGTTGGTGTCCTGCTCGGGCATCGGGTGCTCCTGCGATAGGAGCGGGCTTCCCTCGGCCTCCCGGCGATGGTTCCCCGCTTGCGGAGCAGGCAACTCCCGGGAAGTACCTCTGACGATGCATCACCAGCGACAGCCGCCAGGGGTTCAGCATCCATCCATTCTTGTTCGGCGGCGTTGTGCGGCAAACCCGAACAGCACAGCCGGAATTGTGAGCTGGACGTGACGCTCGCGGCCGCCTTACCGTCGGAGCATGGCTGCCCCCACCTCCGCCCCGTCGTCCACCGAGAGTTTCTGGGCCGACGCCGACCGGCACCTGGTCCGCTACGCCGGCGCCGGCGACTTCACCCGCGAGATCATCAGCCGCGCCGAAGGAAGCTTTCTCCACACCGAGGACGGCCGCCGGATCCTCGACTTCACCTCCGGCCAGATGAGCGCCATCCTCGGGCACTCGCATCCGGAGATCGTCGAGACCGTCCGACGCCAGGTCGGGGAACTTGATCACCTGTTCAGCGGCATGCTGAGCCGCCCCGTCGTCGACCTCGCCCGGCGGCTCGCGGACACGCTGCCGGCGCCGCTGGAGAAGGCGCTGCTGCTGACCACCGGCGCCGAATCGAACGAGGCCGCGATCCGGATGGCCAAGCTCGTCACCGGCGGGCACGAGATCGTCTCGTTCGCCCGTTCCTGGCACGGAATGACGCAGGGCGCAGCCGGCGCCACCTACAGCGCGGGCCGCAAGGGCTACGGCCCCGCCGCGCCGGGCAACCTCGCCATCCCCGCGCCGCACGCCTACCGGCCGGACTTCACCACACCGGACGGGGGCCTCGACTGGCGCCGTCAGCTCGACTTCGGTTTCGACCTGGTCGACGCGCAGTCGACCGGCAACCTGGCCGCCTGCATCGTCGAGCCGATCCTCAGCTCCGGCGGGGTGATCGAGCCGCCGCCCGGTTATTTCGCGGCGCTGCGGGACAAGTGCCGCGAGCGCGGCATGCTGCTGATCCTCGACGAGGCCCAGACCGGCTTGTGCCGCACCGGTTCCTGGTACGCGTTCGAGCGTGACGGCGTGGTGCCGGACATCCTCACGTTGTCGAAGACGCTCGGCGCCGGGCTGCCGCTCGCGGCCGTGCTGACCAGTGCCGAGATCGAGCAGGAGGCCCACGCGCGCGGGTTCCTGTTCTTCACCACCCACGTCGCGGACCCGTTGGTCGCCGCCGTCGGCAACACCGTGCTGGACGTACTCACCCGCGATCGCCTCGACGAGCGCGCCGCGACCCTGGGCGCGTTCCTGCGCGCGGGCCTGGAACGGATCGGCGAGCGCCACGGCGTGGTCGGGGACATCCGCGGCCGTGGCCTGCTCGCCGGGCTGGAGCTGGTCGTCGACCGGGAGACGAAGGAGGGCTCCGACGAACTCGGCGCCCTGGTCACCCGCCGCTGCCTGGAATCGGGGCTGCACATGAACATCGTGCAGCTGCCCGGTATGGGCGGGGTCTTCCGCATCGCCCCGCCGCTGACCGCCACCGAGGACGAGCTGTCCCTCGGGCTGAGCATCCTCGACGAGGCCATCGGCGACGCGGTCAAGCGGCTCTGCTGAAGGACTCGTGAGTGTTCATGACGGTTAGAACCGTCGTGGTAACTAGTCAGGTCCTCTGTCGTGTGGTGGTGGTCGTGCTGCGATGATCACTGCATGACCGGGGGTGGGCGTCCGTCGTATGACGAGCTTGCTGCTCTGGTCGTGTCGCAGGCGGCGACGATCGCGATGCTGCGGGGTGA
>DASXYS010000147.1:0-23375 GCA_036502365.1 Amycolatopsis sp.
CTTCTCTCCGGATGAGGTGGTGGCGCCGGGGCCGCATGCCCCCGCGCCACCAGGTCGCCAATTCTCCGGAGCACCGGAGCCGAGTCGCGGCTCCGGTGCGATCGGCTAGCCCTCGACCTTCCTGTCCACCACGCGCGGCGACGTCTTCGTCGGAGTCGCGTCGGTGCCGATCAGCGACTGGGCATCCCCCACCTTCTTGAACGGCTCGGCCTCCGCCTCGTCGCCCTCGCGGTAGGACTTCGCGGCGGTGCGCACGTTGTCCGCGGTGGCTTGCACGCCCTCGCCCGCTGAGCTCACCGCCTCCTTCGCCTTCTCGCCGGTCGGATTGACGATCAACGGCAAGAACGCACACAACAGCCCGTACGCGTCCGTCGACATCGCCGAGTCCGCCGCCTGCACCGCGGTGTGCAACCGGTCTACCAGCCCGTCCAGATGACTCGCGTGAGCGACCAGATCATCCGCTTCAACCTGAAAAGCGCCCGTCATCGCCTACTCACTTCCAGTCCGTGTTCTTCCAGTCACCGATCACCGGCGGCGCGACAACCTCATCCGGGGAGAAGAACGACGGGTCGTCCGACTCGACGAAGTCAGCGATCTTGTGCTCCTTGTCCTCCGGGCCCTTGCCACCCTTGCCACCGGCGCCCATGCCGCCCATGCCGGGTGAACCGGCCGCGCCCTTGGCCCCGGCGCCGGCGGCCCCGCCACGGGCGGCCAGCTCCTCCGGGGTCAGGGCGCCGGCACCCGTCGCGTTGCCCGGCCCGCCGAGCGAGCCGCCCTTGCCGCCGCCGATCCCGCCGATGCCACCGGCACCGCCGCCGCCGAGGCGGCTGCTGATGCTTTCACCGTTGACGCCGCCGCCAAGGCCGATCGACGGAATCTTGCCCGTGCCACCGGGGCCGCCGCCCGGGCCGCCGAGCGAGATGCCGCCCGGGATGCTGGGCGGGGTGTAGCCGGGGCCGCTGCCCTGCGGGAGGTTGACGTCCGGGATCTTCGGGATGCCGCCGGGGTTGATCCCGCCCGGCCCGCCCGGCGGCAGGTTGACATCCGGGATCGACGGCGGCTCGTACCCCTGGATGTGCGTGCCCCCTTTGTCCCTGTCCTTGGGGTTGCCGATCGGCGGGAGGTTCAACGGCGGAGGGGTGAACGACGGCGGGTTGCCGCCGGGGATGGTGCCGCCCGGCGAGCCCGGCCCCGGCCCGCCGGCCGGCGGGAGGTTGAGGTCGGGGATCTTCGGCGGGTTGTACCCCTGGACGTGCGTCCCGTCGCCCGGATTGGGCAGGTTCAGCGGCGGCATGCCACCCGGTCCCAGCGGCTTGCCGTCGGGACCGAGAGGCTGGCCGTTCGGGCCCAGCGGGAGGCCGTTGGGTCCGAGAGGCTGGCCGTTCGGGCCAAGGGGCTGGCCGTTCGGACCGAGGGGCTGGCCGTTCGGTCCCAGCGGCTTGCCATCCGGGCCGAGCGGCTGCCCGTTCGGACCGAGGGGTTCGCCGTTCGGGCCCATCGGCTGCCCGTTGGGGCCGAGCGGCAGACCGTTCGGGCCCATCGGCTGGCCGTTCGGGCCCACCGGAATCCCGTTCGGGCCGAGGATCGGCTTGCCGTCCGGACCGAGCGGCCCGCCGTTCGGGCCCACCGGCTTGCCGTCCGGGCCCAGGCGCGGACCGCTCTGCACCTTCGGCGAGACCGAGGCGGGGCTCGCACTGCCGCTGGCCAGCTTCGGCGGCGGCGGGAAATGCGGCGTGGTGACGGCGCCGGCGATGGTCTTGTCGTACTGCGACATGGTCTGCGCGGCCTGCTCCCGCGCAGCCTGCTGCTCGCGGTACTTGTTCACGATCAGGCCGGCCGTGGCGCCGTACACCACCGGGTCTTTGACCTGCTGCAGCTGCGCCATGGACTGCGCCACGTCGAACTGGACCGGGGGGTTGGCGTTCATCGCGATCTGCGTCTGGTTGAGCGCCTGCGAGTGGATCTCCTGCTGCCGCCCGGAGAGGGCCGAGCCCTGCGCGGTCTCGCCCAGCCACTTGCCGACGTTCGCGAGGTGCTCGCGCGCCGCGTCGCCGCCGCCGCCCTGCCAGTCGGAGGTGCTGGCGCTGATCGCGTCCGCGAGGTTCTTCTGGTGCCCGGTCAGGTCGTTGCCGACACTGACCCACTCTTCCGACGACTCGGCGACGGTGGCCGGGTTGGCGCCGTTGGTGATCGCCTGCTGCATCTGCTCGTGCGTGGCGTTGCCCCAGTCGGTGGTCGGCGGGGTGCCCGGGTCACGCATCTTCAGCCCTTCGGCCAGCCCTTTTTTGCTGTCCTCCAGGTTCTTCTCGTAGATGTCCTGGATCAGCTGGTTCTTGACCTCCGGGGACAGCGCGGGGCCGAGCCAGGTGCCCATCAGGTCGACCTGGATCGTCGACACGTTGCGCAGGTCGTCGCCGGAGCTCACGTTGTCGGAGATCGGGCCCACGTAGTACTTCGAGGACGAGTCCATCGTCTGCTCGTAGTACGGGCTGTGCGTGTCGTAATCCGGCGACTTCGGGTCGGAGACCGACGCCGTCTTGTCGCCTTTGTCAGTGGCAGATGACACGGGAGGTTCCTTCAGCTCTCGTCGCCGGCGCGGCGAAGGTGGGTGAGCGTGCTCTTCGTGCCGGACTCGCGATCGGAGTAGTTCTTCTTGGCCAGCTTGATCGCCTCGATGTAGGTCGGGAACTCGTCCCGCGCGGCCTGCAGCTGTGTGAGCAGGCCCTGCGCGTCGTTCGCCGTCGCGCTCATGTGCTGGGCGACCCACTGGCCGGTGGCGGTGGACGACATCGCGGGCGTCTCGCCCACCTTCTGCAGCGCGCTCCAGCGCTGCTGCAGCGTGTCCACGACCGCCTCGAGCGCCGCGATCATCTTGTCGCCGGTCGTGTCGTCGACCGCGAAGCTGCCGGTGCGGGCGAGGTCCATCATCTTCCTGCCGGACAGCATCGGCTGCAGCGGCTGCGCCGCGTCGACCCGTTCCCCCTGGACCGGCGCGGTCGTCTGGTGCGCTTCCATCAGCCGGGGTGTCTCGTCCGCCATCGCTTTCTCTTCCTTCTCGTCACTCATGACTGCCCGGGCTCTCCCGGTGTTCCGAGGAGATCGCCCACCCGGGCCATGACATCGATCTGGGCCGGATTGAAAAGATCCTTGACCGCCGCGTCCATCATCTCGGCGGCGAACTGCGGGCCGCGGGGCGCGTCCGCCAACGCGTCCTTCACTTCGGGGCAGCCGGCGTGCAAGGCGCCGATGTGCGGCGCCAGCCGCTCGGCGAGCCGGCGGCGGGTGACCTCGCCGGCGTCGGCGGGCAGGCGGTCGAGCTCCCCCATCGCCGGGTCGTCGTGGAGCCCGCGGAGGATCTTCTCGTAGGCCCGCAGGCCGACGGGGCCCAGCACCCGGCTGAGGACCACGAAGTAGGCGCGGCCGGCAGCGGAGAGGTCCGCCCAGGCCGACGCCGACGCCAGGTCACGCGCAGTGGTCAGCTCCGTCGGCGCGCCCTGGCTCAGGATCAGCTCCAGCTCGACGCGGGTGCGCCGAAGCCGCTCGACAGTGGCGGCCAGTTCCTCGTCGAGCGAGCGCAGCGCCTCTTCGAAGTGCTCGTCGGCCTCGCCCATGGCGGCGATCTGGGGCAGGGAGAACCCGAGCGTGGTCAGCCGCTTGATCCGCAGCACGCGGAGCAAGTGGGACGTGCCGTAGTGCTTGTAGCCGTTGGCGCCGCGTTCCGGCTCCTTGAGCAGGCCGATCTCGTGGTAATGCCGCACCGCGCGCACGCTGGCACCGGCGAGGTCGGCGACCTCGCGAGTGCTCCACGCCATGGCTCCCCTCCAGGACTTCGTACCGCGGCCCCGGCGTGCCGCCCAGGCCCATTCAAACCCATGCCGGCGCGGTACGGTCAAGCATTCCTGCCCGTAATACCCGTGCCGCCGCCGACCTCGCCGCCCGTCCACATTACTGCCGTTTACCGGGCCCGGTCAGGTGGGTTCGGCCGCCTCTTGCGCATCCGGTTTCCCCTCCCGGCCCGGCGCGGGCGCGCCGTCAAGTACCAGTGGACACGGTGTCGGCGCGGCATGGGAAAGAACCGGCCCGATCTTCACCCTTTCTGACCGCTTTACCTGCCCCCATGTCCACCCACAGTGACGAGCGAACGGGACCCCTCTACACCGGCAAACCCCACGGCTCGGCGGGACCCGCCGAGCCGACCGGGCCGAGTTCGAAGTCCGGCCGGTCCCCGTTCCGGTACACGAACGCCTCCTCGCCGCGCCCCAGCCGCACCTCGACGTCCCCGTTCGCCTGCCGGCGCCAGTCCCGTTCCCGGCCCGGCGCATCGCGGACGGTCAGCTCGCCGTCGATGCCCGGCCGCCAATCGACGCCGGTGATCGCGCCGGCCGGCTCCAGCGTGAAGTATCAGACCCCGGTGCCGAGGAAGCCGTTGCCGAGGAACAGCCCAGGACTTCGGCAGCCGGCGCCAGCGCAGGTCGGCGCCGGCCAGGAAGTCGGCCCAGCCCTGGTCGCCGAGGTCGCCCGCGCTCCCCAGCCGGCCCCTTCGCCGCCGGGCACAGTTCCCGCGACTGGTGGCCGGGTTCCCGCGGACGCGGTCCCCGGCATGGCCATGGCCGCGCCGGCCCCGGCCATCGATCGCGGTACTGGGGATCATCGTTCCGGCGGGAGCGAATTCATCTGATGTATTGCCTTACAAGAGTGGAAAGTTCTCGCCAGAATTCTCGCTCCGTCCGAATCAGCCCTGTTTTCCGCAGGAGATACATCCGATCTATGCTGCCGTTGGATCCGGGGAATCAAACGCGCTCGCCGGACGCTGAGGAGTGCGTGAAGAAGATTGGATTCCTCTCGTTCGGTCACTGGTCGGCGAGCCCGCACTCCGAGACGCGGTCCGCCGCCGACTTCCTGCACCAGTCCATCGACCTGGCGGTGGCGGCCGAGGAGCTGGGCGCGGACGGCGCGTACTTCCGCGTGCACCACTTCGCGCGCCAGGCGGCGAGCCCGTTCCCGTTGCTGTCGGCGATCGGTGCGCGCACGTCGAGGATCGAGATCGGCACGGGCGTGATCGACATGCGCTACGAGAACCCGCTGTACATGGCCGAGGATGCCGGCGCCGCCGACCTCATCTCCAGTGGGCGGTTGCAGCTCGGCGTCAGCCGCGGCTCCCCCGAGCAGGTCATCGACGGCTGGCGCTACTTCGGTTTTGTCCCCAGGGAAGGCGAGACCGAAGCGGACATGGCCCGCCGGCACACCGAGGAATTCCTCGAGGTGATCGAGGGTGAGGGCTTCGCGCAGCCGAACCCGCGCCCGATGTTCGCCAACCCGCCCGGGCTGCTGCGGGTCGAGCCGCATTCCGAGGGGCTGCGCGAGCGCATCTGGTGGGGCTCGAGTTCGAACAGCACCGGCGTCTGGGCCGCGAAGCTCGGCATGAACCTGCAGAGCTCCACGCTCAAGACCGACGAGACCGGTGAGCCGCTGCATGTCCAGCAGCGCAAGCAGATCGAGGCCTACCGGGAGGCGTGGCGCGAGGCGGGCCACGCGCGTGAACCGCGGGTTTCGGTCAGCCGCAGCATCTTCGCCCTGACCAACGACGTGGACCGCGCGTACTTCGGCCGCGACCGCAACTCACAGGACCAGATCGGCATGATCGACGAGACGACCCGGGCGATCTTCGGCCGCTCGTACGCCGCCGAGCCGGACGAGCTGGTGCGGCAGCTCAAGGAGGACGAGGCCATCCAGGCCGCGGACACCCTGCTGCTGACCGTCCCGAACCAGCTCGGCGTCGACTACAACGCCCACGTGCTGGAGAGCATCCTCACCCACGTGGCCCCGGAGCTGGGCTGGCGCTGAGCCGAGTTTCCCGGCACAGCGAAAACACGGTGCGCACGCCGCAACGGCGCCGGTACCGTCCTCGCCATGCCCTCATCAGAAGCAGCCTCACCGGAAGCGCTGGTCTCGGCGCTGGCCGATCCCGCGCGGCTGCGGCTGTTCGGCCGCATCTGCGCGGCACCCGACGGGCTGCCGACACCAGGCGACGCGCGCACGGCGAAACTCGCGCGCCGCCTGATGTCCACCGGGCTCGTTTCCCTTGCGCAGGACCGTTACCGCGCCGTCCCGGAAGCCTTCCGGGACGCGCTGGCCAAGCCGGCGGCCGACCCGGTCGAGGGCTTGTTCAGCGGCGGCCGGCTCGTCGCGATGCCGCGGCCGGGAAGGCTCCGTCAAGCCGTGTTCGCGCGCCTGGCCGGGGAATTCGAACCGGGGCGGCGCTACACCGAGCGAAACGTCCGGGACAAGCTCGCCCCGATCCACGACGACCATGCCACGCTTCGCCGTCACCTCGTGGACGAAGGCCTGCTCCGGCGCAACGACGACGGCAGCGCGTACTGGCGCGTCGGCTAGCGTTACCAGGGCAGCTCGTCGGCCTCTTCCTCCTGGAAGGTGCCGGTCGGGCCGTCCGGGCCGATAATCGCCATCCGCACGACGACCTTCGCGCTCACCTCGGCCGGGCGACCTTCGCCGTTGCCCCCGCCGAGTTCGGTGTTGGTGTAGCCGGGCTCGACCGCGTTGAACTTGACCTCCGGCACCGCCTTCGCGTACTGGACGGTGAGCATGGAGACGGCCGCCTTGGTCGCGCCGTAGACGATGGCGGGCACGTGGAACGCCGGCCGCTCCGGGTTGGTGACGGCCCAGAACGAGCCGAGCGCGCTGGAAACGTTGACCACCACCGGGTTCCGCGATTTCCGCAGCAGCGGCAAGGCGGCCTGGGTGACGCGGATGATGCCGACGGCGTTGGTGTCGAACATCTTCAGCGCGTCGGGTCCGTTGAGGGCCATCAACCCGATGCCGGCGTTGTTGACCAGCACGTCCAGGTGTCCCTCGGCCGCCTCGATCGTCTTGATCGCGGCCTCGACGGAGGCGTCGTCGGTGACGTCGAGCGCCACGGTCCGCACGCCCAGCTCGGCGGCGGCCTTCTCCCCGCGCTCGACGCTGCGCGCTCCGATGTAGACGGTGTGGCCCAGTTCGGCCAGCCGGCGGGCGGTTTCGTAGCCGATGCCTTTGTTGGCACCGGTGATCAGTGTGGTCGTCATGGCTTCCACGCTCCGCCCGGGCCCGGCGGACTACCAGTCGTCCGGTCTTCCTGGGACTGCCGGTACCAGGCACCACCGCGGCCGGCCGGGCACACTGGTTGGCATGGCGACGGCGGAGTTCGGGCAGGCGGTGCGACGCTGGCGCGACCGGGTCACCCCTGAGGCGGCCGGGCTGCCTGTGGGCGGGCACCGGCGCGCGAGCGGGCTGCGCCGGGAGGAATTGGCCCAGCTGGGCGGGATCTCCGTCGACTACGTGACCCGGCTGGAGCAGGGCCGGGCAACCAGTCCCTCGGCGCAGGTCGTCGAGGCGCTGGCCCGCGCGCTGCGGCTGTCCGCGATCGAGCGCGCCCACCTGTTCCGCCTGGCCGGGCTGAACCCGCCGGGGCCGGAGACGGTGCCGACGTTCATCAACCCGAGCGTCCACCGGCTGCTGGACCGGCTGACCGGGACGCCGGTCGCCGTCTTCGACGCCTCGTGGACGCTGCTGCTGGCCAACCCGCCGTACGCGGCGCTGATGGGTGACCCGTCGGGATGGCGGGGATTCGAGCGCAACAGCGTGTGGCGGCAGTTCGCCGGGCCGGGCTCGCGGGCCCAGCACACGCCGGAGTCCCTGGCCCGGTTCCACGCCGGCATGGTGGCCGACCTGCGCGCGACCGCCGAGCGCTACCCGGCCGACCCGCAGCTGCGGCGGCTGATCACGGAGCTGCGCGCCACCAGCGAGCGGTTCGCCGAGCTGTGGGAGTCCGCTGCGGCCGGGGAGCAGGAAGCCGGGCTCAAGACCATCCTCCACCCCGAGGTCGGCCCGGTGAAGCTGGACTGCGACGTGCTCGCCGTGGTGGGCAACGACCTGCGGATCATGGTCTACACGGCGGAACCCGGCACCGAGGACGCCGAGCGGCTCGCCCTGATCACCGTGCTCGGCACCCAGGCCCTGAGCGGCTGAGCGCGCACCGCTCAGCCGTCGAGGTCCGGCCCGAGGCCGAACGGCCGGCCTGGCTCCGGGTGACAGCTAACCTGCCAGCCGGTGCCCGCGGCGCCACACCGCGCGGGTGTTGAGCGTCGCGGAAAGCCGCGTGGTCGGGTCACCGTCCACCAGCACCAGGTCCGCCGAGGCGCCCGGCTCGATCCGCCCGCGGTCGGTGAGGCCGAACCGGTCCGCGGTCCGCCGCGTGGCCGCGCCGAGCGCCTCGATCGGGGTCAGCCCGCCGGCCTCGAGCAGGCGTAGCTCGTCGTGCAGGCTGGCGCCGTGGGCCAGGCCCGGGGCACCGAGGTGGGCCGCGTCGGTGCCGGCCAGCACCTCGACGCCGCCGGCGTGGAGCCGCCCGACCGAGCGCAAAGCGTTGGCCAGGCTGGCGTTCCAGCCGAATTCGCGTCCCAGGTTGTCGCGCCACGCCGCATCCAGGCGCGAGGCCACCCGCAGGTCGGCAGCCAGGCGCGGACCGGCGCCGTCGGACGCGCCGGACGCGGTGACGGCCAGGGTGGTGATGACGAACATGCCCTGCTCACGCATCCGGCCGACCAGATCCTCGCTGATCACCTCGTCGTAGTGCAGATGGGTCACGCCGTCCGCGCCCGCCTCGACCGCCACCCGGGTGGCCGCGGCGCTGAGCGCGTGGACCAGGGCCGGCACCCCGCGCTCGTGCGCCGCCTCGACCGTCGCGGCGACGACCTCGGGCGGCACCGTCGGCAGCGAAGAACCGAACGCGGCGCCGTCCTCGACCATGATCTTGATGTAGTCGGCGCCCTCGGACAGCCGCCCATCGACGAAGGCGCGCGCCTCGTCCGGGACGGTGGCGGTGGGCCACACCGGGTCGCCCAGGCCGCGCCGCAGCTGGTGCGGATGCCCGTCGGGATGGGCGAGACCCCACGAAGAAGTGCGGACGTCGGCCAGGTCGAACCCGGTCCGCGCCTTCTCGCGCACCGGGCCCAGCTCGTCCGGCACCGACATCATGTCCAGCTCGGTGGTCACGCCGAAGCTCAGTGCCGTGCGCAGGCCGTCCTCGTCGGTGTGGGTGTGCGCGTCGATCAGGCCCGGCAGCAGGGTCCCTCCCCGGCCGTCGACCGTCTCCATCCCCTCGGGGACGGCGTGGCCGACCGCGGCGATCGTCCCGTCCTCGACGACGACCACGGACGCCTCGGCCACGTGGGTCCCGGTGAAAACCCGGGTGTTCGTAACCGCGAACCGGCTCACAGCTCCTCCTTGACTCGGCACCGCCGCGGACTGTATCGCACAGTACAGAACGGCATGCGGCAGACTGTATCAAGCAGTACAGAACACCGAGGAGGCGCCATGGGGCACACACCGACCACCGCGCGGGGGCGCGCGACCCGGGAGCGCATCCTCGATTCGGCGGCGGACCTGATCCAGCAGCGCGGTGTCGCGGCAGTGACACTGGACGACGTCGAGCGCGCCGCGGGCGTCGGCCGCAGCCAGCTCTACCACTACTTCGACGACCGGGACGACCTCGTCCGCTCCGTGGTTCATTCCACTGTGGACAAGGTGCTGGCCGCGCAGGAACCGCTGCTGCTGGAGGTCGGCTCGCTGGCCGGCATCGATCGCTGGTTCGGCGCGATCGTGGCCAACGGCACCCGGCAGGACGCGGTGGGCGGCTGTGCGATCGGCTCGCTGGCCGCCCAGCTCAGCGACCGGGACGACCTCACCCGAGAAGCGTTCGTGGACGCCTTCGCCCGGTGGGAGGCCCCGCTGATCGCGGGCCTGCGCCGGATGCAGGAGTCGGGCGAGCTGCTCCCGGACGTGGACGTGACGGACCTGGCCGACCTCACCATGGCCGCGATCCAGGGCGGTCTCCTGCTGGCCCAGATCCGCCGTAAGCCGGATCAGCTGCGGCTCGCCCTGCGGGGCGCGCGGGCGGCGCTGGAGGACGCGCTCACTCAGACCGTCCACTCAGGACAGCCGGCGGCCGGGAAACGTCCGCGCGACGCCGGAGCCGGCTGACGATCGGCTGCCCGAGCACCAGCCCGGCCAGCACCAGCGCGATACCGCCGAGCTGCTGCCCGGTCAGCGTGTCACCGGCCAGCAGCGTGCCCAGCAGCACCCCGGTGACGGGATTGAGCAGCCCGATCAGGCCGACGGACGCGGCGGGCAGGTGCTTGAGCCCGGTGAACCAGGCGGCGAACGCGAGGGCCGTGGCCACCACGGTGACGTAGCCGAACCCGAGCAGCATGTCCCCGGTCAGCGCCGGCGGCGAGCCCTCCACCACGACCGCCGGCGGGATCAGCAGGAGGCTGCCCGCGATGAGCTGCCAGGAGGTCGAGGCGATCACGTCGACCTCGCCCGACCACCGTTTCGCCAGGATGTACCCGACCGAGGACAGGGTCATCGCACCCACCGACGCGGCGACGCCGAGCGCGTCGACCCGCACGGCCGCGGTCAGCAGCATCAGACAGGCTCCGGCGATACCGGCCGCGGCCCCGGCAAGCGCGAGCACCGTGGGCCGCTCGGCGACCAGCAGCCAGGCCAGCAGCATCAGCACCACCGGGGAGGTGGCCATGATCATGGACGCCAGGCTGGTCGGGAGGGCCTGCGCCGAAACGTAGACGAGTGTGAAGAACGCGCTGGTGTTCAACGCGCCCAGCACCAGCGACTTCCACCACCACGACCCGCGCGGCCGCCGCCGGCGCACCGCGAGCAGGAGCAGGCCGGCCGGCAGCGCCCGCAGGACCGCGCCGTACAGCGGCAGCCCGGGCGGCAGGAGCTCGTGGGTGACGAAGTAGTTGGTGCCCCAGGCGATCGGCGCGACGGCGGTTACCAGGCTCCACCGCAAGGTAGCTTCCATGGAAGCTACAATACCTTCCCGGGAAGCTACCATGGGGCGGGTGACCGAACCGCTGCTGGACCACGTTGCCCGCATCCAGGCCGAATGGGCTCGCGAACGTCCCGACCTCGACGTCAGCCCGCAGGGGGTGATCGGCCGGCTGCACCGCGTCGCCTCACTCCTGACCGCCCAGCTCTGCGTCGTGTACAGCCGGTACGGGCTCAGCGAGGGCGAGTTCGACGTACTGGCCGCGCTCCGCCGCGCCGGGGACCCGTTCGAACGCGCGCCCGGCGAGCTGGCCGCGTTCACCATGGTCACCACCGGCGCCATGACCAAGCGGATCGACCGGCTCGAACGCGCCGGCCTGGTCACCCGCCACCCCAGCACCGCCGACGGGCGCGGCCGGGTGGTCGCGCTGACCCCGGCCGGCCGCGAGCTGATCGACACCGCCTTCACCGCCCACATGCACAACGAGCGCCGTCTGGTCGACGACCTCGCCCCGGCCGACGCCGGGCAGCTGGAACAGGTGCTCACCACCTGGCTGGCCCAGCTCGAAGCACCCCAAGCCCCGCCACGGCAACCGGGCCACCGCTGAACCGCGGCTCATCAAGCGGCCTTCGGGCACAACCGCTGCACGGGCCGGCCGGGCCGCTCGGCCGAAACGCAACCACCGGGCAGTCCCTGAACCGCGGTGCTGCCGAAGTTCGCCGTGACGACCAGTGCGTGGTCGCCGAAGGTGGTCTGCTGGACGCGCCCGTCACCGGACAGCGCGGCGAACCCCGTCATCGCCTTCGTGCCCGCTGCCTCCTGGATCCCGGCGAAGAAACGTTGCAGTGAAGCCAACTCCGGACCCTCCTCAGTCAGCGCCTTCCGGTCCAGCGCGAGGTTGAGCGGGGTGTTGTAGAGCATCGCCAGCAGGATCCGGGTGGCGCGCTGCGCGGGCAGCTTGTCCAGCGGCAGCTCCCAGCGGTCGAGGCTGATCACCGAGTCGTGCAGCACCGTCTCGTACAGGGGGACGCGGTAGCGCGGGTCGAACATCGCCTTGGCGAGGTCCGCGGAAATCGTGGCCGGCTTGAAGAAGAAGCCGGGCCGCGTGGACGGCCAGTAGGCACCCCAGGCGTCCTTGTCCCGCTCCGCGGCCCACAGCCCGTCCGCGGCCGGGGTGCTGGAGCCGTGGCTGAAGGCCAGTACCTGGTTCGCCCAGGCACCGGCGCTTTCCGAACCCAGCACGAACTCGCCGCTCAGCTTCGCCATACGGGACAGGCGGTTCGCCCGGTCCTGCGCCTCGGTCATCGGGTGGGCGGCGCTGTGGTCGCGGAACAGCTCGCCGGTGGCGTCGACGTCGAGGAAGTAGCTGTCCGCCCCGTTCGCGGCCGTCGCGGCGACGCGGTCGGCGAGGTAGTGGTGCGCAGGTTCGGCGTCGGCGAGGGCCTGGGAGCTGACGTAACAGCCACGGCCCCCGAACCCGGTTTCCGGCTGTCCCTGGGCATTTTCGACACAAGCCCGCGGCCAGACCGGCGACGGCCAGCGCGCGGCCGGGGTGTCGGCGGTCGCCGGGTCCTGCGCGTTGTCCCAGCTGTCGTAGGGGCCCACCAGGTAGCCCGCGTCCTCGGCGGCGCGGACGGCGTCGGCGGGCATCGGGCTGTCGTCGGAGTCGTAGCCCAGCCACATCCGGCCGAGGCCGAGCTGCTGCATCTGCCGCACGGCGCCGGCAGTGCGGCCGTCACCCCAGAGATAGGCGTGGAACGCGCCGATCAGCTTGCCCACGGCCGGATTCGCCTTGATCTTCTGCTCCAGGCTGCCGAGCTGCCCGTGGCTCGCGAGCCACCGCCGGTAGTCCAGTGCGGGTGCGACCGGGGAACCGTCCGTGATGCTGAACGCCACGGTGTAGCCGTCCGTGCCGTCGGCGGCGGCGAAGTGGTGAGAAGTGGCCGTGTGCAGACGGCCCGCGGTGGAGACGAAGCGCAGGCTCGTGCCGAGGTCGGTCGGCACCACGTACCCGGCGCCGACGGTGCCGACCTTGCCGAGCGTGTAGCCCCAGAACGGCATGGTGAGATCCTGCAGGCGCACCAGGTCCGTGCCGCCGAGTTGCCCGTTCCACCACGGGTCGGCAACCGGCACGGAAAGCCCTTCACCGCGGGGAAACTGCACGGCGCTCGCGGCCCGGTCCATGCCCGTGACGGGCCAGCTCAGGTCACCGTCCGCGCTCGCGTGCAGGTCGACGACCAGACGGCCGTCGCGCGCCGAGGCCGAAGCGGTCAGCCCCCGGCCCGGGTAGGACCAGCGGTAAGTTCCATTGTGGACGGACATGGGACCCGGCGCCCCCAACGGTTCCTGGGCCCCTTCGGAGAGCACCAGCGTCCCGGCGGTGGTCCGCGCGTCGACCCGCAGGGTGGCGGGGTCCAGCAACGCGACGCCGCCCGAGACCGGGATCGCCAGCGCACCGTGGTCGAGACGCACCCCGGCGGCGGCCTGGACAGCAGGCGCCGCTGTCAGGGTCAAGCCCGCCACCACCGTCACCGCAACAGCGCGCCGGACGGCCGTTTTCGTTCGTTCGCTCATGGGCGTCCACCGTGGACGGCGGAGATGAGCGGCAGATGAGATCAGCCGGCCGGCGGGAACCACACGGTGAACTCGGCTCCCCCGCCCGGCGGCGACCCGACCTCGATCCGGCCCTGGTGCGCCCGCACCACCTGGGCGACGATCGCCAGCCCGAGCCCGGAACCGGGCACGTCACGCGCCGTGGGCGAACGGTAGAACCGGTCGAACACCCGTGGCCGGTCCGCCTCGGCGATCCCGGGGCCTTCGTCGCGCACGCTCAGCCGGCCGTCGGCGAGGTCGACGGTCACCGTGCTGCCCGCCGGGGCGAACTTCGCCGCGTTGTCCAGCAGGTTCGCCACCGCACGGGCGAGCCGTTCCGCGCTGCCGGTGACGAGGACTGGCGCCAGCCGCGTGGTGAAGGTGATCCCCGGCCAGTGCCGCCGGGCCAGCTCGACCCGCTCCCCCACGACCTGTTCCAGGGCGACGTCCTCGGCTTCCGACGGCGGTTCGTCGCCGCGGGCCAGCTCGATCAGGTCGTTGACCAGCTGGGTCAGCTCCTCGAACTGGTCACCGATCCGGCGCAGTACCACCCTTCTCCGGTCGTCGCCGAGCCGGCCGTCGAGAGCGAGCAGGTCGATGTCCGAGCGCAGCGCGGTCAACGGGGTCCGCAGCTCGTGCGAAGCGTCGGCGACGAGCTGCCGCTGGGCCGCCAGTGACTCCTCCAGCGCGGCGAGCATGGTGTTGAAGTGCCGGGTCAGCTCGGCCAGCTCGTCCCGGCCGCGCACGGCGATCCGGTGCGCCGGGTCGCGTGTCCGCGCGATGTGCCGGCTGGCGGCGGTGATCCGGGCCAGCGGGCGCAGCCCGGCCCGCGCCACCAGGTAACCGAAGGCGCAGGCCAGCACCACCCCGCCCGCGCCGGCCAGTAGCAGCACCCGTCGGATCCGGTCGAGGCTCTGCGTCACCTGGTCCGAGCGCACGGCCACCTGCAGGGCCTCGCCGGGGCGCACCGGCACGGTTTTCACCCGCAGGGCCAGGCCGTCGGACAGCACGTCGCCGCTGAATTCCGCCCGGCTGCCCGCGGCGACCGCACGGGCCTCGGGCGTGACCGGGAACAGCGGGTGGCCTGCCGGCTCGGACGTGACGAGCTGCGCGCAGGCCGGCGCCGCCAGCCACTCACAGCTGAGGTCGTCCGGCGGGTACCAGTCCCCCTGCTTGATCTGCAGCTGGATCCGGTTCGCCTCGCGGGTCAGGCTGACGTCGAGCTGGCGGCTGAGCTCACGGTCGAAGAAGAAGTACGCGGCGAACGCCATCGCGGCCACCGCGACCGCGACCGACACCGCGGCCAGCACGGCCAGCCGGGTGCGCAGGTTCACGGTTCCCTCAGCTGATAACCCACGCCGCGGACGGTGTGCACCAGCCGCGGCTCGCCCTCGGCCTCGAGTTTCCGCCGCAGGTAACGGATGTAGACCTCGACCGGATTGCTGGCCGGGCCGAAGTCGTAGCCCCACACGCGTTCGGTGATCACCTCGCGGGTCAGCACCTGCCCGCGGTTGCGCAGCAACAGGTCGAGCAACGCGAACTCGGTCTCGGTGAACTGGATGGTCCGCTCGCCGCGGTGCCCCTGCCGCGACGCCGGGTCCAGCACCAGGTCCGCGACCCGCGGCGGCGCTTCGACCGGATCGGCCCCAGGTTCGGCACCACTGCGTCGCAGCAGGGCGCGCACTCGGGCCAGCAGTTCCCCGAGGTGGTACGGCTTCACGACGTAATCGTCGGCGCCCGCGTCCAGTCCGCTGACCCGGTCTTCGGCGGCGGCCCGGGCGGTCAGCACCAGGATCGGCACCCGGCGGCCCGCGGCCCGCAGCGCCCGGCACACGCCGAGGCCGTCGAGCCCAGGCATCAGCACGTCGAGCACGACCAGGTCCGGCTCGTGCTCGGCCACCGCGCGCAGGGCGCCGGGTCCGTCCCCGGCCGTGATCACGCGGTAGGAGTGCACTTCGAGGGCGTCGGCGACCGCCGCCCGCACCGCGGGCTCGTCGTCGGCGACGAGGACCAGCGGGGCGGCGGGGTGTTCGTCCATGACCCGCCCCAGGGTAGCCGAGGCGGTTTCAGAAACCTCTCATCAACGGAGTCCACTGTGGTCGTATGGACTTCCGGCGACGCCTCCGCACCGCGGCGCCCACAGCGCTCGCGGTCGCCCTCGCGGCGCTGCTGCTCGGCCACCGCCTGGTGCCCGACGTCGCGGGCGCGGGCACCCTCGTGGACAGTTTCCTGCCCTGGCTCGGCCTCGCGGTGCTCCCGCTCGGCGGGCTGGCCTTCGCCCTGCGTTCGCGGCCGGCGCAGATCGCCTTGCTGGTGCCCGTGCTGGCGTGGGCGGCGCTGTTCGTGCCGCCGATGCTGCCGGCCACCGCCGCCGACGGGCCGGGCGGGTTCCGCGTGGTAACGCAGAACATCGGTGCGGGCAACACCCAGGCCGGAACGGCGGCCACGGCGCTGGCCGCCACGGACGCCGACCTCGTCGCGGTCCAGGAACGGACCGGCCGCACCGGCCCCTCGATCGACGCGGCGCTGCGCCCCGGGCATCCGTACCAGGCGTTCGCCGGCACCGTCGGGCTGTGGAGCCGGTACCCGGTCACCGCAGTCGAACGGCTGGACCTGGCGCAGGGCTGGGCGAGGGCGCTGCGGGCGCAGGTCCGGCTGCCGTCCGGGCCGGTGACGGTCTACGTCGCGCACCTCGCCTCCATCCGGCTCGGCGAGACCGCGGCCCGGGACCGGGCGCTGGACGAGCTGACCGGGCTGCTCCGGGCCGACCGCTCGCCGCGGGTCCTGGTGCTCGGCGACCTCAACACCGCGTCGACCGACCGCCGGTTCGGGGCACTGACCGCCACTGTCCCCGAGGTCAAGACCGGGTTCGGGTTCACCTGGCCGGCAGTCTTCCCGCTCACCCGCCCCGACCACGTGCTGGCCCGCGGGCTCACCGCGACCGGCGACGCGGTACTCCCGGCGAACGGCAGCGACCACCGCGCGGTGCGTGCGGACTTCCGCCCGTGACCGGCCACTATGGACTGATTGATCACCTCTTCGGATGCCGGGACGGCCACCCTCACGCACGATGAGCGTGGAGCGCCAGCCGAGTCGGGAGGTCCACGGTCGATGAGTGGTGTCAGGTTCGGTGCCGGACAGCCCCGGCGGGTGATGCTCGGGCTGCTGGCCATCGTGCTGCTCGCGCTCGGTGTGTCCGTGCCCGGCTCGGTGTCCCCCGCGGCGGCGGCCGGGACGCAGAGCTGCGGGTTCGCCGCGGCGGGCACCGGCACCTACGCGCGGACGCTCTGCTGGTTCGACCTGTCCGGCTACAGCGCCTCGGAGGCCACGTCGGCGGCAGGCCAGCGGCTGACGTTCGCGCTGCCCGGCGGTTACCGGCTCGCGGTCACGCTCAAGGTGTCCGGCGGCCCGGTCGCGGCGAACTCGCTGCCCACGTATCCGGCCGCCTACCTGGGCAACTCCGGGCACTACACCGGAGTGCCGGGCAAGCCCGCGCTGTACCAGACCGCCAATGGCAGGACCACCGTCGCGGCCTTGACGGACATCGTCGCCACCGACTCGACCGGCGCCGTGGTCGAGGGTTACGGCCTGGTGGGCGCGGACGCCGAGTCGACCGACCCGAGCGAATCGATCGAGTGGACCTCGTCTTCCCCGATCGAGTCGCTGACCGCGGACAGCTCCGGTCCGGGCATCGGCAACGCGTGCGGAGGCGGGTACACCGGCATCGGCACCACGACCGTCCGGTGCGCCGGCCGCACGAACGCCAACAAGACCGGCACCGCGATCCTGTCCTCGGAGGACCCGACCTCGTTCACCCAGCGCATGGTGGGCGGCGGGCGTCAGGCGGTCGGGTTCGGTGTGCTGGTCTCGAGCCTCCAGCTGTCCAAAAAGGTCGTGAACGGCTTCGCCGGCGACTCGTTCGCCGTCTCGGTCGCGGCTTCGGGCGGGGCGGTGCTCGGCTCGGCCGGCACCAACGGCGGCGCCTCGGCGACCACCGGCGAGGTCATCGTGCTGGCCGGGGCCCGCGGCGGCAACTACACCCTGAACGAGAGGGCCACCTCGGGGCTGGAGTCCAATTACGACAGATCCTGGGCCTGCACCCGCAACGGCACCGCGGACAGCAAGCTGCCCACCGGTGACGCGGGCGGCTCGGCGCAGGTGCAGGTCGGCATCGGCGACTTCGTCTCCTGCACGGTCACCAACACCGCCAAGGCGGCGACGCTGCAGCTGGTGAAACACGCCGCCGCGCCGGTGGACGTGAACGGCAACGGGATCACCGACGCGGACGACACGATCGGGTACACCTTCACCGTCACGAATACCGGTGCGCTGGCGCTGAGCGACCTCACCGTGACCGACGCCAACGCCGGCGCGGTCACCTGCCCCCGGCCGGCGCTCGCCCCGGGTGAATCGCAGACCTGCACCGCGCGGCTGCCGTACGTGATCACCACGGCGGACCAGGGGAACGGCGCCGTGGTCAACACCGCCACGGCGTCCGGGCTGCCACCGGGCGTGACCACCAGGGTGACCTCGAACCCGTCGTCCACCCGCACCCCCACCGAGACGCCGAAGCCGGCGCTGACCCTGCAGAAGTCCGCCGCCCCCGACAACCCGGACGCCTACACCGCCGGACAGCGGATCACTTACTCGTTCCTGGTCACCAACACCGGCAACGTGCCGCTGAACGAGATCGGGGTCGACGAGACCGCGTTCTCCGGCAGCGGCGCCATGACCCCGACGGTCTGCCCGGTCACCACACTCGCCCCGGGCGCCGGCACCACGTGCACGGCGACGTACGTGCTGACCCAGGACGACGTGGACTCGGGCCGGCTGGACAACACTGCCACCGCGCACGGCAAGCGGCCCGGGTCGCCCGACCCGACCACCTCGAACCCCTCCAGCGTGTCCATCCCGACGCCCGCGCACCCGGCGATCACGCTGGCGAAAACCGCCGTCCCGACCACCGTCGAGCGGATCGGCCAGTCCGTGACCTACCGGTTCGTGGTGACCAACACCGGTGACGTGACGCTGAGCGGCGTCGGGGTGGCCGAGACCCGGTTCACCGGCTCCGGCCCCGCCCCCGAGATCAATTGCCCCAACACGGTGCTCGCGCCGGGCGCGTCCCAGACCTGCCTGGCGATCTACCCGATCACACAGGCGGACATCGACGCGGGCTCGATCGAGAACACCGCCGTCGCACACGGCACGGCGCCGCGCGCCACTGAGCCGACCACCTCGGCGCCTTCGTCGGCGAAGGTAACCGCCACCCGCTCTGCCGCGCTCACGCTGGCCAAATCGGCCGAACCGGCCACAGTGGACAGTGCGGGCAAGCCGGTCCGCTACTCGTTCACGGTGACCAACGCCGGCAACGTGACGCAGACCGACGTGACCGTCACCGAAGGGGACTTCAGCGGCAGCGGAACGCTGTCGGCGGTCTCCTGCCCGGCGGGCGGCGCGGTGGTGCCGACGCTGGCACCCGGCCAGACCGTCACCTGCACCGCGGACTACACCGCGACCCAGGCCGACCTCGACGCCGGGCGGATCACCAACAGCGCGACCGCGGCCGGCACCCCGCCCGGGGACCTGCCACCGGCGACCACCCCGCCCGCGACCGCGGTGGTCACGGCCGGCGGCGGGGCCGCGCTGACGCTGGTCAAGTCGGCCGAACCGGCCACAGTGGACGGTGCCGGGCGCGCCGTCGCCTACCGGTTCGTCGTGACCAACAGCGGCAGCCGCACGCTGACTTCGGTGGCCGTGCGCGAAACCGCGTTCACCGGCACGGGGACGATGTCGGCCATCGGGTGCCCGTCGCGCACGCTGGCGCCCGGCCAGTCCGTCACCTGCACCGCCACCTACACCCTGACCCAGGCCGACGCGGACGCCGGCTCGGTGACCAACACCGCCGAGGCGACCGGCACCCCGCCCCAGGGCGACCCGGTCACCTCCGGCCCGTCGCAGGCGAAGGTGACCGTGCCGGCCAAGCCAGGGCTGTCGCTGGTGAAGTCGGCGGATCCGGCCGACGAGGGCCACTTCCACACGGGGCAGACCGTCACCTATTCGTTCGTGGTGACCAACACCGGCAACCAGACGCGCACCGACGTGACCGTGCGGGAGACGGCCTTCTCCGGCACCGGACAGCTCTCGCCGCTCTCCTGCCCGGGCGGCGGCGCCACGGTGGCCAGCCTCGCACCTGGCGCGCAGGCGGTCTGCACGGCGACTTACGTGCTCACCCAGTCCGATGTGGACTCCGGGCGCGTGACGAACACAGCGGTCGGCACCAGCATCCCGCCCAACGGGGGCGAGCCGCCGACCTCGGATCCGTCCACAGTGGTCGTGCCGACTCCACCGGATGCCGCGCTGACGCTGGCCAAAACGGCGTCGCCGGACACCGTCTCAGCTGCCGGCCAAGACGTTGTCTATTCCTTTGTGGTCACCAACACCGGCAACGTCACGCTCAGCTCGGTGACGGTCCGCGAGACCCGGTTCACCGGCAGCGACGAAGGCCCGGCGCCGGTCTGCCCGTCGGCCTCGCTGGCGGCCGGGCAGCACGTCACCTGCACCGCGACCTACCGCGTGACACAGTCCGATGTGGACGCTGGGTCGATCGACAACACCGCGGTGGCGTCCGGCACCCCGCCGGAAGGCGCCCCGGTCGACTCGAAGCCCGCGACCGCCACGGTGCGCTCCACCGCGTCGGGCGCGCTCGCGATCATCAAGTCGGCCTACCCGGTGGACCTGACCGGCGACGGGCGCATCGGCGCCGGGGACCGGATCACCTGGACGATCACCGTCACGAACACCGGTGCGGCCACCGTCCATCAGATCAAGGTCGACGACCCGGCCGCGGGCCCGGTGCGCTGCCCGGGCACCGTGCTCGCGCCGGGCCAGGCGATGGTCTGCACGGTGGCGCCGCACCCGGTCACCGCGGCGGACGTGACGGCGGGCCGGGTCCGCAACGCCGCCACCACCACCGGTACCGGCCCCGACGGCAACCCGGTCCCGGGCGGCGAGGCGAGTGTCAGTGTCCCGGTCGTCCCGGCCGTGCCGCCGACGCCCAGCCCCGGACCGGCGACGGGTCCGGGCGAGCCGCCGCACCGGCTGCCGAACACCGGCGTGGACGTGGCCTGGCCGCTCTCCCTGGCGGGCCTGCTGCTCATCGCCGGCCTGGCTCTCTACCTCACCGGACGGCGGCGCCTGAGGTGACGGCTCAGCGGCAGCGGTCCGTGCTCGATGGCCCCTCGTAATACTCCGCCCGGCCGTTACCGCCGGGGCACGCGGGTGCGCCGGGGCCAGACCGCGCACGCGCCGACCACACTCGCGAAGGCGACGAACGTGCCCAGGGAAGCGGCGATCCGGGGGTTGGTCGTCGTCACCACCGCGGCCATCGCGCAGCCGCCGGCGGCGAGCAGGAGGGCGACGCGGAGCGCGGCGGCCCAGCGCGACAGCCTGTCGGCCACCCGGCACAGCAGGCCGTCGCGGGTATCGGGCTTGCGGTGCCGGCCATGGCCACGGCCGGCCAGCACCTTCGCCGCCGCGGCGATCATCTCTTCCGGGGTCGCGACGCGCGGGCGCGGGTCCTCGACGCCGAAGCATCCGGCCACATCGACCCGTTGGGGCGCGCGGATCCCTGGTTCACGGGGTCTGTCCAGCTGTACAGTCACCAGGTCCTGTTCCTTGTCTTCACGGGCTGGTTAACGGACACCGCGGGGCCCCCTGTTCGCGCAAGGGGCCCCGCCCCATTTCTCCGGTGTTCTCCCTCCCCGGTTCTCTTGATCCCATCTCTGTTGATCCCATCTTGGCGAAGACTCACGGTCACCTCACGTCCTACTGGGAGTGTCGCGCCGAGCGGTGTTCCGGAGTCGCCCAGCGGTTCGAGTGACCTCGTCGACTACTCTTCGCTACCCCGCGGAGCCACCGCGCGATGCCGCCGTATTCCCGGCTGCCGACGGTTTATCACGACGCCGCCGCACACCCCCAGACCAGCGCGACCATTGGAATATGCGCGTCCATCTGCGCGAGCGGCCAGAACGGCGATCGCGCAGCCCAGCCCCGTCACGGCTGTCGCGGAGGCCGAAAACACGCCAGGAGTGCACGGGGCGTAGCCGAACAGCGGAGTCACCACGGAATCCGCGTCATCCATTCGGGTGATACACACAGTGATCGCCACGGACGGCGCATCAGGAGACGTTCACCGCGTCAGGACCGGCGCAGGCGGACTGGAACGGCCGACACCGGCTCCAGCTCCCGCGGAATATTCGAAAACACCCGAATGCCTCACGTGTCGGCAGCCGGAAACAATGTGCGACAACGGTGTCTACGGTGCGCAACCCCGTGCTGGTACGAGGCAACTTTACCGATGGTCAACAAGTGCGCCGACGCTCGTCGATCAGGTCGATTTCCGGTGCCACGGTGGCCTTTCCAGCAGTGCGGAGGCCTCCACTCTGTGTTTCACCGACCTGATCACGGGGATACACTGCACGGACAGATGCACGTGCAGCGGCATGGGCGAACTGGGGGATGAACTCAACGACGATGCCTGCGAACAGCACATACCCACCTGAAGGCCGGTCGCGGCAGCCACTCCTGGGAGGCACTGACAGGTTCGAACATCAGCAACGGCGGACAGGTCCATCATCCGCCGACACAAATTTCTCCACTTGGCAGAGCCGGGTGGAACGCGCACGGCGAAACGCGCTCTGGAATGCGCTGTGGAATGCGAAAAAAGCGCGACTCCCTGGCCAGAGGGAGCCGCGCCGACGCTGCACAACACCTTCCGACTCACCAAAAATCGATAAGGAGGGCAACAAGCCCATGGTATACGTAGCCAACCGCAACCAGCCAGGGGAAAACGGGCGACGCACGTCTCCTCGCTCCACCCGGCCGACCGGCGTGGGCGAGCCGCCGCCGGGCGCCGACGAAGACCCGCTCGTGCGCTACCTGCAGGTCCGCCGGATTCCGGCCACGAGCGGCTGTGCCCGCCATCGCAAGGCGACGGCCCCGTCGTGGCCGGAGCTGCTCGGGGCGATCTTCAGCGATTGGGGCTGGACGCTGCGGGCGGCCTTCATCACGGGCGAAATTCTGTGCGCCGCACTCGGCGGGCTGGCGCTGGCCACCCGTTGCGTCGCCGCGGGCACCGGCGTCTTCGGCACCGGGGCGGCCGCGCTCGTCGTGGCCGCCGTCGTCCGGCGGCGGAACGCGAAGTGAGTACGCCGGTGATCACTCGTCCGCCACGGGCAGGGTGACGCGAACGCACAAGCCGCCCGCGGGCGCGCGGCCAGGTTCAGGGTGCCGTGGTGGGCGGTGGTGACGGAGTCCACGATGGACAGTCCGGGGCCGCGGCCGTCGGCGATGGAGTGGGTCCGGCCGGCCCCGCGGCGGAAGGGCTCGGTCAGCCGCGCCACCGTTCGTAAACGACGTCCACCGCCATCGACTCGCGGCGGAGACCGGTGGCCACCAGGTCGGCCAGCATGGTCTGGTCCTCGACCACCACTACGCGCATGGGCCCCCGTTCCGGTCGGCCGGGCAAGCCCGTGGAAACCCTTTGAAAACGGGGTTTCCCGTTGGCTGACGGTGTCCCACCAGCACTCACCTTCAAGGAGCAAGCAAGTCTGCTGACACCCGCCGTCGGTCTCGCCGGCCGGCCGTCATCGGCGGCATCGCCTTCAGCGCCGCGCCCACGTTCGCCGACACCGGAGCGACCGGCCGCCCACCGGCCTCGACCGGACCCCGGCCACCCCGGGCCAGGTAAGCCCCGGTCAGAGGTCTGCGGCAGCGTCCCCTTGGCCCTGCCGCAGGTCTCTGACCACCGCCGATTACCGATATGCACCCAGGCCAGGCCGAATGGGTGAACATTTCACCCACCAGCCCAAGATCACCTCTCGCCTCTTGCGCGTGGAATATTCCAGCACGACTCTGGATGGACGGAATAGTCCAATTA